>DASUFK010000219.1:0-7780 GCA_036274615.1 Gammaproteobacteria bacterium | reverse complement strand
CGCATTCTCACCACCGGGTTCGACATCGTGTTCTCGTCACGCCTGTCGTGGACCAACCTGATTCAGTACGACAACGTGAGCGAGATCATGGGCGTGAACCTGCGCCTCAACTGGATTCCCGAGGCCGGCAAGGAATTCTTCCTCGTGATCAACCACAACCTCGAGGACTTCGACCGCGACAACACGTTCCGCTCGGCCGCGGCCGACATCGTCGCCAAGCTCAGCTACACCTTCCGCTTCTGAAAAATGGGGACGTTCTGCGCTTCGGCGAGTGGGTGCCGCGCTTCCGCTGAAAAATAGGGACATGTTACTTTTTCGGCCGTGCGACTCGCGGCGCGGCTGCGGGGCCGATACACGGCCGAAAAAGTAACATGTCCCTATTTTTCAGCTGCGAGGGCGCCGAGCAGTCTCGAATACAACGAGCGCTCGCGCGCGACGAAGTCCGATACGCGCGCGTCGCTGAGCTCGCCCGCGGCCTCGAGCCGCGTGGCCATGTCGTGCAGGTGGTTCTGCTCCTCGCCGAGCACACGCTTCAGCGAGAGGGCGTGCTTCGCGCGCTGCAACGTCTGCTGATAGAGCCCGTAGAACCACAACGCGCGAAACTCGACGATCATCGACATGTAGAGATAGACGGCGCGCGCGCTTCCTTGCCGGCCGAGCACTCGCGCGAGCGCGGCCTCGAGCCGCTGGAAGTACATGCGCGCCGCGGCGGGGGCGAGGAGGTCGGCGGCGACGTACTCGAGCGGACGGTCCGCCGTCTTCTCGGCCTGCCGCTTCATGAAGTACGCGTGCCCGGCTTCCTCGGCGACGTGCTTGAGCGTGGGCTGGTCGATGTCCGGCGCGTGCTGCGTGGCCATGATCTTGTGGCTGCCGAGATGCTCGAGCATCGACAGCGTGTTCAGGAGGCGCGCGTGCTGCGCCGTGTCGGACACGATGCGGCCGAGCACCGTTCGCGTCTGGAGCACGAGCCCGTCGTTGTCGGCGGTGAAGCGCGCGAGCGCGCCGTCCAGCCAAGAGTGCGAGAGCTCGCGGTCGTCTCTGCGGAGCATAAGGTGGCGAGAAATCTTCGGAATGCAGGCAAACGCTAGTGTATACGATGCGTCGTCGCGGCCGTTTTCCGCCCACCGCGCGTGCGGTTAAGATTGCGGCCGGCCTTGGGGGAGAAGTCATGCGGTTCGATCGATCGACGATTTTCGTAGGCGTTGCGGCGTGCGCCGCGGCTCTCGGCGCGCAGGCGCAGTCCCCCCAAGCTGCGAGGTCGCCGCAGGGCGATACCTACGAATCGATCGCGAAGCTGCCCGACTGGTCGGGCCTCTGGGAGCCCGCGGGCGGCGGCGGTGGCGGCGCGCGGCCCACGCAGCCCGAGCTCACGCCGCCGTACGCGGCGAAGGCCGCCGAGTACCGGGCGAAGCAGCAGAGCGGCGAGATCCAGGACGGCCCCGCCGCCAACTGCGTGCCGAACGGCATGCCGTCGGTGATGACGCAGCCCTACCCGCTCGAGATCCTGTTCACGCCGGGCAAGGTCACGATCGTGATCGAGGCCTACAGCCAGTGGCGTCAGATCTTCACCGACGGCCGCAAGCACCCGGAAGACCCCGACCTCACGTTCAACGGCCACTCGATCGGCCACTGGGAAGGCGACACGCTCGTCGTCGACACCGTCGGGTTCACCACCGACACCGCGCTCGGCAACATGGCGATGAAGCACAGCGACAAGATGCACATCGTGGAGCGCATGAAGCTCGTCGAGGGCGATCGCTTGCAGATCGAGACCACGATCGACGACAAGGAGGCGCTCGCGAAACCGTGGGTGAGCACACGTCTCTACGGCCGTCATCGCGACTGGACGTTGTCGGAATACGTGTGCCAGCAGAACAACCGCAACTACACCACCGAGGACGGCAAGGCCGGCATCAACCTCAAGCACGGCGACGAGTGACGCCGCCGAACTCCGATACCAACGAGGACGCGCAATGACAGCACAGACTTCCCGCAACGGTCGTAAGGCGAGCGCTCGCGCGCTCATCGCCGCCGGGTTGGCGATCGCGGTGGCCGTTCCCGCCGTGGCGCACCACTCGTTCAGCGTGTTCGACATGACCACGCAGAAGGAGCTCGAGGGCGACGTGGTCGAGTTCCAGTGGACCAACCCGCACACCTTCCTCTGGATCGACGTGAAGGGCGCCGACGGCAAGACCACCAAGTGGGGCCTCGAAGGCATGAGCCCGAACTTCCTGGGCCGCCGCGGCTGGACGAAGCACACGTTCAATCCGGGCGACCACCTGAAGGTGGTGATCGCGCCGCTCAAGAGCGGCGAGCCGGGCGGCACGCTGATGCGCGCGACGCTGTCGGACGGCACCGAGATGGTGAACTTCGGGCGCGGCCCGGGGGCCTGAAAGGCTCCTTCACCGTCCGAGCCGGCCGGCAACCTCGGCGCTATTCGCCGCAGTGCGGCATCGCGATCCGAAAGCGAGTCCTGCCGGCGGCGTTCTCCAAGGAGAAGCCGAAGCCGTGCTGCGTGAGGATTTCCTTCACGAGCATGAGGCCGAGCCCTTGGCCGTGCTTCTTGGTCGTGTAGAACGGCGTGAACAGCCGCTCCTTGGTTTGCTCGCTCAGCCCGCTGCCCGAATCCGCAACCGCTAGCTCCACGAACCGCCCGCAGCGGCGGGCGACGATCTCGATCCTGCCGCCGTGGTCGATCGCTTCCGCCGCGTTCTTCATCACGTTCAGCAGCGCTTGATCGAGCTGATTGCGGTCCATCGACACGCGCGGCAAGCCGTCCTCCACTGCGATCTCGAGAGCGATGTCGCGCCGCTCGAGCTCCGCTCGGAACATCGTCTGCAGCGCGCCCAACATCTCGCGCACGTCGACGTCTTCGCGCTGCGGTTCCGGCAGCTTCACGAGGTCGCTGTACCCCTTCGTGAACTCGTTCAAGCTGCGGTTGCGCTTGATGAGCACGTCGAGCGCGTTCTCGTAGTCGGCGCGGGACTCGACGCCCGCCAGCTCCTTCGCGTACGTGCGGCATGACTCGAGCAGCGAGTTCGTCGCAGCGACGGTGTTCGTCACTTCGTGCGACATCATGCGGATGAGCTTCTCGTACGTCTCGCGCTCGGTGCGGTTGAGCTCCGCCGTGAGCTCCTCGACGAGCACGTACGAGCGGGCGAAGCCGCGATCCATGAACTGCGCGAGCCGGCAGCGCAGGCGCCGGCCGGCCGCGTCGGTGACCATCCGGGTCTCGTCGACTGCGAGCGTCGCCAGTGTTTGCGCTACCGGCGAATCGAGCTCGCCGAGCGCCCGGCCCGCGAGCTCTGCGTCGTCCGCAATCCCGAGCAGCGCGCGCACGCGCGGGTTCGCCAGTGTGATCCTGCCGTCGAAGTCGAAGATCGCGACGCCGGCCGGGGAGTCCTCGAGAAACCTTTCGGCGAAGCCGCGCTGCTCGCCGATCCGGAAGCGTTCCTGCTGCAGCGTCGCGAGCACACGGTTGTAGATCTCGATCACACCGTCCACCTCGCGCCGGCCGACGAGGGAGTAACGCGAGCCGAACTCGCCGGCCTCGATTACGTCGGTGAAGGAACGCGCAACGTCCGCCTGAGCGGCCAGCGCGCGAATCCACCGCAGCCCCAAGAAGAACGACCCGACCAGCGCGATCTCGAGCGGAACCAACCAGCCGCCGAGCACGGATCGCTGCCAAAGCAACACCGCCACGACCGCCGCGTGCACCGCGCCCACGTAGATCGCGAGCCGGACCTTGAGCTTCACTCGGATGCCAAGCCGTGCTTCGCGAGCCGGCGGTAGAGCGCCGCGCGGCTGAGACCCAGCAGCTCGGCGGCACGCGTGATGTTGCGGCCGGATTGGCGAAGAGCGCGCTGGATCATGAGCCGCTCCACTTCGTCGAGCGTCATGAGGTCGCCGTCGAGCGGTGGGGCGGGGCGCGAAGCGTCGCGGCCGCCCGCCTCGAAGTCGGCGCGCGTGAGCTTCTGCTTTCCCGACATCAACGCGGCGCGCTCCACGCAGTGCTTGAGCTCGCGCACGTTTCCCGGCCACGGCTGGGCGGCCAGCCACGGAAACACGTCGGCGCCGAGCGCGATCTCGCCGAGCGCGTGCCGCTCCTCGACCTGACGCAGATGGTGCGCCGCGATCAGAGGGATGTCGCCCTTGCGCTTGCGCAGCGGCGGCACCTCGAGCGTGATGAGGTTCAGCCGATAGTAGAGGTCTTCGCGAAACTGACCGCTTGCGACGAGCGCGGCGAGGTCGCGGTTGGTCGCCGCCACCACGCGAAAGCTCGAGCTGCGGACTTCGCCGCTGCCGACGCGTTGATAAGTGTGATCCTGGAGCACGCGCAGCAGCTTCACTTGCGACGTGCGGTCGACCTCGGCCACCTCGTCAAGGAAGATCGTGCCGCCGTGCGCCTGCTCGAAGTAGCCCACGCGGTCGCGCTTCGCGTCGGTGAACGCGCCGCGCACGTGGCCGAACATCTCGCTCTCGAACAACGACGGCACGATCGCGCCGAGGTTCACCTTCACGAACGGGCCGGCCGCCCGCGCGCTGTTCGCGTGGACCGCGTTCGCGAGCAGCTCCTTGCCGGTGCCGCTCTCGCCCGAAACGAGCACCGTGGCGTCGGTCTTCGCCACGCGCGCGATCTGGCTCAGCACGCGCACGAGCGCCGGGTCTTTGCCCAAGATTTCGCTGAAGTCGGAGTCCTTGTCGAGCGACTCGCGATCGGCGTGGTCGGCGCCGCCCGCGCCGCCGAACAGGCTGAGCGCGGTCTTCACCGTCTGCATCAGGCGTTCGTTGTCCCAAGGCTTCGTGACGAAGTCCGCGGCGCCGGCTTTCATGCCCTCGACGGCGAGCGCGATCGAGCCCCACGCGGTGATCAGCACCACGGGCACGGCCGGACGTGCGCGGCGAATGTCATGAAGCAGGCGCAGGCCTTCCTCGCCGGTCGTGGACCGCGAGAAGTTCATGTCCTGGATCACGAGATCGATGGCGCGGCCGTCGAGCGCCGCCAACGCGGCCTGCGGATCGGCGGCGCTGACGTGCTCGAGCCCGTTCTGCTTGAGCAGCAGCGCGAGCGACGCCGACACCGACGCGTCGTCATCGACTACGAGAATCGTGGCCATCGTCCCCCGCTCGGCGGCCGTGGTCGGCTACTCGTAACGTAGCGCATCGGCCGGCTCGCGGCGAGACGCGAGCCAGGCGGGATAGAACGCCGCGAGCGCCGCGAGACCGAGGATGAGCGCGGCGGACAGCGCCAGCGCCGGCGGCGTCGACGCCCAGTCGATGGACCGCACGATCGCGAGTAGCGGGATTTGCACCGCGATCACGGCCCCGATCGCGACGCCGAATAGCCCCACGAAGAGCATCTCGAGCACGATCTGCGCGCGCACGTGCCTCATGCTCGCACCCGCCGCGCGCCGCAAGCCGATCTCCTGAGTGCGGCGCACGACGTCCTGCCACACGATTCCGATGAGCCCGAGTACGACCATCGCGAGCATGAAGGCGCCGATCGTGGCGCCCACGCGCAGGGGCAGCAGGTCGTCCCGGATCGCGTTCTCCCGCAACTCCTCCCATGGCGTCACCGTGGCTCGCCAGCCCGGGGCGATGGCCCCGATCGTCGCCACGATGCGCTCCTCGACTGCGCGGTCGGTGCCCGGAGCAATGCGCACGAAGAGGTCCGTGGACCCTCGGTCTGCCGGTTGCGGCCTCAAGATCGCGTACGGCGTTTCGTCGGCGAGCTCGCCGTGCTGGCGGAAGTCGTCGATGACGCCGACCACGCGGACCTCGCGCAGCACCTCGCGCAGCACCTCCGGAGGCAGGCGCTCCGCGAACTCGAGGGGCACGTTGTTGATTTTCTTGCCGATGGGGCTCGCGCCGCCGAAAGCGCGCTCTACGAAGACACGGTTGACGAGCGCGGCGCGGTATTCTTGACCTTCGTCCTCGGGACCGAACGATCGCCCGTCCACGATGTGGACGCCGAGCGCCGCGAGCGCATCGGCGGTGAGCGTGTTATGCAGCGTCGAGACCAGACTGTGCTCGTCGCGCCCGTACCCGTTGATGCTCGAGCCGCTGACGAACGGCGTAAGGTCGATCGCATGCGCCGCCTCGATGCCGGGAAGTGTGCGGAGCCCGTCGAGCATCAGCGCGACCTCGCGCGACGTGTCGGGAAAGCCTCCGGGCTGCTCCGTGAGGCTCTCGTTGTCGATGCGGACTTGCCAGATGTTTTCGTAGACGAATCCGAGCGGCCGCTGATAGTTGCTCCACGCGCGCCCAGCCAGCGCAACCAGCACGAACGCCACCACGAACGTCGCGGCGATTTCGACCACGACGAGCCCGTTGGCACGCCGGCGGTTCCAGATGAGCTTGAGCGCGTGCTCAACCATTGCGTTGCCCCCGCAGCGCCGCCGCGGGCTCGAGCCGCGCCATCTTGCAAGCGGGATAGAGACCGGATAGCACGCCGAATACCACGACGAAGACGAGCCCGGCGACGAACGTCGCGCCGTTCAGCCGCAGCTGCCCGTACGCGAACACGTCGTTCAACACGCCGAGCACGAGCGGAGCGATCGCCAACGCGAGCACGCCGCTGATTGCGGCGAGCACCATGCTCTCGAAGACGAACTGGCCTACGAGAACGCGTATCGACGCGCCCGTCGCTTTGCGTAGGCCGATCTCCGGCGCGCGCTCGAGGATTCTGCCGATGTTCAGGTTGGTCATGTTGATCGCGGGCAGCGCCATGAAGAGCAGGGCGACGAAGATCGCCGCGCCGACGAACTGGGACACGTAGGTGGCCGGGGGCGTCGAGAAGCCCACTGCGTCAAGCTCGTTGAGCGCTCTGAAGGCGATGTCCTCGAACGTAGTGGTCGCCTGAGCGCTGGCTTTGTCGTACGCGTTGGGATCCGGCGTGTATTCGAAGCGGGCGAGCCCCGCGCGGAACTCCGCGCGCATCGCCTCGCGCCGCGCTGGATCGTCGACATAGAGCAGCGATAGGCCGCCCGCGAGCCACTCCTGCTCGTAGGCCGAGGAGTCCGTGGCCGTCAGCGGCACCCAGACGTCGGCGAATGCGAGCCGGCTCGTCTCGGGCTCGTTCCCGACCACGCCCACGACCTCGAACGACCTTCGATCGATGACGAACGACTTGCCGACCGGCGAGCCCTCGGGGAAGTAGATCGCGGCCGTAGCTTCGTTGATCACGGCGACGAACCGGCCCGAGTCGACGTCGTCGGCCGACAGGAGCCGGCCTGCGCGCAAGTCGAAATCGAGGATTCGCCAGTACGCCGCGTCGGTTCGCCGGACTTGCCTCGTGATTTTCCGGCCGTCGAGGTAGGACGTGCCCACTGTCGCGGTGGTCGCGTAGCTCACGAGATCGGGCGTGGACATCGGCGCGACGAAACGGTCGTGGAACGCTTTGCCGACGCTGCTCCCCCACGCGCTTCTGGTGGTGCCGTTGGTGAGCATCACGCCTTCGACGCCGAGCACGTGGTCGTGGCGCCGCTCCGCGCCGCGCGGGCTCGCGATGCTGTCGAAGAGCGCAAACGCCACGACGAGCACGGTGAGCGTGAGCACCGTCCCGAAGAGATTGACGAACGTCATGAACTTGCGCCGCAGCAGCACGGCGATCGCGATCTTGAAGTAGTTCTTGAGCATAGGCGGCGCCTCAGTGCACGAGCTGGCCGTCGAAGACCCGCACGATGCGGTGTGACCGATCCGCCTTTGCCTTGTCGTGCGTGACCATCACGATCGTGGTGCCGTTGTCTTTGTTGAGCCGCTCGAGCAGCGTCATGATCTC
>DASUFK010000218.1:0-17606 GCA_036274615.1 Gammaproteobacteria bacterium | reverse complement strand
CTCGGGCTGCGACGTGAGCCAGCACTGCGACGACCGCCCGTGATTCGCCACGGCCGACGACTCGCCCACGTACGCCGCCGGCAACTTCAACCCGCTCACGATATTCAACCGCTCGCGAAACGGCTCGAGCGAAACCAACGTCGGCGTGAGCTCGAAGTCTCGGCCCGTGGCGGCCGGCGTCCACCGGCTCGCTACGCACCCGTGCGGTATGTACACGCACGCGAGCCGCGACCGCGGCACCCCGGCCGCCGACGCTTTCCGAATGCCCGCCGGGCTCATCGACTCGAGCAACGGCAGCGCGACGGCGACGCCCGCACCGCGCAACACCGCGCGCCGCGAGATACGTCTCTTCGTCAGGTACGGCATCAGCTGGCCTCCCAGAAGGCCCGAGCTTACTCGAACCGCGGGACAGGCGCGACGCGCCGCTCTTCGGTCGTGCCTCACTTTGGCCACTCGATGCACGCGACGGCGGCGGACGTACCTCGATGGGCCTCCCCGAGACCGTCGCCGCACAGGGATGTGCGGCGAGGAGCCGCAGGGACGCTCTTCCGGCGTGTCTCGGGGAGGCCCATCGAGGTGCGGCCGCCGCCACCACCACACCAGCAGGCCAAAGTGAGGCACGACCGTCTTCGCGCGAAGTTGACGCCACGCCGCGTTCCGCTCTACGTTGAGGCGGCGCCGGTCAATGCTGCGGCGCGACGAAGAACAACTCGCCGGGGGGTCAAGTGAAAACGTCTACCGTGCTCCTGCTCGCGTTCGCGTCCGCGGCGTCGTTGCCGCTGCGCGCCCAACCGCCGCCGCAACCCCCGCCGCCCCCGTGTACGCCGGGCCCCGACGTCGTCTGCGGCCAGCAAGCGCCCGAGGACATCGTCGCCGTCGGCCCCAACTGGGTCGTGGCCGGCGCGTACTCCGGCACCGGCGGGGTCATGCTCGTGCGCGTGCGCGATCGCACGTCGTTCCAGGCGTATCCGTCCGTGACCGCGCGTGACCGTCTCGACAAGAAGACCTACCCGATGTGCCCGGGCCCGCCCGGCAAGGGCAGCGACCGCTTCCAAACCCACGGCGTCTACGTTTCACCCGGCAACAACGTCGTCAAGCTGTTCGTCGTCGGTCACGGCGCCCGCGAATCGATCGAGGTGTTCGAGGTGGACACCAAGCCCGCGACCCCGGTGCTCACCTGGATCGGCTGCGTCGAGGCGCCGTATCCGGTAGGGCTCAACTCCGTGCGAGGTCTCTCCGACGGCGGCTTCATCACCACCAACTTCCTGCCGCGCGGCGGCACTCAGGAAGCCACGCAGAAGATGCTGGGTGGAGAGAAGAACGGCGAGCTCTGGGAGTGGCACACCGCGAGCGGCTGGCAAAAGATCCCCGGCAGCGAGGCCGCCGGCGCGAACGGCGTGGAGCTTTCGGACGACGGCAAGACGATCTACGCCGCCGCGTGGGGCAGCCAGTCCTTCTTCCGCTTGTCGCGCGGCGAGACGCCCCCGAAGCGGGACGAGATCCCGCTCGGGTTTCGCGTCGACAACATTCACTGGGCGAAGGACGGCACGCTCTGGGCCGTGGGGCAGGGGGAGCAGAACTGGAAGGCGGTGAAGATCGATCCCAAGACGCTCGCCGTGCGCGACGTGCTTACTCAGGCCGACACGCCGGGCTTCGCCGCCGGCACCGTGGTGCTCGAAGTGGGTAAGGATCTCTGGGTGGGCTCCTACCGCAGCAATCGGATCGCGATCGTTCCGGCGCCCTGAAGAAGTAAGGCGTCACGCGCGTCGTGCGTGACGCCGGCGCGGCCGCCGCCCGTCCTTGCGCGGCGGCCACGCGGCGGGGGGACCTCATCCCACGGAACGCTGGCCGTGGGCACGCCGGTTGTTTACGAGCGGGTTCTCCGGGAAGTGCTGGTCGTAAAGCGCCGTGAGCTTCGGGTGGCCGACTTTCGCCACCGCGTCCTCCATCGCGGTCTGACGGCACCGCAGATAGGCGGTATCCAAGCGCAACGGCGCGATCACGTCGCCGCACACTTCATGTGCCGCGGAGCTGATTCGACTGTACAGCTGCTCGGCGCCCTTCGCGCTGTTGACGTTGAGGTCGCCATACTGCACGACGATCTTGTGTGTCTGCTGTTGCTCGGCGGGCTGCGCCGAAATCGTGGCCATCGCCGGAGCGCCGGCCCCCGCTCCAACGAGCAGCACGAGCATTGCGATCGAAGTCTTCATGTCCATCTCCTTGAGCTGCTGAGCCAACGTCGGCTACCGCTGCGTGCGCGCATGCTTTGGTTTGCCGACGTGCAGACGTTGCGCGCGCAACCTGACGCCGCGCTGACTTGGAATCGCAAGAACGTTCAAGGTCTGGTGCACGCGAATTAATGTTGCCGTTAGGGTCTTTTAATCTGCACCGGCCTACGTTGATCTCCATGGGGCATCGAGACGAGCGACTGCTGCTCGCCGCCCCCCGAAGGAGTTCACATGAAGACGTTAGCGTGGTTGCTGGCCGGAACGTTGGCGCTCGCGAGCCTCCCCGCGGCGGCGCATCCGCACGTGACGGTAGGCCTCGGTTTCGGATTCCCGTATCGGTACTACTACGGCCCGCCGTATGCGTTTTCTCCATGGGCATATCCGTACGCGGCGGCTCCGTACGCGGTGCCGGTTCCGGTCCCCGTCGTTCCCGGCGAGAAGCCTGCAGCCGATCTCTACGTGTATCCGCAGGCCGGTCAGAGCGCGGACCAAGTGAGCCGCGATCGCACCCAGTGCCACGACTGGGCGGCGGGCGAGAGCGCCTACGATCCGCAGGCGGTGAAGCGGCAGAAGACCGACGAGCTCGCGAACTACGACCGCGCGTTCACGGCCTGCATGGAAGGCCGCAACTACTCCGTGGGCTAAACGTGACGTTCGGCCGAGACGCCGCCCTTCGGGGCGGCGTCGCTTCGGCAGGACGGCGCAGCAAGACATGCGAGTGTTGATAGTCGAGGACGACGCGCTGCTCGGCGACGCCGTGCGGCTCGTGCTCGGCAACGCCGGCTTCGCAGCCGACCTCGTCGGAACCGCGGAAGCGGCGCGCGCGGCGCTGCAAGCGGAGCCGTTCGACCTCGCGATCGTCGACATCGGCCTGCCGCGCGAGAATGGGCTGCGGCTCGTGCAGGGGCTGCGCGGCCGCGGCAGGACGATTCCCGTGTTGATGCTCACCGCGCGCGACGGGCTCTCCGATCGCGTGACTGCGCTCGACTTGGGCGCCGACGACTACATGACGAAGCCGTTCGAGACGCCCGAGCTCGTCGCGCGCTGCCGCGCGCTGATCCGCCGCGCTCACGCGGTGGCGAGCTCGCGCGTCACGTTCGGCGATCTCGAGGTCGACATCGCGCACAAGAAGGCCGCGATCGAAGGACGCGACCTCGATCTCACGCAGCGCGAGTGGGCCATCCTCGAGTGCCTCGTGCTGAACGCGGGACGCCTGGTCTCCAAGGACAAGCTGCTCGCATCGATCTCCGACTGGAGCGAGGAGCTCACCGCGAACGCCGTCGAGCAATACGTGTCGAGGCTGCGTGCGAAGCTGGGGACGGCCGCGCAGATTCGCGCGATCCGCGGGATGGGCTATCGTTTCGATGAGCACACGGTCTGACGCGGAGCCCATATCCCGACCGACCGCCAGGGACGGCGGAAGCGCCGCAATCGCAGAACGCATATTGCGGCCGTCGATTCGACGCAGGCTGTTCGTCACGCTCTTTCTGCCGGCCGCCGCGGTGCTGATCGCCGGAACGGTGAGCGATTACTTGCTCGCGCTGCCGCCGTACACCGACGCTTTCGACCAGCAGCTGCTCGACGCGGCGCTCGTCTTGGCCGCCCACGTGGAGAAGGACCCGGCCGGCCGGCTGAGCTTGTCGTTGCCCGTGGACGCGCTCGGGATGCTGCGCGCCGGAGCTCAGGATTCGCTCTACTTCCGCGTGAGCAGGGAGGACGGCACGCTGATCGCCGGCGATGCCGATCTGCCGAACCCCTCCGAGAGCGGCAGCGGCGTCGACGCGGAGTATCGCGGTGCCGACATTCGTCTGATCAGTCACGACGATCACGTGGGCAGGGAACGGATCAGCGTGGCGATCGCGGAGACCACCCATCAACGCGACGCGCTGCGCGCGCGAATTCTGCTGACCGCCGTTGCTACCGACGTCGTGGTGCTCGGCCTCATCCTCGCGTTGATCTGGTTGAGCGTGCACATGTCGCTTCACCCGCTCGCCAAGATCGAGCACCAGGTGGCCGCGCGCTCGCCCGACGACCTCACGCCCATCTCCATCGGCAGCGTGCCCGCGGAGATCCGTAGCATGATCGCCGCGTTGAACAGGCTGTTCTCGTTCGTCTACGAGAACGCGGCCAGTCAGCGGCGGTTCCTGGAAAACGCAGCCCATCAGCTGCGCACGCCGCTCGCCGGAATACAGGCGCAGCTCGAGCTGCTGTCGGCCGACGAGAACGACGCCGCGCGCAGGGGCCGCATCGGCCGAATTCTCGACGCGGCGCGGCGCTTGGGCCGCACCGCGCAGGAGCTGCTCACGCTCGCTCGCGCCGACGCGAGCGTCAATCCCGGCTTGAAACCGGAGCGGGTGGATCTCGTGTCCGTCGTCGAGAGCGCCGTTACCGACAATCTCGCCGCGGCGGAGAGCTCGGGCGTGGATCTCGGCGCGCAGCTCGAGCCCGCGTCGGTGCAAGGCATCGACTGGCTGCTCGGCGAGGCCGCGAAGGCGCTCGTGGTGAACGCGATCGCCTACACGCCCGCGGGCGGCAGCGTCACCGTGCGCTGCGGCGAGCGCGACGGCGCACCTTATGTGGAGGTGAGCGACACGGGCATCGGCATTCCGCCGGCCGAGCGCGGCAGGGTGGTGGAGCGTTTCGTTCGAGCGAGCAACTCGCGGGGCACCGGCAGCGGGCTCGGTCTCGCCATCGTCAAGGACGTGGCGACGCTGCATCGCGCCAACCTCATTTTGGAGGCCGGGCCGAACGGCATCGGCACGACGGCTCGAATCGCGTTTCCGCGACGCGCCGCTTGAGGCCGGCTAGCCGGCCATGACGATCTCCGTGCCGCAACGCGCGACGCGCGCGATCGACGCAGCCTGTCGTGTCTTGAGACGTTCTTCGAGGCTCAACGCGGCCGTGCACGTCACGGCTCGCGGCGCGCGGATCGGCGGCGGCCGCCGCAGTGCTTTGGCGACGCGCTCGGGAGTGCCCAAGTCCGACCAGCCGCAGGGCGGTACCTGCACCACGCTGAGCGAGGTCTCGCGGCCCGCGGCGATGTCGCGCGAGAAGTCGAGCGCCGGGAGGGTGCGGTAGAGCTCTGCGAGCGCGGCGCCCGTGCTCGGAGTTGGCAGATCGCGCCGCCATGCCGCTCGAATTTTTTTGACCACGGTGGCGTCCCTGTCGCACACGAGATCGAGCAGCGCGCGCGCTTGCGCGGCGAGGATGAAGGAGTTCCACAACGCTCCTTCATCGATCAGCGCGGCCGCTTCCCGCGGCGACGGCTTTTCCACGAATTTCCGCACACCCACCGGGGCGTCGCCCGCGGCGTGCGCCGGCACGATGTAGCCGAGCTCCGGATCGATCTCGTCGGGAGCGACGCCGAGAAGGACTACTTTGGCCTCGTCGGCGCGGAGCGTGCGCACCACCCGAAACAGCGCCTCGCCGAGCAGCACCTCGTCGCGCACGTAGTGATCGGAGGGCAGCACCACCACGTTCGCGAGCGGGTCGCGCTCGAGCACGTACGCGAGCGCCAGCACGATCCCGTTCGCCGTGCCGCGATTCTGCGGCTGCACGATCACGTTGCCTGCGGGAAAACCGGCGAGCGATCGTCCCCACCAACGGCGATGCTGTTGCGCAACCACCGTGCACACGCGCGCGAGGCTGGCGACCATCTCGGCACGCCGCAGCGCTTCGTTGAGCAACGACGGTCCGGAGCGCAACGAGCAGTACTGCTTCGGGACGTTTTGCCCCACCTCGTCCATCGTCAGGCTCTTGAGCCTCGTGCCTTCGCCGCCGGCGAGCACGATGGCCCACGTTTGTCCGATCAACCTGGGCGCAGCACGGCGCGCCGTCCGCGGCTCGACTTCGATCATTGACCCCACTCCATTGGTGAACGACGCCTGGAGTGTGCACGTCGATTCTGACAGTTTGCTGACGGCGCGAGGTCAATGGCCGGCGGCGAAGTCGAGATCGATGCCGTCCGGAATCGAGAAGTCGTAGCCCTTGGTGAAGCCGATCCAACGGCCGAGCAGCACGACGCACGCCCACAGCAGCAAAGACAGCGCGCCGGCCACGCGCGCCGCCCGCGGCGGGCGCCCGCTCAGGTCCCATGCGGCCACGCCGCGGCGCGTGACGAGGTTGAAGACCGCCATGTTGAGGCCGGCGCAGAGGAGCGCCAGCATCTTGAGGCGGAAGGCGGTGTTGGAGAAGTAGGTGTGCGCGTTGGTAGAAAACATCAGCGCGCCCGTGACAACGGCGGCGCCGAAGGCGAGCCACGCGATCGGCAGCAACTCCTCGGAGACGCGCGTGAGCGCGCGCCGGCGATCGCGAAGCCCGAGCAGCCGCAGGTCGACGACCAGCAGCGTGCCGAAAATCGCCACCGCGGCGAGCACGTGGATCGACTCGACCACCGGCATCGCCGCGACCACGCCACGCATCCAGACGGCCGGGGCGGAATTCTCGATGGCGGCGATCAGCGTTTCGGCGGTCACGTGCGCAGCGATAGCGCGCCCCAAATGGCGCGGTCATACGCGATCATGCGTCCGAGCAGAACGATCGCGAGCCAGAGCAGAACCAGGCCTGCCGCGCCGAGCTTCGCCGCCACGGGGAATCGTTCGGCGCCTCCCGAGACCCGGAGGCGTTGCCCGAACGCGGCGGTGATCGCGATCGCCGTGACGACCGAGGCCAGCTTCACCCAGTACGACGTGGAGGTGAATTCGCGCACGGGGTCGCCGAGCGTCTGCAGCAAGCCAGTAGTCGCCATGACGGCGAGACCGCCCGCGAGCCACGGCGCGAACCGCCGCCATACGGCGTCGAATGGCTCGTCGCGCCGCGCGACGCCGAGCACGCGCAGCGCGATCACGAGGCCCGAGACGCACACCACACCGGCCGTGAGCAAGTGCGCGGCCTGCAGCAAGCGGATGAGCCCGAGCGAGGACTGGATCAGCACGCTCGGCGGCGTGCGATCGAGCCATTGGGCGAAGTCATGCAAGCGATCGCGCCTCCATTCGACCGTCGCGCGGGATGCCGCGCGGAAGTATGCTCGCGTTTCCGCAGTAACGGAGCCAAGTCATGCCGACGTTTCGATCCGCGCTGATTGTCTCCCTGCTCGCGAGCGGGCTCGTAGGGCCATTCACGCAGCCGGCTCGAGGTCAGGCGGCGCCGGGCGCGCAAGCGGCCGAGGTGACGGCGATCGGCGAGTTCAACCGGCGCTACCTCAAGGCCATCAACGACGGCGACATCGACACGCTGGCGAGCCTCACCACCGAAGGCCACATGATGATCTCGTCCGGCGGACCGCCGCTCGCGGGTAAGAAGGCGCTCGTGGACGCGATGGCGCGCGCGTTTCAAACCACCCGGTTCGAGGAGTCCTGGTCACCGGAGGAGACCGTGGTGTCGGGCGACCTCGCGTACCAGCGGGGCACCTTCGTGGTCGTGGCAAAGCCGAAGTCGGGCGGCGACGCTTCGCGGGTCACGGGCAATTTCCTGCGGATCTACCGCAAGATCGACGGCGCCTGGTTCATGGTGCGCGACACTTTCAACACCCAGCAGCCGCGCGGTGGCCCCTGACACGACCGGTTCGGTTACACTCTCTCGCTGCAGGGGGACGGCCAGCCAACAAGAATGAATTTCATCGCGCGACTGATGCCTCGCGAAGGGCGCTTCTTCGTACTATTCGACAATCATGCGAAGCTCATCGTCGACGGCGCCTTGGCGCTGGCCGACGTGATGCGCCACTACGACGTGGAGAAGGACCGCGCGGCCGGCATCAACCTCATCGAGGAGGTCGAGCACTCGGCCGACCGCATCACGCACGAGACGGTGCAACTGCTGCACACCACCTTCGTGACGCCGTTCGATCGCGACGACATCCACCGCCTCATCTCGCGGATGGACGACGTGCTGGACCTCATTCAAGACACCGGCGAATCGCTGGTGCTCTATGACATCCAGAAGGTGACGCCCGAGGCAACGCAGCTCGCGGAGCTGCTGCTGCGGTGCACGGAGCGCGTGCAGTCCGCGGTGAAGCTCATGGCGTCGATGGCGGACGCTCCCGCGATGCTCGCCATCTGCCAGGAGATCGACAAGCTCGAGTCCGACGCAGACAAGGTGATGCGCGGCGCGATCTCGCGCCTGTTCCGCGAGGAGACCGACGTACGCCAGGTCATCAAGCTCAAGGCGGTGTACGAGTCCCTCGAGTCCGCCACGGACAAGTGTCAGGACGTCGCCAACGTCATCGAAAGCGTCGTGCTCGAAAACGCCTGACGGATGGATCTCGGCACAGTCTCCTCGGCGCTCGTGCTGCTGGTGCTTCTTGCGCTGGCGTTCGACTTCATGAACGGCTTCCACGACGCGGCAAACTCGATCGCCACGGTGGTCTCCACGGGCGTGCTCAAGCCGTGGCAGGCGGTGATCTGGGCCGCGTTCTTCAACGTGCTCGCCTGGGGCGTTTTCCATTTGTCGGTGGCCGCCACTGTGGGCAAAGGCATCGTCGATCCGGCGTCGGTGGACAGCCGCGTGATCTTCGGCGCGCTGCTGGGCGCGATTTCCTGGAACCTGATCACCTGGTACTACGGCATCCCATCGAGCTCGTCGCACGCGCTCATCGGCGGCCTGATCGGCGCGGCGCTCGCGAAGGCCGGCGCGGCGCCGCTGCTCTGGCCGGGCATCTTGAAGACGGCGGCCTTCATCTTCGTCTCGCCGCTGCTCGGCTTGCTGCTCGGCGCCCTGATCATGCTGATGCTGTCATGGATTTTCTTCAGGCAGTCGCCGCGGCGCGTCGACCGGTGGTTCCGCCGGATACAGCTCTTCTCCTCGGCGTCCTACAGCCTGGGACACGGCGGCAACGACGCGCAGAAGACCATGGGCATCATCTGGCTCCTGTTGATCGCGAACGGCCTCACCACGGAGGACCATCTGCCCACGTGGGTAGTGATGAGCTGCTTCCTCGCGATGGGCTTGGGTACGATGTTCGGCGGCTGGCGCATCGTGAAGACGATGGGCCAGCGCATCACGAAGCTCAAACCGATAGGGGGATTCGCGGCCGAGTGTGCCGGCTCGATCACCTTGTTCACGGCGACGCACTTCGGCATCCCCGTGTCCACCACCCACACGATCACGGGCGCGATCATCGGCGTCGGCACCGTGAAAGGCACGTCGGCCGTGCGCTGGGGTGTGGCGGGCAACATCGTGATTGCGTGGATCGTCACCATTCCGGCGTCGGCGGTGATTGCGGCGCTGGCGTGGTGGATCGGCGGCCTGTTTTTCTGAGCGCTACGGAGTTTCGGTGCGGCTCGTGAGGTCGCGGGGACTGCACGCCGGCGTGCTCGCGAAGTAGCCGGGCGGGAACCACGCGCCGTTCTCGACGTGCTCGTTGAAGCGCGCGGACTTCGTCGACACGTTGTTGAACTCCATGATCGGATCGCCGTGCTCGGACACGAGCAGCACGCGGCCTTCGTCGGGCACCGTGATCAGCACGTTGCCGTTCGGCAGATATTGATGGCTGCCCATCGACGCCGAGTAGAACCGAGCGCTGCCGGCGTAGAGATCGTTCGATATCTCGCGAGTGGCGGGGTCCATCTTCAGGATCTCTGAGCGGTCGCGCCCAGGGTTGTTTGCGTAGACGGATATACGGCCGTCCGGCAGGAAATCCGGATCGTGCTGGTTGATCCACGGTCCCACGTTCCACCATTTCAACCGGCCGGTGCTAGGGTCGACCACCGCAATCAGGCTGATCTCCCGGAAGCTCAGCAGCAGGTCCCCTGCCTCGAACAGCGGAAATTGCGGCGCCAGCGCGGCGCTCAGCACGTCGACGTCGTTCGGATGAAAGAGATCGACCGTGGAGCGGATGTCGGGGTCGCGCTGGATGCGGCGGAACGGGTAGTCGGGGCGAACGGCGAAGACCGCTGCAACCGGCCCGAGCTTCCGTACGATGTCCTCGATGAGCCCGAGCTCGCGAATCGTGGCGCCGGTGGCCGGATCGAAGTTTAGTAGATAGTGGTACTGCGCGTAGTGCGAGCCGTCCGCGCGCCACACCCACACGCTGCCGTCGTCGGCCATCGTCATGGAATGGTGGAAGATTCCCTGGCGGACCCACACCGGATTGCTGCACGAGTCGATCCTCGCCATGACGTCGCCGCCGTCGTAGGCGACGATCGCGGAGCCGTCGGGCAGGACGAGGAACGCGTGCGGCATGTCGGCGCCGTTCGAAGGGCCGTCGGCGTCGAGCGCGCGGTAAGCGATTCGCCAGGTGTGCAGCTTGCGGCCCGCAGTGTCGTAGAGCCACGCGGCGTAGTCGCCGGTCGAGTCGTCGCTGCCCAAGATCACGAAGCTGCCTTCGCCGATGCGCGCGGGATCGTGGATCGTGAAGGCTTCGCGAGCGGCACCCAACGGCGGCTCGGTGCGGCGGCCGCGCGGCACGATCTCGCCGAAGTGGATGATGCTCTGCACGGCGTACGAGCAGTCGCGAATCAATTGAAAAGGCCAGATCTCGTAGCGCTCCACCGCCAGGCCGTAGCCGAAGCCGGCGACGGCAAGGAGGAAGGCCGTTGATGCGAGCTGAATCCTTCTGCCGGTTCCTTCGGACATGAACCGTCCTCCCCAGTGAGGTGCTGCAACGCAAGGCAGTGCAATCGGCATGCCACGCGAGCCGCCTGGCGC
This sequence comes from Gammaproteobacteria bacterium, assembly GCA_036274615.1. Taxonomy (GTDB): domain Bacteria; phylum Pseudomonadota; class Gammaproteobacteria; order Steroidobacterales; family Rariloculaceae; genus FEN-1219. Next base: position 6,735 of record DASUFK010000218.1, on the reverse strand, counting down.
CCAAATTGCATGGTTCGTTTCCTTGAAGGGCAGCCTGGAGAGCGAACATGACTCGTCTCGCGGTGGTCATTGCGTTGCTGTCGATGGCGGCGAGCGCGGAAGCGTATGTCGGCCCGGGCATGGGCCTCGGTGTGATCGGGGCTATTTTCGGCTTGCTCGCCGCGGTCCTTCTCGCGCTCGCGGGCATGATCTGGTATCCCATGAAGCGGCTCGTGCGTGCGAGACGCGGCGTTGCCCGCACGTCCGCCGATCCAGCGGTGCGCCATCGGAGCTCGGAGCCGCCGCCGCGTTGAGCGGCCGGAGGCGGTGCGTATGGTAGCGGCGGCGCTGCTCCTTTCCTGCATCGTTTTCATCGAGGCGTTCCTGTTTCTGGAATTGGGCAAGCAGGCGGGCGGCATTCTCTCTCGCGCGCGCGATGCTATGCGGGTGCTCGCCGATGCCAACCGCAGCGACGAGGAGAAAGAGTCCTGGGCCCGGCGCAACTCCGGGCTGATTCTCGCGATGACGGCTTCCATGGCGGTGAAGCTGGCCGCGATGGCGGCCGCCGTATTCGCGGTGCTCGCCGGCGCGGTACTGATCTCTCCGCAGAGCGAGGCGGGCTTGAGCGCAGCACTCACGTCGCCCACGGTCATCGCGCTGATGACGCTGATCGCGGCCTGCTACCTTTGGACGAGAAATGCGATTCTCAGAGCGCTATAGCGCGCTTGAGCGGGTAATCCATCATTTGGCGTTCTCCGCGCCGGTGGTACAGAAGGCGTTGGCGGAGCTCGAGAACGATCTCTACTCGAGCCGTCTCGGCAGGGCAGCGTGCGGCCGCGAAGTGTTCGTCGCCGGCTTGCCGCGCGCCGGCACCACACTGTTGCTCGAGCTGCTGTACGCGACGGGCGAGTTCGCAACGTTCACCTATCGGCATATGCCGTTCGTCATGGCGCCGCTGCTCTTCGGCCGGGCGGCCCGAGGCGGGGCGAGCGGCGCGCGGAACATCGAACGCGCACATGGCGACGGGATGCGCATTTCGCTCGACAGCCCGGAGGCCTTCGAAGAGGTCGTATGGCTCGCGTATCTGCGCGACCGTATCGTGACGGGGCAAATCCTCGAGCCGCTGACCGCGGTCTCGGACGAATTCGAAAGCGCGCTGCGAGCGACCATTCGCAAGCTCTTGGCGGCGTGCGGCGGCGATGAACGGCGCTACTTGTCGAAGAACAACGCCAATCTCTCGCGGCTCGGCCTGCTGTCACGGCTGTTTCCCGATTGCACGATCGTGGTGGCGTTCCGCGAGCCCGCGGCGCAGGTTGCCTCTCTGATGCGCCAGCACGCGCGCTTCTCGGTAGCGCACGAGGCCGATCCGTTCGCGCGCCGTTACATGGCGTGGATCGGGCACTTCGAGTTCGGGCAGAACTTCCGTCCGATCAACTTCTCGGGCTGGCTCGACGGCGGAACGATCGACCGGCTGCCGAGCGAGCAGTTCTGGCTGCGCTATTGGATCGCCGCGTACCGGTACGCGCTCGAGCAGCGCACCCGCAACGTGATCTTCGTCGACTTCGACCGTTTGCTGTCGGGACGAGCCCCCGACCTGGCCGCGCTCGAGGGTGCGCTCGGTTTGCGGTACGGCGCGCTGGCCGAGCAGGCCGGCTGCCTGCGCGGACCGACCACGCGTGCAAGCGCCGCGGATCGCAACGACGAAACGGTGCGCGCGGCGCGCGCGCTCCACGCGGAGCTCCGCGCGACGGCGCTGCCTGCTACCTCGCCAGCAAACGACGGTTGACCCGCGCTGCTGCGCGTATTGGAGCAATAGCGAGTCTCGCCGCCGGTGCCGGCGGCAAGGATTGCACGCGAGCGATGGTTGCCGGTCCGCTCAGCGCGGCGGCTCGTCGAGCGTCGTGAGCGCCGCGCGCGCGACGCGGCCGTTCTTCACGTCCACTCCTTCGCCGCGGAGCCGACGTGTTTGCTCGCGGTGTGCGCTCGAGCCCGGAGGGAACACGATCTTGCCGCCGGCCCCGACCACCCGATGCCAAGGCAGCTGCATGCCGTCCGGCACGTGCTTCAGCGCGTACCCGGCCTGCCGGGCGCGGCCGGGCAGGCCCGCGGCGCGCGCAACGTCGCCGTAGGTGGCGGCGCGGCCGCGCGGAATTCGCGCCACTACGTCCCAGATCGCCTCGAGCGCCGGGTTGGCGCCTGCCTCGCCGGCGGCTCGTGCCGGAGCCTCGCGGAGCGGCAGGAACATCGACCGCAAGCGCTTCCGCTTCGTGCGCGGTCCGTGAGTGCGCGCCGGGCTGCTCATGCCCGCAGCATACGTACCGGTGTCGGCGGCCGAAAGTGCTCGCGTGCGGAGCAGGCGTCATGAGCGATGGTCTCGGTACACTCGCACTTTGGGAAGGAGACGCAAGATGACGAAATCGTCCAGGCAAAAGATCTATCCCCATCTCTGGTATACGAGCGAGGCGGAGGAGGCGGCGCGCTTCTACGCAAGCGTGTTCCCGGACTCGCGAGTCGACCGCGTGACCGCGTTGCCGGCCGAGTCGCCGAGCGGTCCCGCCGGGTCCGTGTCCGTGGTCGAGTTCACGCTGTGCGGACAGTCGTTCATGGCAATGAGCGCGGGGCCGCATCACCCGTTCAACGACGCGATCTCGTTGTGCGTGGAGTGCGAGTCGCAGGCGGAGCTCGACCGCTACTGGAACGCCCTGCTCGAGAACGGCGGCAAGCCGCAGGCGTGCGGGTGGATCATCGACAGGTACGGCCTCCGCTGGCAGATCGTGCCGACTGCGCTCGGCGAGATGCTCACGTCCCCGGACAAGCAGAAGGCCAAGCGAGCCGCAGAGGAGATGCTGAAACAGGTGAAGCTCGACATCGCGAAGCTCGAGAAGGCCTTCGCTGGCCGTTGAGCGGCCGAAGCGCGCGGAGCCGTGTAACGAGCTCGCGGTTCGTTACACTCACTCTGCATTTCCAGCAGGGAGATGACCGATGATCACGAACACGCAGTCCGGCACCAACGTCCAAGAGATCGCGGCCGGAATCTATCGCATCAACACGCCCGTCGCATTGCCGGGCGGCGTGGGGCAGTTCAACTTCAATCAGTACTTGATCGTGGACGACGAGCCGTTCCTGTTCCACACGGGCTTGCGGCAGCTGTTTCCGCTGGTGAGCGAGGCCGTGGGCAGCGTGCTGCCGCTCGAGCGGTTGCGTTACGTGGGGCTCTCGCACTTCGAGGCGGACGAATGCGGCGCACTCAACGACCTCTTGCGGGCGGCGCCGAACGCGGTGCCCGTGTGCAGCCAGGTGGCGGCGATGGTGTCCGTGGGCGACTTCGCGGATCGCGCGCCGCGCGCGCTCGCCGACGGCGAGGAGCTGTCCCTCGGCCGACGGACGCTGCGCTGGTTCGACACGCCGCACATGCCGCATGCTTGGGAGTGCGGCCTGATGCTCGAGACGAGCACGCGCACGTTCTTCTGCGGCGACTTGTTCACGCAGGGCGGCGCAGGCGAGGTCGCGCTCACGGAGTCCGACATCCTCGGACCGAGCGAGCGCTTCCGCACCCCGATGGACTACTACGCGCACGCGCCGCAAACGGCCGCGATCCTCGAGCGGCTGGCTCGTGAAGAGCCGACGACGCTCGCGGTGATGCACGGCAGTGCGTGGCGCGGCGACGGGGCACGATTGCTGCGCGAGCTGTCGAGTGTGCTGACGGCTGCCCGCGGCGCCGCCTGACGCGGACGCGGTGCCGGGCAGGTGCGTGCCCGGCACCTACGCGGTTCAGCCCTGCACGCTCAGGCCGGCGCGTCCGGCACCTGCCCGCCGTGCGCGATCAGCACCTCGGCCACGTCTTCGAGCCCGTGGTCGAGCGCGAACGGCAGCTGGTCCTCGCGCTGCTTCACGCCGGCGTCGAGGAGCAGGCCCACGACGCCGGCGTAGTCGCCCCAGGGATTGCGGAAGTTCACCGCACAGTAGATCGATGTGCCGAGGGCATCCCCGCCGTACTTGTTCTTGGCCGCGAGATTCGCGCCGCGTTCGATCAGGAAACGCGCGAGCTCGAGCTGCCCGTTCATCGCCGTGTAGAGCAGCGCCGAGCAGACCGCGTCGTCGGCCTGAGCCTCGATGTCGAACCCCACGTCGAGCATGATTTCGACGGCGGCGCGGTTGCCGGCGCGCGCGAAGGCGGCGAGATTCGAGTGGTCGGCGGGCACGAGCGACGCGACGAGCCCGGCATGCTCCGCGACGAGGCGCTCGGCGCGCGCGCGATCGCCGCGCGCGCAAGCCCCGATCAGTAAGTCGCGGGGCTCGCGGTTGTCGGCGGCTCCGTGCGCGAGCAGCAGCTCGATCGCAGCGTCGTAGCCGCTGCGCTCCGCGATCTGAATCGGCGTGAGGCCGGCGACGCGCTTCCGCAACCAATCCTCCGGGCAGGTCTGATTCAGGTCGGCGCCGTGGTCGATCAGCGCCTGCAAGCAGCCGAGACTGCGCTCGCGGAACAGCGCGCCGCACAGGTGGTTAGGATTCGTGCCGTGCTTCAGATACAGGCGGATGCCTTCGGGATTGTCGTGGTCGATCATCCGCACGATGCACCACTCGCGGTCCTTCGCGTCCGGACCGTGAGCCAGCAACAGCTCGAGGCAGCGCAGGTCCGCGAGCTCGGACGCGTGATACAGCGACTCGCCGTCGCTCACCTTCGCGCCGTGCGCCAGCAACAGCGCGCAGAGCTCGGGGTTGCCGGGCGCTTTCACCGTGCCGTAGAGCGCGCACAGCGTGCCGCCGTGCTCGTTCTTCGGTCCCGCGTTCGCGTCCGCGCCGTGCTCCAACAATAGCCGCGCGCACTCGAGCTGCCGCTCGCGAAAGTGGGGAAGCTGCTTGCCGGCTTGCGAATGACAGAGGTAGACGAGAGGCGGGCAATTCCGCGGCCCGCCGGCCGCCATCGCCGCCGCCGGGGCAACGGCGATTGCCTTCGCGAGCGCCTCCGGGTCCGCGAGCGCGGCGGCGACGTAGACGTCGCCCAAGTCGAGCTCGTTGCGCCGCTCGAGCACGGCCTCGAGCGCGTGCTCGTTCGGCTCGATCGCGAGGCTCAACAGCGCATCGCGGAGCCGTGGGCCGTCGATCTGCCGCGCTTCGACGTAGGCCTTGAGCCGCGCCCAGGACTTGAAACCGCGCGCGCGCGCAATCACGAACAGCGCGTACGCCAGCTTCAGCCGCTCGTCGCTCGCGTGCTTCGGCAAGTGCCGCCGTACGAGGTCGCGCGCGCTTGGAGCGGCGGAGTCGAACGCGTCTTGCAAGTCGCGCGCGTGGCGCTTGAGACGACTGAGATCCGCGCGGCGCGGATCGATGACGGAGAAATGACTGGCGTAATCCACGAAACGACCCTCCTGAGGTGGTTCCCGACGCCCGCACGTTGGGAAGGAAGATCGTTACGAGAACGATGGTGTCGATCTGGTCGGGCTGGAACTGAGTTCCTTTCCGCGGGCCGGAGGCACTGCCACGTGCCGCGGCGACTATAAATCGCGAGGCTCGTGTCGTGCAATCACGCGCTTGACCGTGGGCTCAGACTCCCGCGCTGACCACGGTGGAGCTCGTGCCCGGCGGCGCTTCGGAGGATGTGGCGAGACGGCGCCGGAACACGAGGTGCCGCCGCCGATTGGCAGCGACGAGCGGGCGCCAGACGAAGGCAGTCAAGCGGTGCCGGATCAGCAAGTGCCAGAGGCGGTTCGAGCGCTTGTAGAGGTACGACATCGCGAGATAGGAGGGCACGGCCCGCCAGTCGTGCGGCCGCCGGCGCCAGATCGAAGCGTGCGAGAACAGGCGCTCGTAGCAGAGCTCGTAGCCGGCGGCGAGCTGTTCGGCCGTCATCAGCTTGGGCTCGAACACGACGTGCGCGGTGTCGTACAGGCGCCAGTCGCGATGAACGATTCGTCCTTCGGCTTCCAGCTCCGCGAACAACGGCGTTCCGGGGTAGGGGGTGAGGATGTGGAACGTGGCGCACTCGAGGCGGTTGTGCTCGATCCACTCGACTGTGCGCTCGAACACGCCGGCATCGTCGTGATCGAAGCCGAGCACGAAGCTGCCGTTCACCTGAATGCCGTTGCCGTGGAGGATCGCAACCCGACGGGCGTAGTCGTCGGGTGCGGGCGTGCGCTTGCGCGCGTCCTCGAGATTGCCCGCGTTCAGCGATTCGAAGCCGATGAACACCCCCACGCAGCCGGCGAGCGCCATCTCGCGCACCAGCGACGGGTCGTCCGTCACGTCGATCGTGAGGGCGGCGCTCCAGATGATCCCGAGCGGCGCGATCTCCCGACAGAGCTCGCGCAGGTACTCCGGCCGCGACCCCAAGTTGTTGTCCACGAACACGGCATACGGCTGGCCGTCGGCCGCGAGCTCACCCGCGATCTTCTCGGCATCGCGCAGCCGATAGGGCATGTGCAAGCCCGCCGTCGACAAATAGCAGAAGCCGCAACGATTGTGGCAGCCGCGCGTGGCGATCATGCTCGAGGTGGTGAGAAACGAATCCCGAGGCAGCAGGTCGCGCCGCGGCGGCGGGTCGTCTCGATAGGGCTTGCGGAAGTCGCCGCGATAGACGGGCTGCAAGCGGCGCGCCTCGACGTCGGCGAGGATGCGCGGCCACAGTTGCACGCCCTCGCCGAGCGCGAGCGCGTCGGCGTGCGGCGCCGCCTCGTCGGGCGCGGAAAGCACGTGCAGCCCGCCGAGCACCACCTTCGCGCCCCACTGCCGGTACCACCTCGCGAGCTCGTAGGCGCG
>DASUFK010000217.1:0-13716 GCA_036274615.1 Gammaproteobacteria bacterium | reverse complement strand
GAAATCTTCCCCGACAGGGTCGAGCAAACGCGCATCTTCGCGCGCATGGACTGGATCGTGCAGGGCAGCACGGTGCTCATCCAGCTGTTTCTGACGGGCCGCATCGCCGCCCGTTTCGGCCTCCAGACTCTGTTGACCATCGTGCCCGTCTTCATGATCGCCGGCTTCGCGGTGCTCGCCGGGTCGAGCTCGTTCTTGGTGTTCGCGGCAGTGTTCATCGCGCGCCGCGCCGGCGAGTACGCGTTCGTGCGTCCGGGGCGCGAGATGCTCTGGGGGCCGTTCGACAAGGAAACCAAGTACAAGGCCAAGAACACCATCGACGTGCCGGTCTATCGCGGCGCCGACGCAGTCGGCGCGCAGGCCACCACCGCGCTCACGGCGATCGGCGTGACGCCGAACCTCATGATGTTGGTGGGGACGGGCATCGCGGCCCTTTGGGCCGTGGTGGGCTGGTGGCTCGGGCGGCAATACGAGTCCGGCAGCGCAGCGAGGCAAGCAACCATCGGCACGGTTGCACGCGGATCGGAGGCTTGAGAGAAAGGGGACTTCGGTCCCCTTTTTCGTGACCGTGCCTTTTCGAGGATCGTAGTACTGAGGTGTTGATCGACTGATCGGGATTCGACTCTTTCGGGGTTCGGATCCATGCGAAAACGACCGGAGGTGTTCCCATGACTCACTCCATCAGGTCGCACACCGAGAGCATTCGCAACGTCGCGATGCTCGGCCACGCCGGGGCCGGCAAAACCACTCTGATCGAAGCGCTGCTCGCCAAGGCCGGCGAGATTCGCGCGGCCGGCAGCGTGGAACGCGGCTCCACCGTGTGCGACTACACCGACCAAGAGAAGCGGCTTCACCACTCGCTCGAAGTGGCCATCTGTCATCTGCAGCACGACGGCCGCTGCGTGAACATTCTCGACACGCCCGGCTACCCCGACTTCATGGGCCGCGCGCTCGCGGTGCTGCCCGCGGTGGAGACGGCCGCGGTGGTCATCAACGCCGAGCACGGCCCCGAGCTCGTGTCGCAGCGGATGATGGCCTTCGCGACGGAGCGCCGCCTCGCGCGCCTCGTCATCGTCAACAAGATCGACGCGGCGGGGGCGGACCTCGAAGGCGTGCTCCGCGAGGTGCGGCGGGCGTTCGGGCCGCAGTGCCTGCCGCTGAACTTGCCGGCACGCGGCGGCCAGGCCGTCGCGGACTGCTTCTTCGCGGCCGCCGACGAGACTCCCGACTTCTCGTCCTGCGCGGCCGCGCACACCGAGATCACCGACCGAGTGATCGAGCTCGACGACGAGCTGATGGAGATCTACCTCGAGCAGGGCGAAGCGATCACGCCCGAGCAGCTGCACGAGCCGTTCGAGAAGGCGCTGCGCGGCGGCCATCTCGTGCCGGTGTGCTTCGTGTCGGCCAAGACCGGCGCGGGCCTTCGCCAACTGCTGCGCGTGCTCACGCATCTGATGCCAAATCCGCTCGAGGCCAATCCGCCGGAGTTCGTCGCGGGCAACGACCGCCATGCGGTGCAGATCGATGCGGCCGACGGCAACGGCCACTTCGTGGGTCACGTGTTCAAGCTCAACGTGGACCCATACGTGGGCCGGCTCGCCGCCTTCCGCGTGCACCAGGGCGAGGTGCATACCGGCGAGCAGGTGTACATCGGCGACAAGCGCAAGGCCGTGAAGCTCGCGCATCTCTACAGCATCCAGGGCAAGGATCTGCGCGAAGTGCCGGCCGCGAGCGCGGGCGACTTCTGCGCCGTGGCGAAGATCGAGGACATCCAGTTCGGCGACGTCCTGCACTCGAGCCACGACGAGGACCAGCTCGCGTGTCCCGCCGTGCCGTTGCCGGCGCCGATGCATGGCGTCGCGATCGACCTCAAGCAGCGCGGCCAGGAGAAGAAGCTGTCCGACGCGCTGCACAAGCTCGCGGTGGAGGACCCGAGCCTCAAGATCGAGTTCGACTCGCAGGCGAACGAGACCGTGCTCCGCGGCATGGGCGAGCTGCACTTGCGGCTGCTGCTCGACCGCATGCACAGCGAGTACGGGCTCGACGTTTCCGCGCGGCAGCCGAAGATCGCGTACCGCGAGACCGTGGGCCGCGCGGCCGAGGGCCATCACCGCCACAAGAAGCAGACCGGCGGCGCCGGACAGTTCGGGGAAGTGTTTTTGCGAGTGGAGCCGCTCGCGCGCGGCGCGGGGTTCGAGTTCGTGAACGAGGTCGTGGGCGGGGCGATCCCCACGCAGTACATCCCCGCCGTCGAGAAGGGCGTGCGGCAGGTGTTGCTCGAGGGCGCGACGGCGGGCTATCCGATCGTGGACGTGCGGGTGATCGTGCACGACGGCAAGCATCACCCGGTGGACTCGAAGGAGATCGCGTTCGTGACGGCCGGCGCACGCGCGTTCAAGCACGCGATCGCGCAGGCCACGCCGATCATCCTCGAGCCGATCGCACGCCTCGCGGTGACGGCGCCGAGCTCGCACGTCGGCGACATCACCGGCCACCTCGCGGCGATCCGCGGCAAGATCGCAGGCACCGACGCCCTGTCGGGTCGACGCTCCCGAATCCACGCGCAGGTGCCGCTCGCCGAGCTCGGCGAGTATCAAGCCACGTTGAAGTCGCTGACCGGCGGAACCGGCCTGTTCACGCTGGAGTTCGACCACTACGCGACGGCGCCTGCTGCGGTGCAGAAGAACCTGACGAATCAGTTCCGGCCGAGCGAGGAAGAATGAGCGTGTGGTGTCGACTGACGAGGGTCGACCCTAACGTGCCACGCTAGAGATCGACGACACCTTCTATGGTGCCGACGACGTCGCCGCCCACCCAGACCTCGCCGTCGTCCCGGCGCAGGTAGACGCGGCCCGCGCGCCCGAGCGCCGTGCCCTGCGCGGCCACGTACTCCGGCGCCGCGAGCCCGGCGCCGATGAGCCATTGCGCAACGCTCGCGTTGAGGCTGCCGGTAACGGGATCCTCGAACGCGCCGTCGCCCACGAACGCACGGACCTCGAACGCCGCGTGGTGCCCGGCCGGATGCGGCCCCACGACGCCGAGCTTGAGGTTATCGAGCACCGGCCAGGCGGGCGCGACGGCCAGCACCTGGCTCGCCGAGCGCAGCAGCACGGCGCACCAGCCGGGCCCGTTGTCGACCCATTGATGGTGCTGCACGTCGGACGCCTGCAAGCGCAACGCGGCGACGATCTGCGCGAGCACGTCCGGCTCGAGCGGGCCGGTGCGGCGCAACGGCGGCGCCGCGAACTCGAGCCGCGCACCGTCGCGGCGGATGCGCACCAAGCCCACGCCGCACTCCTGCACGACCACCCCGCGCGCGCTGGGAATTCCACCGGCGGCGAGCCACGCGTGACACGAGCCGAGCGTCGGATGACCGGCGAACGGCAGCTCGCCCTGCGGCGTGAAGATCCGCACGCGGTAGTCCGCCTCGGCGCGCGTCGGCGCGAGCAGAAACGTGGTCTCGGACAAGTTCGTCCAGCGCGCGAACGCCGCCATCTGCGCGTCGGTGACGTCGTCCGCCGCATGCACGACGGCCAAAGGGTTGCCCATCACCGGGTCGGCGGAAAATACGTTCACTTGGCGGAACGCGTGCCTCATCGCGCGCTCTCGCGTCAGCGGAGGAGGGTCGCGTCGCGCAAATCGGCGCGCACGACGTCCAATCGATAGACCGCGTCGTCGAGCGTGAACTCGAGGCGCTGCTTCGGCGGATAGCTGGCGAGCAGCACCAAGCCCGAGGTCTCGACGTCGCGGGCACCGAACGCCGTCTGAAGCCAGCCTTGCTCGACACGGCTCGGCTGCTCTCGCAAGCCCGCGAGGATCTGTACGATCTTCGCGTAGTGATCGGGGTTGGACGCGCGTAGGCGTTCGACCGCGCGGGCGTCCGAGAGGTCGATCGCCTCGGCGGTTGCCGTGCCGGCGACGGCCGACAGCAACAAAGCGGCGAAAAATACGCGCAGCTTGTTCATCACGCCCTCCTGTCCTCGCCGAGGAGCTCGTTCACCGGCGCTTCGACGCACCGGCCGCCGCGCCGCGTTCCGGGAAAGCGACGAGGCTCCGAGGGGGATTCTGGGCCGAGCCGCCTCGGGATGCTACTTCGCCGCTCGCCGCGTGTTGCTCGAGCGGCGCTTCTCCGCGGGCGAGCCCTTCTCGCGCTTCGCGCCGACCGAATATTCGAGCAACGCGACCCCGCTCTTGTACAGACGATGCCCGGTGAGCGCGAGCTTCGCCCGGGCCCCCGGCGGCACCAGCGGCACCCCGCCACCGAGCAGCACCGGCATGAGGGCGACCTCCACGGTATCCACGAGCCCGGCATCCAAGAAGCTTCGAAAGAGCGCGCCGCCGCCGAACAGCCAGATGTCCTTCTCGGCCTGGTCGCGGATGACCTTCACCGCCGCCGCCGACACCTCGGGGATCACGGTGACGTGAGGATGATCCGCCGCCCGCAGCGTCCGCGAAAAAACGTAAGTCTTGGCGCCCGGCGCAGACGAGCCCGCGCCCGCGCTCTCGAACGTCCTCCGGCCCATGACGAACGTATCGAATTGCTCGAACAGCGCGCCGAAATCGATCTCGGGGTCCATGACGATCCAGTCGTGGTCGCCGTTCGGCGCGGCGATGTAGCCGTCGAGGCTCGCGGCGACTTGGTAACGGATGCGCGCCACGAATCGATCTCCCGCGCTATCTGCGACGCTCGGTGCTGACTCGTTCGTACGACACGATCAACCGCCCGCGCGGTCGAACAGCCACCAAGCGGCCGCCGCCCCCACCAGGGCTCCGGCCAAGAGCAACCACCAAGGGAACCGGTTGGGCAGGCGATCGCGGATGAACTCCGCTTCCTTGCCCTGCGTGGTTTCGGCCGAGTACACGGGCATTTGCCGCAATTCCGCGCCGAGACGATCGAGCTCGTCACCGCGTGCGCCCAGGTTGCGGAGCCGGTGCCGGCCGAGGATCAGAGCCACGACGACCGCCGCGATCATGAGCATGTGCGTAGCGTTTGGGGACATGGCGTGCGACCTCCTCGACGGTTGTCAGGCTTCACGCTGCTTGAATTGCACCTGATTCCCTTCCGGGTCCAACCCGTCGATCACCACGCAGCCGCGAAAGCGCCAAGCCTCGGCCGCCGGCTTGAGAAAGCCGCCGGTCTCGCGGGCGGCGTCTCGCACCTTCTCGAGCGACTCGACCACGAACGTCGGCTTGATGGCCGCCTGCTCCCTCGGCGTGGGAGGGTCCGTGATCGCTATTTGCGCCGCGAGCTTGCGCGGAATCGAGTGGACGACGATCTCGTAGGTGCTGCCGCGCAGCAGGTCGTGCGACGTCTCGCACTCGACGGCCTCGAGCCCGAGCGCGGCCTGATAGAACGCGGACACGCGCCGCTTGTTCTTCGCGAAGAGCACCATCCCCTGCTGCGGCTCGAACGGCTTGGAGCGTGGTCGCCTCTGCATGAGAACCCTCCTGCGCTCCCGAAAGAATGGCACCGGCGGTGCCGGCCGCACAAGGCTCCTCGGGCGGCGTTACCCTTTTCGCCGTGCAGCACCGCGTCGGCCTCGAGCTCGACCAACCCGTTCGGATCGATGAAGCGGGCCGCTCGACATGAGCTTGCGCGCGATGCCGCCCCTCAGGGTCCGGGCCTCGGATCGGGCGGCGCCCCGCTACTGCACTTCAGGCATTGCAGCGTGTGACCGAGCATCGCCGCACGGCCTTCCGGCGAAACGACCCACGGACGGCTGACCCACGGCGGCTTGTGCCGAACGTGCTGATTGTGGCCGCACTCGAGCTGCGCCACCCAGTCACCCGAGTCGTCCACATGGAAACCGACGATTCGACACGCGACGGTCAACGTTCGTCCCAGACCCGGCGCGGGCTGGCGGCAATCTCGATCTCGGACTCGATGTGGTGCACGTTCGGCGCTTCTCCGTCAGGCCACCCGGTCGGGGGCCACGTACCGCTCGTACCAGTGCTCGACGGTGGAGCGATGCAGCGACATCCACGCCCCGTAGACGGATAAGACGTATTGGGTGCGCGTGACCGGAACGAGCACGCCTCCACCGGGAAACAAGTGCCGGATGGTCAGAGCGCCGCCGAGCGCCGGCGGATTCAGCTTGTGAAAGACACCTCGCGCTCGGAGCGCGCGATTGATCACCCAGCCGGGGCGTGTGGTCCTGCCGGAGACGACCCCGTGGAGGTTCAGGAGGTGAACCGCCACCGACTGAACGGCCTGCGGCGACTCGTCACCGTGATGCTGCACGCCGTAGGCATCCGCGTACAACGAGTCGAAGGACGCGTCGCCGCACGCCGGGATCTCCGCGGGAGGCTCGGGAATCCGCGATCTCGGAAGTAGGTCGGTGGCGGCATGTTCGCCGAGCACCACATTCCAATTGAATACGGACCAGCACGCCGCGGACGCGCCGAGATAACGGTGCGTCGGCCCGTCGTACGGCGGGAACAAGGCGCCGCAGCCCGGGCAGGCTGCCAACGTCGACTCCGTCATGCGACGCGCCAGCCGCCGCCCAGCAGCGGCACCGAGGCGCGAGAGGGGCCGCCGTCGCGCGCGGTGCCCTCGAGCTCGGCTTGCAGCACGCCGCGCTTCGCTCTTGCTTGCTCGTATAGTTTGCGCGTGATGCCCTCCACGCTGATCTTGGCACGCCCGCTCGCCGGAGCGCCCGCCTGTCCCGCGTACGAACCGACGCACAGATACACGAAACGCTCGCCGGGCCGGCCTTGAATCGCCGGCCCGCGAAGACGTAGCGAGCCCGCGCCGTCGCCCGCGACGGCCTCGACCGAGAAATCGAAGGAGATTCGCGTCCGCGTGCTGGCGGTGGGCTCGACCAGCTCGTCGCGGCCGAGCTGCAGCGCCCACGAAATGTTCGCCGGCGGGTCCACCACGGTGATGCGTAGGGCGAGCTCGCCCGAGGCTTTCTTGCTGGATGCGGGCACTATCGCTCCTGAAGGTTGGCGCCGGCATTCACTCGAGGTGCATGCAACCATACCTCATCCGGCGCGGTACGCGGCCAGCCACCCTTCATATTGCAACGTCTCGCTGGACGACCTGAAATGCGGCTTCAGCGTCTGCTCGAACCAGCCGCGAATCGATCGACTCGTCTCGTGCCCGCCGTTCAAAGCGCGCACGATCCGGCTCTGCGTAGCGACGAGCGCCGCGAACGAGTCGAAGTCGTATTCGCGCGCGTGCGTGAACGTCTCGGAGCGAACGAGCCGAAAGCCGCGCCTCGCGACCAATCGGTCGTCCAAACGGAAATCGCTGCGCACCGGAGCCGGAAATCGCTCGCGGTAGACCCGGAGCCACTGCGCGAAACCGTCGTTTCCGTTCATGATCTCGGGAAAGCCGGAATCGTAAACGACCAACCAACCGGAATCGCGGAGCACGCGTTGCGCCTCGCCGAGAAAGGCGGGCTGATCGAACCAGTGAATCCCGAGACTCACGGAGATCAGGTCGAAGCTCTTGTCGAAGAACGGGAGCCGCTCGGCAGTCGCTCGAACGTAACGAATTCCGGCGCGCAGGCGAGCATGGCTCAACATTGCCGCGGACGAATCGACCGCGATGACTTCGCTCGCGTATGGAAGAAGCGCCTCCGCGGATTGGCCGGTGCCGCAGGCCACGTCCAACGAGCGGCCGAGCCGGCCGTCCCACAGGCACGCCAGTCGTTGGTACACATATGGGTGGAAGAACGGCCGCGCGCTGTCGTACTGGCCCGCATCGACTTCGGCGAATACGTTCATCGGAATCGCGATTATGGCGACGCCTCGCCGCAGTCGCTACGCTTGCTAGACCGTGACCTTCGTTTGGATGCGCCGCGACACGTAGTCGGCGCCGCCGTAGGCACCCGAGCTCGCGCGCACGTCGAGCAGGAACACGCGAACCGTGGCGGTGCCTTCCACGTAGGAGAGCTGCGTGCAGCTCACGGCCACGGTGAAGCCCGCCGTGCCGCCCTCGGTGAGCGCGAGCGTGGCCGGTGCGCACACGCCGCCGTTCACCGCGCGGTACGTGGCCCACGCCACGCCCGAGCGCGCGGCTTGATAGGCCTGAGCGGCGCGGAGTCCCGACGTGCCCGTCTGCGCCTGGAACACCGTGAGGCGCACGGCGACTGCGGCGAGCGCCGCGAGCACCACGAGCAAGAAGATCGCCGCCAGCAGCGCGAAGCCGCGCTCTGCCCGTTGCGCGCTCACGGCAGATTGTCCAGGTGCGCTTGCGACAGCAGCGAGATCGACTCGCCCGCGCCGGCGGTGACTTCGAGCGTCACGAGGCCGGGGGTACCGGCCGTGCCGGCCGTGTAGCCGATCGTGCAGGCCGTGATGTCGTCGGCCATCAGGCTGCGGGTGGCGCCCGCGCCCATGAGCTCGGCATCGCTGTCCCGTGCGGATTGGCTCGCGGCGATCGCGTAGCCGCGGTAGCGGCTGAGCGTGCGAGCGCCGGAGTCGCAGAGATAGGTGACGGGCCCGTCGACGAGGTAGACGCGATGCGCCGGCGAGTCCTGCGCGAAGCGGAAGGCGGGCGTGAGCGTCACGCGGTCGGCGCCGCCCGCGCCGGCCGTTATCGCGATCTGCGTGCCCGGCGGCGTGATGACGTTCGCGAGCTCGTATGCGTCCGCGCCGGGCACACCTTGGTTGTAGACCGCGAGGTAGTAGCTCGCGGAGCTCCACGGCTTGGCGACTTGCGCGAACGGGGCGACGGCGTCGAACGAGTTGTCGGGGCCGGTGAAGTCGAGGATGGCGGCCGCGGCGCCCGGCGGCTGGGCGCGGTAACGTGCGCCGTCGACGGTAGTGAGCATCTCGAGCGCCGCCACTCCGCCCGAGCTCGTCGCGCGAACGCTGTTCGGCAGCGCGGTGTGCACGTCGTTGGCAACGCGACGCAGTGCCGTGTCCGCGGCGTCGACGAGCCTCACTCGGCGCCCCTGACTCACGAAGCCCTGCACCGGCACACTGATGAACATCGACACGAAGCCGAGCACGATGGCCGACAGCACGAGCGTGATCACGAGCTCGATCAGCGTGAAGCCGGTCTCCCGTCTCATGGCGCGCACCGTCACAACGTCTTGTAGCTGCTGATCGTGAAGTCGACACCCGGCGAGAACGTGACGCGCACGTCGACGCGCGCGGCGGCGCTGCCAGGCACTCCCGGGAGCGCGGAGCTCGCGCTCACGCCGACCGCTACCGTGTAGCCCGCCAGCGCGGGAATCGCCGAACCGAATTGATCGCGAGCGCCGACGTCGACCAAGCCGTTGTAGTCGTTCACGTCGTCGTAAGCGCTGCGAGCGCCCTCGCCGTTCACGCCGTCGGGGTCCACGAGCGGCTTGAGGGTGATCTCTTCGATGTACGCTTCGGCCACGGACACGGCCTGGGCCAGCACCATCGCGTCCGCGCTGGTGGCGGCGTTGCGCGCGAGCAAGCCCAAGATCGCGCTCACCGCGACGGCAACCACCACGATCGAGATGACGAGCTCTATGAGCGTGGCGCCGCGTTGGTGGCGCGCCGCGAGCCGCCGGCGTCCGGCGCCGAACGCTACCGCCTCGGATGAAGCATCCGGACCGCTGCCGTCTGCCGCAGGCGGCGCCGCCATGTCACGGCGCCTGGACGAACCCGCTGTCGGCCCTCACCGTCACTGAGTACGTCGGCGTGGCGAAGGCCGCCGGACCGATGCCGATGCTCAGATCGGAGCCCAAGTTGGTGCCGCCGAGCGAGTTGAACACGAACGTCGCCGGCGACGCCGTCACGCCGAACGGCGCGGCACCCGACAGGAACCGCCCGTCGCTCATTCGTATGTTGGTGCTCCAATTGGTCGAGCTAGCGGCGCAAGTCCCGCCCGCGGCGGCTTGCTGATGAGCCACATAGCCCGTGGCGCTCACGCTCATCTGCACGGCGCAGCCGCTCGCCACCGCGAGCTTCTGGGCGTACTTGATCGCCGCGGCAAGCTCCTCGTAGTAGCCGCGCTCGAGGAAGGTGCGGTCGTCGAAGAAGCGCGGCGCCGCGACGGCCGCGATGATGCCTAAGATCGCGATGACGACCACGAGCTCGATCATCGTGAAGCCGGCGGAGCGAGTGTTGGAGCGGGACATCGTCGGATCTCGAAAAGTAGGAGGCGCCCGCAGGCGCCTCGTGCAAGTCACGTGGTCAACGCAGCGCTTCTCAGCAGGTTGTGGCGCCCGGCGACAAGGTAATCGTCGGCGGCAGATTGGCGGCCGCCGGCGCCGCATAGGTTACGGTGCAAGTGGTGAACGAGCCCGTTCGCGCAAATACGCCCGTCGCCGCCGTGTAATTGAAGCCCGTCGAAGGCAAGTCGGAGATCGTGCGGCCGATGTGAGCGAGGATCGGGTAGCCGTTCGTGATGTTGATGGTCTGTCCTTCCATCACGATCTGGGCGGGCTGGTTCTGCGCAAGCCACATCGCATGTGCGAGCGCCGCCCCCGACCGCACGCTGCCCGCGAGCGCGTCGCGCGCCGCGATTCGCGCCTGCTGATCGAGCGCCGCGAAGCGCGGGATCGCGAAAGCCGCGAGGATGCCGAGGATCGTGATCACTACGACCAGCTCGATCAGGGTGAAGCCGCTTTGACGCGCCGCCTTCATGTTCGCAAATCTCCGCAGGAATATCGTTCCGAACCGCCGTTCCGGTGTGCACCGGATCCTGCGAGGTACCTTAATTACCCGCGCCGAAATCCGCTGTGATAGGCCCCACAAGGGTGCGAAACGCGGCTGTGATGCGCGTCTCAGAGCCGAGACTTTCGGGGATCGCCGCCGCGTTCTGTCGAATGCTCAGAGCCCGCCCTTGCCGGCCGTGGACGCCAAATCCCAGAGCGGCAAGAACACGCCGAGCGCGAGGATCAGCACCAGCACGCCCACCGCCACGATCAACAGCGGCTCGAGCGCGGAGCTCAGGTTCTCGAGGTCGTGGTCCACCTCGCGCTCGTAGAAGTCGGCGACCTCCGCGAGCATTTCGCCCAAGGCGCCGGTCTCCTCGCCGATCGAGATCATTTGTAGCGCGATCGGCGTGAACAGGTCGGAGGTTTGCGCGGTGCGGTACAGGCTCTCGCCGCGCTCGACGCCGTCGCGCAACGCCAGCACGCGCTCGGTCATGTAATCGTTGCCCGCGGCGCGGGCGATCATGCCCAGGCCCTGGATGATCGGCACGCCCGAATCCAGCGTGAGCGCGAACGAGCGCGCGATCTGCGCGAGGCTCCCGCGGCGCAACACGCCGCCGATCACCGGCACCCGCAGCTTGAAATGGTCCCAGCGGTAGCGCCCCGCGGGATCGCGAATCCACACGCGAAACACCATCACCGCCGCGCCCACGCCGGCGAGCACGAGATACCAGTACGTGGACGCGAACTGCGACACGCCCATCAGTACGCGCGTCGGCAGCGGTATCTGCGGCAGCGCCGCGAAGATCGGCGCGAAGCGCGGCAGCACCCACAGCGTGATGATCGTGATCGCGATGCCGATCGCCGCGACCACGGTGGCGGGATAGCGCAGCGCGGTCTTGAGCTTGTCGCGGATGCGCTTCTCCATGCTCAGGTAGTCGTACATCCGCTGGAAGGCGGTATCGAGCGTGCCCGAGCTCTCGCCCACGCGGATCACGCTCACGTAGAACTTGGAGAACACATCGGGAAACCGCGAGAGCGCGAACGACAGCTCGCGTCCGGCCTGCAGGTTGTCGATCACGGAGTTGAGCACGCCGCGCAGCACCGCGTTCGGCGTGGAGGCGGCCAGGCTCTGCATGCCGCGCAGCAGCGGCAACCCGGCCTTGGTGATCGCGTACATCTGCCGCGAGAACAGGATCAGGTCGCCGATTCCCGGCTTGCCGCCGCCGAGCTTGCGCCACAGGTCCACGAGCGCGTCCTGCGACGCAGCCGCCGGCCGAATGTCGGTGGGCGTGATGCCGCGCGTGAACAGATGGCTCGCGATCGCGTCGGCCGACTCCGCCTCGAGCGACCCGGCCACGGCCTCGCCGCGCGCCGTCCTGCCGTTGTAGCGGAACGTGGGCATCGGCTACGAGGCTGCGGCCTCGGCCGGCGCATTCGCGTCGCCGGCCGGGGGCGCGCTGTCGAGCACGTCGTCGAGCAGGTCACGCGCGTCGTCCGCCCCGACTCCCGACATCGAGCGCATCACCTCGTCGGCCGACGTGACACCGTCGAGCGCAAACCGGATCGCGCGCTCCACGAGCGGCACGAAACCGCGCGCGCCTCGCACGCGCCGCTCGAAGTCGGCGAGGTCCGTGCGGCGGATGGCGTCGGCCATGCCGGCGTCGATCTCCACGAGCTCGTAGACGCCGACTCGGCCCTTGTACCCCGTGCCGTTGCAGTAGGTGCAGCCCGCGCCTTCCACGAACGTCGCCGAGCGGATTTGCTCGGCGCCGAGATAGCGCGAGAGCCACGCCGCGTGGTGCACGCCGAGCTCCGCCGGGTGCGCACAGTTGTCGCAGACGCGGCGCACGAGCCGCTGCGCGACCACGGCGTCGAGCGCGGCCGCGATCAGATAGCCCTGCGCGCGCATGTCGAGCAGGCGGCTCACGGCCGACGTGGCGTCGGTGGTGTGCAGCGTCGAGAACACGAGGTGGCCCGTCATCGCGGCCCGCAGCCCCATCTCCACCGTCTCCTGGTCGCGCATCTCGCCCACGAGCACGATGTCGGGGTCGTGGCGCAATGCGTTCCTCAGGATCGCGGCGAACGTGAGCCCGATCTTGAAGTTCACCTGCACCTGATTCACGCGCGGCAGCCGGTACTCCACCGGATCCTCCGCGGTGATGATCTTGGTGGCCGGCGAGTTCAAGTGATTGAGCGCGGCATAGAGCGTGGTGGTCTTGCCGCTGCCCGTGGGGCCCGTCACGAGCACCATCCCGGACGCGCGCTCGATCAACGTCTTGAAGCGCGCCACGATCTCGTCGGGCATGCCGAGCTGGTCGAAGCCGAGCTGGCTCGCGGAATGGTCGAGGAGCCTGAGCACGATCGCCTCGCCGTGATAGATCGGCATCGTGGAGACGCGCACGTCGAGCGCCTTGTCCTCCACCTTGATGCTGAAGCGGCCGTCCTGCGGCTTGCGCTTCTCGGCGATGTCGAGGCCGCACATGAGCTTCAAGCGCGTGATCAGCGCCTGCCCCACGCGATTGCCGTCGATGAGCTGCTCCTGGAGCAAGCCGTCGACGCGCTGGCGGATGCGCAGGCAGCGCTCGTCCGGCTCGATGTGGATATCGCTCGCGTTGACCTGCACGGCGTCCTGGAACATCGACTGGATCAGCTTGATCACCGGCGCGTCGGGCGAGCCCTCCTCGGCCGACAACGCCTGGAGGTCCACGTCCGCCTCGCTGAGCTCCTCGTCGAGCTCCTCGGCGAGCGACATGATCTCGTCGGTGCGCCGGTAGATCGAGTCGATCGTCTTGAGCAGCGACGCCTCTTTCGCGAGCGCGAGCCGGATCGGCTTGCCGAGCAGGCGCGCGAGCTCGTCGTAGGCGTGCAGGTCGGTGGGGTCGGCCATCGCGACCAAGTAGCCGCGCTGGTCCTCCTTGAGCACGAGCGCGCGATGGCGGCGCGCGTGGCTCTCGGGCAGCTTCATGACGACCTTCGGCTCGAGCGTCATGTGCGCGAGGTCGACGAACGGGATGTTCAAGTAGGTCGCGAGGCACGAGTGCAAATCGGCTTCCGACACTGCGCCGATGTCGATGAGCACGCGGCCGAGCTTCCGGCCGCTCACGCGCTGCTCGTCGAGCGCTTGCTTGAG
>DASUFK010000216.1:0-15848 GCA_036274615.1 Gammaproteobacteria bacterium | reverse complement strand
TGGATGCCGATGATCATCCCCTCATACACCTCGACGCCGTGGCCGATGAACAGCGCGCCGCGCTCTTGCAGGTTGAACAGCGCGTAGCCCACGGCCTTGCCTTGCACCATCGACACGAGCGCGCCGTTGATGCGCTGGCCGATCTCGCCCTTCGCGCGCGGCGCATAGCCGTCGAAGATGTGGTAGAGCAGGCCGGTGCCCGCGGTGGTCGTGAGGTACTCGGTGCGGAAGCCGATGAGCCCGCGCGCCGGAATGCGGTACTCGATGCGAACGCGGCCGCGCCCGTCGGGCATCATCGTTTTCACTTCGCCCTTGCGCTCGGCGAGCCGCGTCATCACGCCGCCCTGGTATTGCTCGGCGAAGTCCACGGTGAGCTGCTCCCACGGCTCGTGCACTTCGCCGTCGACGATGCGCTCGATCACCGCCGGCCGCGATACGGCGAGCTCGTAGCCCTCGCGGCGCATGTTCTCGATGAGCACCGAGAGATGCAGCTCGCCCCGGCCGGACACGCGGAATTTGTCGGGGTCGTCCATGTCCTCGACGCGCAGCGCCACGTTGTGCAGCAGCTCCTGCTCGAGCCGCGCACGGATCTGCCGGCTCGTGAGGTACTTGCCTTCCTTGCCCGCGAACGGCGATTTGTTCACCTGGAACGTCATCGTGATCGTGGGCTCGTCGACCTGCAGCGGCGGCAGGCCCGCGCCTTGCCCGCGCGCGCAGACGGTATCGGAGATCTTGAGGTCGTCGATGCCGCTGAACACGACGATGTCGCCGGCGCCGGCCTCGCTGATCGGTTTGCGCTCGAGTCCTTCGAAGCCGTACAGCTCCATGAGCTGTGCGTTGCGCTCGGCGCCGTCGCGCTGCACGAGCGTGACCGGCATGTTGCGCTTCACGACGCCGCGGGCAATTCGGCCGATGCCGAGCAGCCCCACGTACGAGCTGTAGTCCAAGCTCGACACTTGCAACTGCAGCGGACCCTCGGTCTCGACGGGCGGCGGCGGCACGTGCTTGACGATCGCCTCGAACAGCGGCTGCATGTCGCCTTCGCGGACGTCTTCCGTAGGTCCGGCGTAGCCGTTGAGCGCGGAGGCGTAGATGACGGGAAAGTCGAGCTGCTTGTCGCTCGCGCCGAGCCGGTCGAACAGGTCGAACGTTTGGTCGAGCACCCAGTGCGGCCGCGCGCCGTCGCGGTCGATCTTGTTGATCACCACGAGCGGCACGAAGCCGTGCTGGAACGCCTTCTGCGTGACGAAGCGCGTCTGCGGCATCGGTCCGTCGACCGCGTCGACGAGCAGCAGCACGCCGTCGACCATCGACAGCACGCGCTCGACCTCGCCGCCGAAGTCGGCGTGGCCGGGCGTGTCCACGATGTTGATGCGCCAGTCGCGCCAGCCGATCGCCGTGTTCTTCGCGAGGATCGTGATGCCGCGCTCTTTCTCGAGGTCGTTCGAGTCCATCGCGCGCTCCGGGATCACCGTGCGCGCGTCGAGCGAGCCCGCCTGCGTCAGCAGCTTGTCGACGAGCGTGGTCTTGCCATGGTCGACGTGCGCGATGATGGCGATGTTTCGGAGCCGTTCCTTGGGAAACATGCGGGGGGACCGGGCGCTGGAAAGCCGCGCATTATAAGGTGCGGCGGCGACAAAGCCAGTGCGGGGGCCGCCTTTAGGCGGTTATGTACGCGCGGCGGGCTCCGCAGGGTGGCGGGCGGCCCTGATCGGAGGGGGGAACCCGGCCGCGCGCGCGAGCCGGGTCACCCGTGAGCACCGTTCAGAGACGAGCCATTCGCGGCATGCCGCGAAGCAGGATCGCGAGCCACTCGTCTTCGACCTGGCGGCTCGCTCCGGCCACGGCGGCGCGGACGCACTGCTGCCGCCAACCGGATGGTGCGAACTTGTTCGCGCCGATCTCGGCGTTGCAGACCGCGACGGCGGCTGCCTGGATGCGTGCGTAGAGCGTCTGCACGTCGCTCGGTTTGCTCAGGTCGAGATCGGAGAACGGTACGGTCGTGGTCGGCGCACCGTCGTGCGCGTAGGCGATCTTGAGCTCGCCCGCGACGGCGTGGGCCGACACTCCGAGCGAAGCGCCGCCGATCAACATCGTCGCAACCATTCCACTAACGATTTTCATTGTGAACCTCCACTGTTCGTGAATGACTGGGCACGGACACTTATCCAACTTGCGTGCCAACACCACGGTTGACGGGAAGTCATCGTGCGGGAGGAAGGTTGCACTCTCGTGAACGAGACGTGCGTAGCAAAACGGCGGTGCAGGAGGGGTATTCGTGACGCGCCGCGCGCTCGCGGCGAGTGACGGCGCGTCAAGCGTCGCGCGGCTCATGTGAGCGGCGCGGCGAGCGTGGTCGCCGATGGTGCGCCGTCTAAGCGTTGCGCGCTCTTTTCGAGCGTCGCGCGCGCTCCACCGCAACCACCGAGGCGACGCTACTGACCCGAGCGCCGCACCTCGACGTAGACGCCGCGCTCGAGCTCGCTCCGCGTCGCGGCGGGGCCGTATTCGGGATGCGAGCCGTCGAACAGGTTCTGCACCGTGACCACGAGCGCGAGCCGCTTGCGCATGCTCCACGTCAACGAGGCGTCCACGGCGTCGTACTCCGGCACCGCGGGATTCTGCAGATCCTCCACGTGGCGCGCGCGCAGATCGAGGTCGATGCCGCGCGGCAGATTGGCCGTCGCGCGCAAGAACCACTGGTAGTCGGGATCGTTGGCGAGCGTCTCGTTGTGCACGCCCACCGGATCGGTGCTGCCCGGCTCGAGGCGCAGGTCGAGGTCGAGCGTGTTGACGCCCGCCCCGAGCTGCCAGGTTCGCGAGAAGCGCCAGGTGGCCCACGCCTCGACGCCTTGCGCGTCGCCCTCGATCCTGTTCTCGAGCTGCACGGGCACCGACGTGCCGCTGCGGAGCTTGTCCCAGTCGTGATGGAATACGGTGAACGAATAGCTGAGCCGTTCGGTGGGCTCCGCGCGATAGCCCACGTCGATCACGTTTGCGACCTCGGACACGAAATTCGGTCCGCCGATCACGAGAAACGGCGGCGTGCCGGGGAAGAACACGTCCTTGTCGAAGCGCGCGGGCGCGCGCACGGCGCGCGACACCGCGGTCCACAGGAGCCGCTGCTCCGACGGCTTCCACGCGAGCCGAGCGCTCGGCAGCGATTCCGTGCCCGTGTAGTCGTTCCTCTCGAGCTTCAGGCCCACGGTGGCTTCCAAATGCTCGTTCAACGCGATGCGATCCTGCATGAAAAGATTCGCCCACTCGAGATCGGCGCTGCGCGGAATGAACGTGGTCACGAAGCCGGTGTTGATCTCGTCGCTCGAGCGGCGATAGCCGCCTCCCACGAGCACGTCGTGCTTGCCGTGGGTCTTCGAGTGCGTGACCTCCACGTCGAAGATGTCGGCGTCGGGCCGGAAGAACAAGACGTCCTCCCGCTCGGTGTGGTCGAAATAGCTCTGCACCCGGAGCTCGCCCGCGTCCGCGAGGTGCCGCGTCCAGCGCCCGAGCACGTTGTGGCCGCCGACCTCGATCGAGCCGAACGCGAAGCCGAGCGCGCTGCCGCGGTCCTCGGACTCGCCTTCGTAGGCGTCTGCCTGCAGCGTGAACCGGTCGTTGCCCTGGTCCCAGTCCGCGCGGAAGCCCACCTGCGTGCGGTCCCAGGCGTTGAGCAGATCCGCGCCGCCCGCGGTTTGCGTATTCGCCAGGCTCGAGGTCTTCGCGTAGGCGCGGAAGTGTCCGCTGCCGCCGAGGCCGCCGCCGTAGCGCACCGCGACGTTGTTTTCGAGGTTGCCGGCTCCCGCCGATACGAACGTGCCCTGGGTCTCGCCCGCGGGCCGCGTGATGATGTTGATCACGCCGTTCACCGCGTTCGCGCCCCAGAGCGTCGCGCCCGGACCGCTGATGACTTCGATGCGGTCGATGTCCTCGAGCAGCACGTCCTGCTGGTCCCAGAACACTCCGGAGAACAGCGGCGTGTAGACGATACGCCCGTCGATCATCACGAGCAGCTTGTTGCCGACGGCGTTGTTGAAGCCGCGCGCGCTGATCGCGTACTGAACGGGATCGATGCGCGCCACCTCGAGGTTCGGCGCGAGCCGCAGCGCTTCCGGCAGACTCGTGACGCCGCTCGTGCGAATGCTCTCGCGCGTGATCACGTACACCGAGGCAGGCGCATCCGCGACCCGTTCGGATTGACGCGATACCGACGTCACCCGCACTTCGGCGAGCTCCTCGAGCGAGAGGTCCGCGAGACCGGCGTCTTGCGCAACCGCCGGCTTGCCGAGCGCGAATGCGCTCATCATGCCGATGGCGAGCAATGACCGTTGCAGCGTTTGCCCCATGGTCGTCTCCCGTTTCGTCGGCGCGCTCATCCGGGCGTGCGATTGATCGCGAGCCAGTAGTAGCCGGCTTGGCGAGCCACTTCGGCGAGCGACTCGAAGTCGAGCGGTTTCACGATGTAACTGTTGGCGCCGAGGTCGTAGCTGTCGGCCACGTCCTTCTCTTCCTTGGAGGAGGTCATGATCACGATTGGAATGCGCCGCGTGCGCTCGTCGCTCTTGATCGCGCGCGTGACCTCGATGCCGCCGACGCGCGGCATCTTCAGATCGAGCAGGATCAGCCGCGGTCCGTTGCTGGTTCGGCCGGCGTACGCGTTGCGCCGGAACACGTAGTCGAGCGCTTCCTCGCCGTCCTTCACCCAGGTGATGGCATTCGCCAGCCCCTGGTCCTTGAGGCCGCGCATCGCGAGCTCGGCGTCGAGCGGATTGTCCTCGACCAACAGAATCTCGACTTGCTCAAACTCTTCCAACGCCTTGCTCCTTCGGCAAAGTGAAATGAAACGTGGCGCCTTCGCCGAGCCTTGCGTCGGCCCAGACCCTACCGCCGTGACGCGTAACGATTCGATGCACGAGCGCGAGGCCTACGCCCGTTCCGGGAAACTCGTCGTTGTGGTGCAGGCGCTGGAACACGCCGAACAGCTTTTCCTGATAGCGCGGATCGAAGCCGGCGCCGTTGTCGCGCACGAAGTACACGTACTCGCGCTCCTCGCTGATCGCGCCCACCTCGACCACCGGCGCGTCCTTCTTGCCGGAGAACTTGATCGCGTTCGACAGCAGATTCACCCAAACCTGCTCGATGAGGCTGCGGTCGGCCGTCGCGTGCGGCAGCGTGCCGATGCGGAACTCGATGCGCTCGGCCTGGCCGTTCACGAGCCGCCGGTACGCGCCCGCGGCGAGCTCGCGCATGTCCACGTCCGCGGGCTGGAGCGCTTTGCGGCCGAGGCGCGAGAAGGCGAGCAGGTCGTCGATCAGCGCCGCCATTCGTTCGGCCTCGCCCTTGATCACGGCGATTTTGCGCTGCGCCTCGGAGTCGAGCTGCGCCAGATGGTCCTTCGTGAGCAGGGTGCAGAATCCGTTGATCGCCCGAATCGGCGCGCGCAGGTCGTGCGACACCGAATAGCTGAACCCTTCGAGATCCTTGTTGGCCGCCTCGAGCTGCGCGGTGCGAAGATTGACGCGCTCCTCGAGCTCCGCGTTCAACGTGCGCAAGCTCTGCTCGGCGGTCTGGAGGCGAAGATTGGATTCCTCGAGCACCTTGGTGCGGCTGTCGATCTCCGAGAGCATGCTGTTGAACGCGGTGGCAAGCACGCCCATCTCGTCGCCGCTCTTCGTGGGCGCGCGCAGCGTGAAGTCGCGCTTCTCGATCACGTGCTGCGCCACCGACGTGATGTCGGCGATCGGCCCCGTGACGGTCTTGTGCAGCCGTTTCGACATCAGCAGCGCCGCGGCCAGGCTCGCGATCAGCACGGTCCCCAAGATCGCGGCGTAGTCGCCGAGCCGGCCGAGCAAGTCGTACTCGGCGTTCAAGTACACCGTGCCCAGGATCTCGTTGTTGGCGACGATGCGCTTGAACAGCGTGATGTTGCTGCCGTTCACCACGTTGCCGTCGATCTCGGCAAGCGGGGGAAATTCCGCGTCCTCGTGACCCGGAGCCGAGTAGCGCGAGAACAAGCTGCCTTTCGCGGTGTAGACCGCCGCCTGGGTCACGCTCGGATGGACTTTGAGGAACTCGAGGTAGCTCTGCGCCGATTGCGGGTCCTCGAACTCGAGCGCCGCCGCCGACGCGAGCCCGAGGATGTCGGCCTGCGCCGTGAGCTCGGCCACGCGGCGCTCGCGAAACGTGCGGATGTCGTACAGCGTCATCGCGACTCCGGTCATGAGCAGCGCGGCGGCGGTGGTCGTGACCACCACCACGAGGAGCTTGCCGCGAACGGATTGGCCGAACGTCATCGGTTACTCCGGTCCCCGGTGCACGGAGTCCGCAACCGCGAGCAGCCGCGAGTTGAGCTTGAGCATGCTTTGCTCCGCGGCATACAGCGAGATCTCGAACCGCACGCGATCCTTGTCTTGAGTGAAGTTGATGATGCTGCCGTCGGCGAGCGCTCCGGCGGACTCCGTGACGGTGAGGATCGGCCGGCTGCGGGCGTTCGCGAGCACGCCACGCTCGCCGCCTCGTCCTTGATTGGCGATGAACAGGATCTGCAGGCCGTCGAACGAGTCGTCCGCGGTCACGCGGCGCACGCTGATCGGCCGGCCGGCCACGGTTCGTCCGCGCGTGATCTCGGCGAGCTCCGCGGCGAAGGGGTCCGCGCCCGCGACGCCGATCGTGATCGGCGCGTCGGTCTCGCCGGGCGGCGCGGGCCATTCCACGTAGCCCGCGAACTTGTAGAGAAACGCCGCCTTCACACTGGTCGCCGACACCGGAGGCGTGTCGCGCACTTGCGCGGAGCACACCGCTGCAAGCACCACGGCGAGAGCCGCGACGGCCGGCGCGAGCCGGAGCGAGCGCAGGAGAGCGAGTAGTGCGGCGCGTCGCGGCATTGCGAGTTTCGTCAGCCGCTGCGCTGACCGCGATCGCGTCGCGGGTTGGCCGCGACGGACGGCCTCGCCTGATGAGCGGTGAGCCACTGGGCCGTGGCCGCCGCGGGCACGGGCCGGCCGATCAGGTAGCCTTGCACCGCGTCGCAGCCGAGCGCATGCAGCAGCTCCGCTTGCTCCGCCATCTCGACGCCTTCGGCGACCGTCTTCATGCCGAGCGATTTCGCGAGCCCGATCGTGGTCTGCACGATGAGGCGGTGGTTGCGATTGGTGGCGAGGTCGCAGACGAAGCTGCGATCGATCTTGAGCACGTCCGCGGGCAGGCCGGAAAGTATGCGCAGCGACGAATGGCCGGTGCCGAAGTCGTCGATTGCCACCGACACGCCGGCCTCGCGTAGCCGCGCGAGGCTCGTGCTCGCCTTGCGCGGATCCGCCATCAAGGTGCTCTCGGTGATCTCGAGCTCGAGGCGCCGCGCTCCGTTGGGTATGCCGTCGACGAGTTGCAGCACGAGCTCCGCGAAGTCGTCGCGGTCGAGCTGCTTCTGCGACACGTTGACCGCGACCCGCACGCCGCCGGCCGCCGTGGCCCAGTTCGCCGACTCCCGCAGCGCTTGCACGATCACCCAGCCGCCGACCTCCTCGATGAGACCGAGCGATTCGAGCATCGGCACGAACACGCCTGGCGGCACGGCCTCCTGGTTGTCGCGCGGCCAACGCAGCAGCGCCTCTACGCCCTCGAGCGCGCCGGAAGCGAGCGCCACCTTCGGTTGATAGTGGACGGCGAATGTCCGTTCCGCGACGGCGCGGCGCAGCTCGTTCGTGAGGCTCAATCGCTCCGACGCGCGCGCGCTCATGTTCGGCTGATGACGCAGGCATCGCTCGCCGGCTTCCTTGGCGTGCTGCCAAGCGGTCTGCGCGGCCTGGAGCAGCGCCTCGGCCTCTGCGCCGTCTTGCGGATATTCGGCGATGCCTCCCGTTGCGGAGACGCGCAGCTCGTGTCCGTCGAGCTCGAACGGCTGGTCGAACACGAGCGCGAGACGCTCGGGTAGCCGGTCCACCTCGCCCGGCGAGCCGACGGCGACGTAGGCGGCGAAGCGGTCGCCGCCGAGCCGGCAAACGGCGCTCGAGTCGCCGAACGCACTCTTCGAGCGCTCGGCCACGAGCTGCAAGAGCAGGTCGCCCGCGTGGTGGCCGAGCCCGTCGTTGACCATGCCGAGGTCGCAGATGTCGAACGCGAGCACGGCCACGCGCCGGCTCGCGCGGCGCGCGTCCTCGAGCGCTCCGCTCAAGCGCTGCACGTAGAGCGTGCGGTTGGCGAGTGCCGTGAGCGGATCGAAGTACTCGAAGCGCTCCGCGCTCTCCTTGCTGTGCAGATACCTGAGCGCGAAGGTGATGTTCTCCGCCACCTGCTTCAGCAACGAAAGCTCGGCCTCGCCGAATACGTCGGGCTCCGCCGAGTGCAGCTCCACCACACCGATCGACGTGCCTTCGATCACGAGCGGCAGCGCGATGCACGCGCGCACGCCGCGCGCGAGCAGCGCCTCGCGGTCCGCGAGGCGGATCCCGGCATCACTCGCGTCGGTGATGTCGCCGAGGATCACGGGCTGCCCGGTGGCGAGCGCTTGAGTGACCGGCGTTGCACCTTCGGGGAGCGTCGCGCCCACGGACCACTTCGTCGATTCGTCGTCCTGCGAGCCGTAGGAGTGAACGAGCGGCCGCGCCTGCTCCCTCCCGCCGGGGAGCAGGTAGATCGTTGCGTGCGAGTAGCCGCCCACTCGCACCGCGAGACGGCAGGCTTCCTTGAGCAGCTGCTGCCGGTCGCGCAGACGGATGACGGCAGAGCTCGCGCCGCTCAAGAACCGCAGGGCGCGGTTGAGCCGGCGAATGCGGACCTCCTGCGCCATGCGCACGGTGACGTCGCGGTCGCTGCCGCGCGCGCCGCGGAACGAGCCGCTGTCGTCGCGCAGCGCCACGGCCTTGCGCTCGAGCCAGCGAGTCTTGCCGTTCTTGTGACGCCAGCGCAGCGTGATCGTGGCGCCGGCTTCCCCGCCGTTCTCGAGCTCCGCGAGGCTCGTCTGCAACCGCAGCTCTTCCGACGGATCGGCGTAGTCCGTCGCGCGCCGCCCCAGCACCTCGTGGTGCTTGTAGCCGAGGATGTCCACGATGCTCGGGCTCGAGAACGTGAACCTGCCCTCGCGGTCGCATTCCCAGATCCAATCGCCCGAAGTGTCGATGATTCCTTGGAGGCGCGACTCGCTGCGCCGCAGCATTTGCTCGGCGACGTCACGGGCGCGCGCGGCCTCCGCCTGCCGCACCGCACCGCGGATCGCCGGCACCAGCCGCCGCAGATTGTCCTTGAGCACGTAGTCGACCGCGCCGCGCTTCAGTGCCTCGATTGCGCGCTCCTCGCCGATCGTGCCCGACACGAACAAGAACGGAATTTCCGGCGCCGCGGAGCGCGCTATCACGAGCGCCGACAGCCCGTCGAATCCGGGCAGCGAGAAGTCCGAGAGAATCACTTGCGGCGCGAAGTCGGCCAGCGCCGCGCGAAACTGCATCTCGGTGGTTACCGTCTTGAAGACGGCTTCGAAGCCGTCTTCGCCGAGCTGCGCGCGGATCAGCTCCGCTTCGACGCGGTTGTCCTCGAGGTGCAGTATGCGGATCGACTGAACGTCGTTCGCGGATTGCGGTGTGACCGGCTCCATGTGCAGATCAGCGGCCGCCGCTCCGGCAATTTCGCTCGCTAGCGTTCCGCGGCTCGATCGAGGCCGTGGAAGCGAGGGGCTCCATTCGGGCGGAGCCGCCGGTTTGGGTTCGTCTGTACATGCGGTTCGCTGGTCAGCTCGAGACCCCGGGAGGTGACTCGATAAGCTAACGACCAACTCTCTGCCATGCGTGGAAACAAGTCACAAATCCCGAGGCGAGACGCGGTGCAGAACGTCTTGGAATAAGCCATGTGCTCCCGCAGCGACTTGTCTCACAGGCCGGGGCGCGGTGGCACCGCTAATATCTTCGGCCGCGGGGGAGGGAAGCCCGAGGAGCGAACGTTGGCGGCAAAGCGAGCGAGAGTGCTGTTCGTGGACGACGAGCCGCATGTGCTGAGCACGATTCGGCGCAGCCTGGTAGAGGACTTCGACGTGCACACGGCGGAGTCCGGCGGCGACGCCCTTGCGCTGCTCGAAGGAAACGAACCGTTCAGTGTGATCGTGGCCGACTGTCGGATGCCGAAGATGAACGGTATCGAGCTCCTCACTCGCGTCGCTCGGGAGCACCCGGACACCGTCCGGATGATGCTCACGGGCAACACCGATCAAGCGACGGCCGTCCAAGCGCTCAACAAGGGCGAAGTCTTCAAGTTTCTCAACAAGCCGTGCGACACCGAGTCGCTCCGCAGCGTGCTGCAGCAGGGCGTGCGGCAGCATCAGCTCGTCACCGCCGAGCGAGAGCTGCTCGAGCAAACGCTGCACGGCAGCATCAAGGCGCTCGGCGAGCTGCTGTCGATCGCCAAGCCCGAAGCGTTCGGACGCACCGACCGCATCCGGCGAAAGGCGCGCGAGCTCGCCGCGCTGATCCCGGGCGTAAAGCTTTGGGAGCTCGACACGGCTGCGTTGCTCTCGCAGCTCGGCTGCATCCGCCTTTCCACGGACGTGCTCGACAAGATCGCGCACGGCAAGGCGCTGAGCTCGACGGAACGCGCGGAGTTTGCCGCGCACGCCGGCATCGGCTCGGAAGTGATCGCGCGGATTCCGCGGCTCGAGCACGTGGCGCAGATCATTCTCTATCAGAACAAGAACTACGACGGCACCGGTTGGCCTCATGACGACGTACGGGGCGATCGCCTGCCGCTCGAAGCCCGCGTGCTGCGTGGCGTGATGGCGCACGACGAGCTCGCGTCGCAAGGGTGGTCGGAGACCGAAATCCTCGTGAAGCTCGCCGAGAACAAGGGCCGCGTGGACCCGGCGGTGCTGAAGGCGCTCGAGCAGTCCGCGCGCAGCGCGGCGAGCTCGGAGGAGCGGCGCGTGCTGCCGAGCGAGCTCGAGGTGGGAATGATTCTCCAGGAGGACGTCAAGACCGACGGCGGCATGATGCTTCTCTGCCGCGGCGCCGAGGTCACGAAGGGATTCTGCGAGCACTTGAAGAAGCTCGAAGAGTCGGGCTTGGTGACGAAGCGATTTCTGGTGGCGGTTCCGGCATAGCGTTCGGCAGGCGCCAATGACTCCCGAGCGTTCAAAGATCCTCATCGTCGACGACAGCGCCGTGGACCGCGAGCTGGTCGCAGCGCTGCTGGGCGACAAGTTCGTGGTGCACGAGGCGCCCGACGCCGCGCGCGGCTACGAGGTGTACGCCTTGGAGCGTCCGGATTGTGTGCTGCTCGACAACAACCTGCCGGGAATGTCGGGCGTCGACGCGCTCGCCGATTTCGTGCGCGCCGGTGCTGCCGTGGTGATGCTCACCGGCGGCGGCGGCGACAACCTCGCGGCGGAGGCGTTCAAGCGCGGCGCGCGCGACTTCGTGCTCAAGGACCACCTGAACCGCAACATGCTCGAGCGCATCGTGTTGCGCGAGATCGAGCGCCGGCGGCTCGAGCTCGAGCTGCACGACGCGCAGGCGGGCTTGCGCGTGGCGCAGAGGCTCGAGGCGATAGGCCAGTTGGCCGCGGGCGTCGCGCACGAGATCAACACGCCGGCGCAATACGTCGACGGCAACATCACTTTCTTGAGCGAGCGCTTCGCGCGGCTGCTGCCGCTGCTCGATGCGCTCAAGGAGCGGATAGCCGCTTGTCCCGACGGCACCGACCGCCTGCGGCAGATCGCCGACGAAGCAAATCTCGACTTTCTCGTCACCGAGATCCCGGCGGCGCTCAAGGAATCGGCGCTCGGCATGAGCCACATCAAGAAGATCGTCACGGCCATGAAGGAGTTCTCGCATCCCAGCGACGACAAGCAAGTTGCGGATCTCAATCACGGCATCGCGAACACTGTGACGATCGCCCGCAACGAGTGGAAATACGTGGCTGACGTGGAGCTCGACCTCGCCGCGGAGTTGCCGCACGTCGCGTGCTTCCCGTCGGAGATCAATCAGGTCGTGCTGAATCTGCTCGTGAATGCCGCGCACGCGGTCGGCGAGGTATTCGACGGCGAGAACGGCAAGGGCGCGATCCGGATCGGCACGCGCCGCGACGGCGCCGACGTGCTCATCGAGATCGAGGACAACGGCTGCGGCATCCCCGAGGCGATTCTGCACAAGATCTGGGACCCGTTCTTCACGACCAAAGAAGTGGGAAAGGGCACCGGTCAGGGTCTCGCGATCGCCCACCGGATCGTCGTGGATCATCACGGCGGCGCGATTCGAGTGACGTCGAACGTGGGGAAGGGTAGTCGTTTCACGATCAGGCTGCCGATCGAGCCGCCGGCTCCCGAGGCTGGGGAGCCCGCGGACGAGTCGCTGCGCAGGGCTGGTTAGGCCGCAGCGGCGCGTTAACGCGCCGAATGGGCTTTCCCGCCGGCTAACGTCATGCCCGCGCTCGTGTCCGGGCAACGTCTTTCGTTTACTATCGCTCCGGCGCCGACGGACGGCGCGGCATGTCGGTGATGAAATACCTGCCGTTGCTCTGGGCGAACCTGCGGCGCAAGCGTTTGCGCACGGTGCTCACGTTCGCGTCGGTGGTGGTGGCGTTCCTGCTGTTCGGCGTGCTCGAGGCGGTGCAATTCGCGCTCACCGGCGGCGCGGAGTTCGCCGGGGCGGACCGCTTCGTCACGCAGCACAAGATCTCGATCATTCAACCCCTGCCGCTTTCGTATCTCGCGCAGATTCGCTCGATTCCCGGCGTGCGGTCGGCCACGTCGCAGGACTGGTTCGGCGGCTACTATCAAGAGGAGCGCAATCAGCTCAACATGATGGCGGCCGATCCCGAGTCGTTCGTCGACGTCTACGCGGAGTACGGCACGCCCGAGCAGAAGCAGGCCTGGATGGCCGACCGCACGAGCGCGCTCGTGGGCAGCGACATCGCCGCGCGGTACGGCTGGAAGGTGGGCGACGTGGTGCCGATCCAGTCGAACATCTACTCGCGGCGCGGCGGCGGCAACACCTGGGAGCTCAAGATCGCGGCGATCTACCACCTCGACGACGGCGACAACTCGTCGGTGTGGCTGCACTACGACTACTTGAACGAGGAGCGCCCGTTCCAGCGCGACATGGTCGGCTGGGTCGTGTACCGCGTGGCCGACGCGAGCCGCAGCGAGGACATCGCGCGGCAGATCGACGCGCGGTTCGCGAACTCGTCGGACGAGACGCGCACCTCCACCGAGAGCGCGTTCCTCCAGGGCTTCGCGAATCAGATGGGCAACATCGCGTTGATCGTAACGATCGTCGCGGCCGCCGTGTTCTTCACGATGCTGCTCGTGACGGCCAACGCGATGGCGCAGTCGGTGCGCGAGCGGGTGCGCGACATCGCGGTGCTGCGCACGCTCGGGTTCTCGAACGTGGCCGTGGTGGCGCTGGTGCTGGCCGAAGGCGTGACGCTCACGCTGCTCGGTGCGGCCGTGGGCTTGTACTTGGGGCGCGGCGTGACGCGCGGCATCGGGTCGCAAGTGCAGACGTTCCTGCCGTTGATGTCCATTCCGCCGGATGCCTTCGTCATCGGCGGTGTGCTGGCGCTCGCGCTTGGCGTGCTGTCGTGCGCTATGCCGTGCACGCAGATCTGGCGCCTGTCGGTGGTGGAGCAGCTGCGCCGAACGTAGGTATCGCCCGATGAACCCGCTCAAGCAAGCCGCGGTGGTCACCGCGATGAATCTCCGCAGCCTGGCCGCGCGCAGGGGCACGTCGCTCGTCGCGGTCGTCGGCATCGCGGGTGTCGTGGCCGTGCTGATCGGCATCTTCTCGATCAGCGCCGGCTTCAACGCCGTGCTCGAGCTGTCGGGCGCCGAGGACGTGGCGATCGTGATGCGCGGCGGCACGAACAGCGAGATGACGAGCGGTCTCTCGCAAGAGCAGACTCGGATCATCGCCGACGCGCCGGGCGTGCTGCGCGAGTCGGGCGACCCGGTGGCTTCGGCCGAGCTGTACGTGCTCGTGGACGTGCCGCTCAAGGGGAGGGGCACGCCGGCCAACGTGCCGCTCCGCGGCGTGGGCACGCACGCGGCGAATCTGCGCAACGGATTCACGATCGTCTCGGGCCGCACGTTCAGGCCGGGCACGAACGAGGTGATCGTGGGCCGCGGCGCTGCGCAGCAGAACGAGGGGCTCGAGGTCGGCAAGGTGCTGCGCAACGGCCAGCGCGAATGGAACATCGTGGGCATTTTCGGCGACAGCGGCAGCATCGCCGAGTCGGAGATCTGGAGCGACGCCATCGTGCTGCAGGGCGCGTACAACCGCGGCACGTCGTATCAATCCACGCGCGTGCGGCTGCAAAACGCCGACGCTTTTCGCGGGTTCAAGGACGCGCTCACGAGCGATCCGCGGCTCAACGTCGGCGTCTTCACGGAGCGCCAGTACTACGCGGAGCAATCGCGCACGCTCGTGACGCTCGTGAACGTGCTCGGCCGCGTGATCGCGGCGCTCATGGGCCTGGCCGCGGTGTTCGGCGCGCTCAACACGATGTACTCGGCCGTGTCGGCGCGTACGCGCGAGATCGCGACCCTGCGCGCGATCGGCTTCGGCGCGGTGCCCGTGGTTACCTCGGTGCTCGTGGAGGCGATGCTGCTCGGTGCCGTCGGCGGCGCCGCGGGCGCGTTGATCGCGTACTACGGCTTCAACGGCATTCGCGCGTCCACGATGAACCTGGCGTCGTTCAGCCAGATCACGTTCGCGTTCACCGTCACGCCCGAGCTCGTGGTGCAGAGCTTGGTCTATGCGCTCGTGCTCGGCTTCTTCGGCGGGCTCATGCCGAGCCTGCGGGCGGCGAGCCAGCCGATCACCACGGGATTGCGGGACTCATAGCATGATTCGTGCAAGTCGTCGGATCGCATACGCGGCGTTCGCCATCGCGCTCGTGGCGGTTGCCCCGCAGGCCGGCGCGCAGCTGCGCGTCTTCGGCAACACCACCACGATCGAGCTCGCGCCCGTGCACGTCGCGGCGAAGGAGCTCGGTCCGGCCGCGGTCACCGTCACGAACGGCGGTATCCCCGACCTCTACGACGACAGCGCCGCCGACGTCGCCACCAACGCGGAGACGCAGGCGTTACGGCAGTCGGTCGACCATCCGGACCTGCGCATCATCCTCACGGTGTCCGAGGGCTTCTACCGCATCGTCGCCCGCCGCTCCGCGGGCGTGACGCAGCTCGCCGACCTGCGCGGCAAGCGCATCGCGACCGTGCCGAACACCTCGTCGGCGTTCTACCTGCTCAAGATGCTCCGCACCGCGGGGTTGTCAGTCGACGACGTGACGGTAGTGCCGGTCAATCCGCTCAGCGACATGCCGCGCGCGCTCGCCGACCGCCGCGTCGACGCCGTCACGATCTGGGAGCCCGAGATCCAGAACGCCCAGGACCTCGTCGGCACCGACGCCGTCGAGCTTCAAGATCGACGCGTGTACCGCGAGCTCTTCAATCTCAACACCACCGCCGCCGCTCTCGCCAACCCGGCGAAGCGCGCGCAAATCGTGGCGTTCGTGCGCGCGCTGATCCGCGCGTCCGCCGCCGTGCGAGAGCGGCCGAGCGAAGCCTGGCCGCTCGTCGCCGCGAGCACCGGATACGACGTCAAGCTCATCGAGCGCGTCTGGCACCACGAAGGCTACCCCGGCACCCTCGTGCCGGACCTGCTCGACGTGCTCGTCGACGAAGACGTCTACGTCGCCCGCGAGCGCAACCGCCCGCCCCGCTCGCGCGCCGAGCTCGCCCAGCTCATCGACGACACCGTGCTGCGCGACGCCCTCCGCAACTAATCGTGGTGTCTCACTTTGGCCGCTGTCGGCGTCGCGCAGGCCGCGGCCGCAGCTCGCATGGCCCTCCCGAGACACGCCGGAAGACCGTC
>DASUFK010000215.1:0-14333 GCA_036274615.1 Gammaproteobacteria bacterium | reverse complement strand
CCACGAGGCCACGGCGAAGCTCGCCGACGCGCGCGAGCTTTCTTCGGAGGAGCGCAACCGGATCGTGGCGCTGCCGTACAAGCTCGAGCTCGTGATGCTCGCGCGGCGCATCGCCTACGAGGCGCTCGCGGCGGACGACGCAGCTTACAAGTTGGCTTCGAGCTGCGAGCGGCAGACGCTGCCGCAATTTTTCGGCGGCGCTTCGCGCTCGCCTGCCCGCTGACCGTAGCTTCAGCCGTCCGGCACGCCCGCCGCTGCCTTCCGCCGCTGGAGCGAGGGCGGCGTGGGTCGAGAGTACAGCCGCGATCCGGGGGGCGACGCGGGGTCGCCGACGGTGCCCGAGCCGCCGTTCTAGGGGCCGGCTCGGTCGCCGGGCCGCCGGCTCTCACGCCGCCGGCTGCTACCCCGCGATGCACGGGTTTCCTACATCTCGCCGCGCAAACGGGCGGGCTGCGCCGCCGCGCTATACTCCCGCGCAGCTCGCTGCATCCACCCCGGGGGGAAAATGAAAACGACCGCCGCCGTCGCCTTGCTGGTTGTCTCGCTGATCGGCTCCGCCGCGCTCGCCGACTCGATCAATCCGGCCACGAAGCCGCAAACGAGCCCTGCGATGAATCCGCAGGAGACGGCGAATCTCGCGTTGGTCATGGACTGGTGGCGCGATGTCGTCGAGGGCGGCCACCTCGACCTCACCACGAAGTACCAGCACGACGACTACATCCAGCACAACCCCAACGTGCCCACCGGGCGCGAGGCGTTCGTCACGTTCTTTCGCGACGTGGTGAAGGTGCAGCGTAAGGACCCGATCCCGCAGACGCTGTCGCGCCCGCCCGTGGTCAAAGGTGCGAAGGGCGACTTCGTATTCCTGGTCTTCGAGCAGCAGGACACGCATCCCGCGGACCCCTCGAAGACCTACTTCCACAACTCGTTCGAGATCCTGCGAATCGCGAACGGCAAGGTGCAGGAGCACTGGGACAGCGCCAAGCGCACCGCGCTGCCCGCCGGCGCGCCGAAGCCGCCTGCGTTCGAGCAGCCGAAGTCGCAGATGGCGAAGGGCAGCACCGGCACCTTGTCGGCGGAGGAGAAGCGCAATCTCGACATCGGCGTGATGGAGCTCAAGGACATGCTCCAGTACGGCCACCTCGAGCTCGCGGACAAGGTCATGGACCCGGGCTACCTCCAGCACAATCCGAACGTGCCGCAGGGGCGCGACGGCTTCAAGCAGTACATGAGCCGCACGCCCGGGCGCACGCCGCAGGAGATCAAGCCCGAGTGGGTACGCCCGCCGTCGCTCACGCTCGTGAGCGGCCCGTACGTGGTCTTCATGTTCGACCGCACGGACAAGGACCCGAACGACCCGTCGAAGGAATACGTCTGGAACCACTTCGACGTGATCCGCGTCGAGAACGGGTTGATCAGGGAGCACTGGGACGAGGCGATGATCGCGCCGCCGCGCTGAAGCCGCTCCTGTAACCCGCGAACCGGTTCGCGCATCCTAGGGACATGCTGCTTTTCTGCTTGCGAGCTCCTCGCCGGCGGCACGGTGGTGGGCAGAAAAGCAGCATGTCCCTAACCGAAGGGGAGCTCTAGATGTCCGCGTTCCGCCAAGACCTGCGCTACGCGCTGCGCACGCTGCGCTCCACCCCCGGCTTTGCAGCGATGGCGATCGCCACGATCGCTCTGTCGATCGGCGCGAACACCGCGATGTTCAGCTTCTTGAACGGCGTGCTGCTCCAGCCGCTGCCGTATCCGAATCCCGAGCGGGTGATGCTCGTGCTCGAGAAGCGGCCCGACGGCGGCACCAACGGCATCTCCACGCTGAACTATCTCGACTGGGCCCGGCAGCAAACCGTCTTCCAGTACCTCGCGGCACAGACCGGCTGGGGCGCCACCTATACGGGCGGCGACGAGCCGGTGCGGCTCACCGGCGGTCAGGTCACGGTGCAGTACTTCGACATCACGGGCGCGCAACTCTTGCTCGGCCGCAAGTTCCTGCCGGGCGAGGACGAAGTCGGCAACAACCACGTGGTGCTGTTGAGCAACGGGCTCTGGCAGACGCGGTTCGGCGGCGACCCCGCGATCGTGGGCAAGTCGATCGTTCTCGACGGCGAGCCGCACACCGTGGTGGGCGTGCTCGCGGGCGGCGGCACGTTCGACCGGCAGCCGCGGCAGATCTGGCGGCCGCTCGCGTTCCAGCCCGAGAACATGACGCGCGATTTCCACTGGTTCGGCGCGCTCGGCACGCTCAAGGCCGGCGTCACGCTCGAGCAGGCGCGCGCCTCGATGGACGTGATCGGCAAGCAGATCTCCGACGCGTATCCGGCCTCGAACAAGGGCTGGGGCGTGTCGGTGCAGCCCCTCGCGGAGCAGATGGTGGGCGGCGAGACCCGCACCGCGGTGATCGCGCTGTTCGGCGCCACGGCGTTCGTGCTCCTCATCGGCTGCGCGAACCTCGCGAATCTCGCGCTCGCGCGCGGTTTGGCGCGCCGGCGCGAGATCGCGGTGCGCGCGTCGCTCGGCGCCGGCCGCTTGAGGCTCGCGCGCCAGTTCCTCACGGAGAACATGCTGCTGTCGGTGTGCGGCGGCGTGCTCGGCGTCGGCGTGGGCTACGCGACGATGCGCGGCATCAAGGCGATGATCCCGCCGTTCGCGCTGCCCGCCGAGATCGACGTTCGCATGGACTCGAATGTGCTGCTGTTCGCGGGCGCCGTGACCATTCTCACGGGCATCTTGTTCGGGCTGGCGCCGGCGATCCAAGCCACTCGCACCAATCTCACCGAGCCGATGAAGGAAGGCGGCCAAGGCACCACGCCAACCGGCGGCGGCGCGCGCCTGCGCAGCACGCTGGTCGTGGCCGAGATGGCGCTCGCGTTCGTGCTGCTCGTGGGCTCGGGCCTATTGCTGCGGAGCCTGTTCGGCCTACTCGCGGTGGACCCCGGTTTCGACGCCACCAACGTGCTCACCGCGAATTTGCCGATCGCCAACGCGCAGCACCCGGATCCCAAGGAGCTCAACCGCTATTTGCAATCGGTACGCGAGGCAGTGGCCGCCGTTCCCGGCGTGCGCGAGACGGCGCTCACGTCGGCGCTCCCGCTCCAGGGTTGGGGTTACGGGATGCCGTACGAGATCGCGGGCCGCCCACCGATAGAGCCGGGGAAACGGGGCGGCATGTTCTTCAAGATGGTCACGCCGTCGTACTTCGAGGCGCTGCACATCGACGTGATCGCGGGCCGCGCGCTCCGCGACACCGACGTCGCCGGCTCGCCGCCGGTGACGATGATCAACGAGACCTTCGCGAAGCGCGACTTCAAGAACGAGAATCCGATCGGTCAGCGCATCCTCGTGCAGGAGATCGTGCCCGGCAAGACCGCGCTCGGGCCGGAGGTGACGTGGGAGATCGTGGGCGTGATCAAGGACGAGAAGATCAGCTCGCTCGACGACACGCGCAGCAGCGGCATGTACGTGACGATGGAGCAGAGCCCGGTGTACTTCGCGAGCCTCATCGCGCGCGCCGCCGTCGACCCGCAGACCCTCGAGAAGAGCGTGCGCGCGGCCGTGGCGAGCGTGAGCAAGGATCAACCGCTCGCCGACGTCCGCACGCTCGAGCAGATCGCCGACCAATCGCTCGTCGGAGATCGGATCCAGGCGATCCTGCTGGCCGTGTTCGCCGCGATGGCGTTGCTGCTCGCGGCCGTGGGGATTTACGGCGTGATCGCGTACGCCGTCACCCAGCGCACGCACGAGCTCGGCATTCGGTCGGCGCTCGGCGCGAGCGGCCGGAGTCTCCGCGCGCTCGTGTTCGTGAGCGGCATGAAGCTCGCCGGTCTCGGCCTCGCGATCGGGCTCGCCGCGTCGCTGGTGGTGGGCAAGCTGCTGGACGCGCTCCTCTTCGGCGTGGGCGCGCGCGATCCGTTGACGCTCGCGGCCGTGGCGGCAGTGCTCACGGCCGTGGCCGCCGCCGCGTGCTTCGTGCCGGCGCGGCGCGCAACCAACGTCGATCCGATCGTCGCGCTGCGCTATCAGTGACGGCTACGCGAAGATGGGCCACGGCCGGTCGCGTTGACCGCCCTGCCAGTTGTCGTGCCGGCCGTCCCAGTAGCCCACCTTCACGCTCGCGGGGTCCACGTCGTCGAGCGCATTCAAGCTCACGCTCACGTAGTCGCCGCCGACTTCCGCGAGGTGGCCGCGGCTGAAGCAGGTCACGCCGCAACTCTTGCAGAAGTAGCGCTTGGCGATCTTGCCGCCCCATTCGTAGAACGTGAGGCTCCCCTCGCCCGACAGCAGCCGGAACGCGGCGGGCTTCACGATGGTGGAGATGCCGCCGATCTTCGTGCAGATGCTGCAATTGCACGCACCGCCGCTCGATGCGTCGACGTCGACCTCGAAGCGCACTGCGCCGCAATGGCAGCTGCCGGCGTGGGTGCGAGGCTCTTTCGGAGCGGTGCTCATGAGGCGTCTCCCTCGTTGGCTTGATTGGGATTTCAAGCTAGCACGCATTCCCGACAACCGCTGTCAGGTTTGTGCGCGGGACACGCTCAGTTGTTGGCGACGGCCTCGGGTGGGGCGCCGGGCGAGGCGCCCGAGCGAGGATCGCCGGCGGCGATCTTGCTCATCGTCTCGTCCTCGAGCGCGATGAACGACGCGCAGTAGTCTTCTTCTTTCGAGAAGCGCGCGATGTCTTGGAGGGTGACGATCGCGGCCATCCGCTCGCGCGCGGCCGCCGTGAGCTGCTCCACGTACGACGTGTACGAGGTCAGGTCGCGGCGTACGCCGCCCTTTGCGACGCGGTCCTCGGCGACCAGGTACATCGCGGTGAGCTGATCGGCTTCGGCGCGGCGGCGGGCAACGTCGGCATAAGCGGGCAGGCCGCCGCGCGCGAGCGCGTCCGCCGCGGCCGAGTGCAGCGCGGCGCAGCCGGCCACGGCCGCGACCAGCGCCGCTACCGAGTCGAGCTCGACGCGCGTGGGGCTCGACTCGGAGCGGCTCGGCTCCTGGGCCGACGCCGTCGCGGCCAGCAGCCATGCGGCCAACGCGATTCCTGCACGCATTCCTTGCGCAATGTTCATTGAACCGGCGTGCAGGGTAGCCGAGCCGGGGCTGCCGGCGCCCGGAGGCCTGTCACCTTTTTGGGCAGGGTGAGACGCGTTATGCAACGCCGATCACAGCGGCACGCGCATAGGGAACGTATCGTGGCGCCATGCCGTCGGTGTCGCGTCCCAGCCTGGCTGCGTTCCCGAACTCCCCGTACGCCGCCGAGCTCGCGAGGGGAGCGGCGAGCCGTTCGTTCAGCCCGGCGATCGAAGCGGAGTACGTCCGCGCCCACCTCGTGACCAATCGCGCGTTCGTGCGGGTGGCGGCGGTGCTCGGCGTGCTGCTGCCGGCGCTGCGCGTGCTCGAGCAGCTGATGATCGGAGCGGTCAACCGTCCGCTCGAGCTCGTCGGCGTGATTTTCGCCGCCTCGGCCGTGTTGGCCGTGCTCGCGTGGTCGCCGCTGTACTCCCGTGTGTATCTGCCCGTGGCCCAGGTTCTGGTGCCGATCCGCGGCGTCGTCGCGGCGGTGGGCGTGGCGCAAGTTGCGGCGCTCGGTCAGCTCGAGCTCCTGATGCTCATGCCGCTCATGGTGCTCGGGCCGTTCTTCTTTTTAGGCTTGCGGTTTCGGGCCGCGCTGTTCGCCGTGGCGGTGTCCGTGGTCGCGTTCATGGCGGCGGCGGTGTACTTCGGCTTACCGGCGCCGATCGCCAGCCGCTCGATCGTGGTGCTGCTGATGACCATAGCTGCGTGCGCGATCGCCGCGCGGCATCTCGAGAAGTGGTCGCGGACGAGCTTCCTCGAAGGTCACCTGATCGCCGAGCTCGCGGAGCACGACACGCTCACCGGTCTCAAGAACCGGCGCGTGTTCGACGAGCACCTCGACCGCTTGTGGGAACAGGCGGTCGATGACGGCCGCGCGATGGCGCTCCTGATGATCGACATCGATCACTTCAAGGCCTACAACGACCGCTACGGGCACCAGGCCGGCGACCATACGCTGCGCCGCGTCGCGCAGGCGCTGCAGCCGTTCGTGTCACGCCCGCTCGACGTGCTCGCGCGTTACGGCGGCGAAGAGTTCGCCGTGATCTTCTACGACATCGATATCGACCAGGCGCGGGACGTCGCCGAGCGCATGCGCGGCGCGGTGGGCGAGCTCGCGATCGAGCACCACGGCTCGTCGGGCATCGGCATGGTCACGATCAGCGTGGGCGTGGCGGCGGTCGAGCCGAGCCCCGGCCGGCGTTCGCGCGGCGCGCTGCAGCTGGCGGACCAGGCGCTCTACGAGGCGAAGGTGCGCGGCCGCAATCGGGTGGAGCTGCTCGACGACGTCGCGCACCGCGTGCTCGTGACGGGCGTGTTCGCCAAGTCTTCGTTCGCCCGCAAGTAGGCGCCGCTCAGCTTCACTCCGTCCCCAGCCGCCGCATGACCGGCAGCGCGTGCTCCAGCAGGCCGCGCGCGGAGAACAGATGGGCACGCGCGTCGCCGACGAGCTCGCCCCGATTGCCGGTGGCGGCGAGATGGCCGTCGACCAGCTGCGCGAACAAATTCTCCGGCCAGTTGGCGTGTGCGCCGTTGTCGGACGTGTCGATCTCCTCGACGTCGCGCCACACGCGCGCGCCGTTTTCCAACAGGGGCACCTTGAAGCGCGCCACGCGCTTGCCCGGCACGTCGACGACGTGCTCCGCGTAGTGCAGGAAGGTCACGCTATCGTGGTCGCTGCCGAGCAGCAGGATATTGCCGTCGAGATCGAGAAAGCGCTCGAGCGCGCTGCCATGGCCGAACGCGTAGTGCCACGGAGTCTCGGACAGCAGGTGAGCGGCGTGCTCGCCCCACGCCGCGAACCTTGCCACGTGCGCGTTGACGCGCGTGCCGGGGTAGGTTCGAAGAAATTCGACGAGGATGCCGTGGCTGCGGTCGCAGCGTGCCGTCGCCGCGTCGAACGGCGGCAGCTTCTCGAGCAGCTCGGCCTCTTCGGACGCCGTGAGATTGCCGCGGCCGATCTCGTCGACGTGGCGGGGGCAGCCCGCGTACATCAAGAGCGTGCCGCGTTCGCCGAGCGCGTCCTTGAGCGCGAGGTGGATCTCGTCCGGCCCGCCCGCTACGGGACCTACGGCGCGCACCGACGCGTGGAGCATCAGCACGTCGCCCGCCGCGACGCCGAGCCGCCGGAATTGCGCCGTCAGAGTGCGGCGGTCGTGCATCGCACCGCCGGCGGGATCCGCAGCTGCCTTACTTGGGTACCGACGAGCCCGTGGCAGCCTCGGCGTCCTTGCTGCTCGTGTAGCCCTTCGCGAGCCACTCTTCCCACTTCTTCTGATTGGCTTCGCCGCCGTTGCAGCCGCCGTCGGCGGGGTTCAGGTACTTGCCGTCCTTGCCCTTGGCCCAGCCGATCGCGCCGCCGGGGCGGCCGTCCTTCAGCGGGCAGAACATGAACTGCACCGTCTCGCCGGGCTTGAACGTGTCGCCCGTGATGCCCCGTGTGATGAGGCCGGTTGGCGCGGAGCCTTCGAAGCTCCAGAGGGTCGTCGAGCCGTCCGGGTTCTTGACGTTCACGTACAGCCACGAGTGCGGGTTATTGAACGCCCAGCGCTGCACAGTGCCGCTCTTCACCACCTGTGTGTCGCGGTCGAACATCGCGAACGAGTGGTGTGCGTAAACGGCCGTGGCCGTGAGGATGCCGACGAGCGCCGCGGCCGACGATTTCACCAGTTTCATAGCTCTATCCCCTTGCTTACTTTGCCGGCGCCGGCTCGCCCGGCAACGTGGTGTTGTAGATCGGATCGCGCGACTGGCCCGGCAGCTCCGGGAACATCGTGAAGCCGCGGCCGTCGTTGAAGCCCTCCTCGCCCGGGAGGTGGAAGTTCGTGACGCCCTTTTCCTTGTCGTAGTAGGCGTTGGTCGTCTGCTCGCACTCCCAGTGGTTGATGCGGTAGTCGGCCTTCTCGAGGTCCACGGCGTGACGGAATGCGTACACCGCGCTCACCGGATGCAGGAACGCGAACTTGTCGTAGAACGTGGCCTGCACCTCGAGCCGCTCGATGCCGCCGTCGTACTTCTTGAGCTGCCAGATCTCCACGGTCTCGAACTGGTTGCTCGTCATCGGCGACCAGCGCGTGAAGTCGGCGGGGTAGAGATACTTGGTGTTCAGCACGAGCTTGTCGCCGTCCCAGAAGCCGATCGTGTCGCCGTACCACGAGTGCGTGCCGTAGACGTTCGCATGCTCCT
This sequence comes from Gammaproteobacteria bacterium, assembly GCA_036274615.1. Classification (GTDB taxonomy): domain Bacteria; phylum Pseudomonadota; class Gammaproteobacteria; order Steroidobacterales; family Rariloculaceae; genus FEN-1219. Next base: position 6,077 of record DASUFK010000215.1, on the reverse strand, counting down.
TGCCGATGAGCACGCGGCGGATCGACGGGCCGAAGTCGTTGATGAGATACGACTCGTTCGGCAGGTTGATGAACTCGTGCGTGTACGGCTCGAGCAGGAAGCGCGGCATGCCGGGCGGCTCGCAGTGCGCGAGGCGGTCGTAATCCACCTCGCCTTTTTCCTGCTGCTGGCGCCAGCGCTCCTTGTAGGCTTTTTCGTAGGCCGGCGTGAGCACGCCGGGCTTGACGGTGCCGCCTTGCAGGCCGGGCCCGTCGATGAACGCATCCATGTGGGTGTTGCCGGCCGTGTTCCAGATGCCGTCCCAGCGCGGCACCGTCGCTAGCGTGTGCTTCGTGCCGCCGTGTGCCTGCTCGAGCAGGAACTTGTAGTGCTCTTCCGAGCTCGCGAACTGCTTCGGCGGCGGCTCCACCTTGAGCGGCGGGCCGAAGCCGCCGCCGAACGCGCCGCGCTGCGCGAGCGCGAGCGATGGCGCGACGGCGAGCACGAGCGCCGCGATGCCGATGCGCCACGCGGTAGTTGGTCGTTGCATGAGAGTCCCCCTTCCTGGTGAGCGGCGGCGATCGCAAGGGCGCCGTGCTCGAATCGTTCCGCCGAATACTATGAGCCTGCGGAGAGCCGGGTCAACGCGAATTTGACTCGCGAGTTACGTTGCGGGTAGCGCGAATGCCAGGGTCGCGGCGCAAGGGTGGAGCGAACCGGGCGGTGTGGCTCCGGCGCGCCCGGCTGATGACAGCGCGCACCCGCCCAGTCTAATCTTCCAACCGTTCGGGGACGGGAGGTCGGATGGAGCAGCGCTTTGACAACCGCAAGAAGCGGCAGCGAGGTGGCCGCGCGCGCGCGGCATAACGCCGCCGCGAGCCTGGACTTCCTTCCCGACGACAGCGAGGCTGCGCGCCTCATCCGCGATTTCGACTGGGCCGCTACGCCGCTCGGGCCCCCGGACGGGTGGTCCGCGAGCCTGCGCATGATCGTGCGCTTTCTGCTCGCGAACCGGTTCCCGCTGCTGCTCTGGTGGGGTCCCGACAACGTCCAGATCTACAACGACGCCTACGCGCCGATCTTGGGCACGAAGCACCCGCGCGAGGCGATGGGCAAGCCGCTACGCGAGTGCTGGCACGAGGTCTACGACGTGCTCCGGCCGCTCGTCGATACGCCGTTCAACGGCGGGCCGGCGACGTGGATGGAGGACCTCGAGCTCATCGTGAAGCGGCACGGCTTCCCCGAGGAGAGCCACTTCACGATCGCGTACAGCCCGGTTCCCGACGAGACGGCGCCGCGCGGCATCGGCGGCGTGCTGGCCACGGTGCACGAGATCACCGACAAGGTGATCGGCGAGCGGCGAGTGAAGATTTTGCGCGAGCTCGGCGCGCGCCTGGCTGCGGCGAAGACCGACGCGGTTGCTTGCGAGACGGCCGCAACGATTTTCGCCCAGCATCCGAAAGACGTTCCGTTCGCGCTGCTCTATTTGCTCGATGAGAGCCGTCGGGAGCTCGCGCTCGTGTGCAGCACCGGCATCGACGCCGCGGTCGCGGGACCGCCCGCGTTGGCCATCGGTGGGCCGATGAGCGAGGTCCCATGGCCGCTCCCCGCGGCGCTCGCGTCCGAGACATTGCAGACACGCGAGGGCCTGGCGGCCTTGATGCCGGCGGTGCCGGCCGGGCCGTGGCCGCACCCCCCGAGCTCCGTCGCCGTGGTACCGATCAAGTCGAACGTGCCGGGCCGGCCGGCGGGCGCGCTGGTCATGGGCATCAGCTCGTGCATACGGCTCGACGCGCTGTATACGAGCTTTCTCGAGCTCGTCGGCTCGCAGATCGCCACCGCCGTAGCCAATGCGCGCGCCTATGAGGAGGAGCGGCGGCGTGCCGAGGCGCTGGCCGAGATCGACCGCGCGAAGACCACGTTCTTCTCCAACGTGAGCCACGAGTTCCGCACGCCGCTCACGTTGATGCTCGGGCCGCTCGAGGACGCGCTCGCGTCGATGCCGGCGAGCTCGCCGGCGCACGGCCACGTAGCGCTCGCTCAGCGCAATGCGCAGCGGCTCTTGAAGCTCGTGAACTCGCTGCTCGATTTCGCGCGTATCGAGGCGGGTCGCGTGCGAGCGTCGTACGCACCCGTGGATCTGGCGGCGCTCACGGCCGATCTCTCGAGCACGTTCCGTTCGGCGATGGAGCGAGCGGGGCTCGCGTTCGAAGTGGACTGTGCGCCGCTCGGCGAACCGGCGCACGTCGACCGCGAGATGTGGGAAAAGATCGTGCTCAACCTTCTCTCGAATGCGTTCAAGTTCACGATGCAGGGCTCGGTGCGGGTGCGAGTGGCGCGCGACGGCGCCAACGCGTTGCTCGAGGTGGCCGATACGGGCGCCGGTGTCCCCGAGCACGAGCTGCCGCGGCTCTTCGAACGCTTCCATCGCGTGGAAGGCGCCGAGTCGCGCACGCACGAGGGCTCCGGCATCGGGCTCGCGCTCGTGCAGGAGCTCGTGAAGCTGCATCGTGGGTCCATCGAGGTGGAAAGCACGGAGGGCCGAGGCACCGTGTTCCGGGTGCGCGTTCCATTCGGCACGGCGCACCTGCCGACCGATCGCGTGAAGCCGGCCGCGCCGCTCGCGTCGACGGCCGTCGCAGCACACGCATATGTGCAGGAAGCGCTGCGCTGGCTGCCGGACGAGGAGGATGACGATTGCGGCAAGGTCACGGGTGTGCCGGCCGTTCCCGAGGCGCACTCCGCGAAGCGCGACCGGCGGTTCGCGACCACGTTCAACTCGCGGGTCTTGCTCGCCGACGACAACGCGGACATGCGTGCCTACGTGCGCGACCTGCTCGGCCCTCTGTACCGCGTGGAAACCGTGGTCGACGGCGAGAGCGCGCTCGAAGCGGCCCGGCGCGAGCGCCCGGACTTGATCCTTACCGACGTGATGATGCCGAGGCTCGACGGTTTCGGGTTGCTCGACGCGCTGCGCGCCGATACGGGGTTGCGCGACGTGCCGGTGATCCTGCTGTCGGCGCGAGCCGGCGAGGAGTCTCGGATCGAAGGTCTCGGCGCCGGGGCCGACGACTACGTGGTGAAGCCGTTCAACGCGCGGGAGCTGCTCGCGCGCGTGGGCGCACTGCTCGAGCTCACGCGCACGCGGCGCGTGGGCGAGGCGCAGTTCCGCGCGTTCGTTCAGTCTACCTCCGACGTGGTCTACCGGATGGCGCCGGACTGGAGCGAGATGCGCTATTTGCGTGGCCGGGACTTCATCGCCGATCAAGAGGACCCGAGCCGCGGCTGGCTTCAGAAATACATTCCTCCCGCCGACCAGCCGCAAGTGCTTGCAGCCATCGAGCAGGCGATTCGCGAGAAGAAGCGGTTAGAGCTCGAGCACCGCGTGATCCGCACCGACGGTACGCTAGGCTGGACGGTGTCGCGGGCCGTGCCGCTGTTCGACGAGGACGGCGAAATCGCCGAGTGGTTCGGCGCGGCCACCGACGTCACCGAACGGCGCGAGACGCAGGAGGCGCTCAAGCGGCAACGGCTCGCGCTCGAGGAGGCAGACCGGCAGAAGAACGAGTTCCTCGCGATGCTGGCGCACGAGCTGCGCAATCCGCTGGCGCCGATCCGTAACTCGGGCGAGCTTCTCGCCCGGAGGTTCGCCGACGATCCACAGGCGCGCACCGCGCTCGCGACTGTCGAACGGCAGGTCACGCATCTCACGCGACTCGTCGACGACCTGCTCGACGTATCGCGCATCACGCAAGGCCGGATCGAGCTGCGCCGCAAGCACGTGCAGCTCGCCGATGTAGTGGCGCGCGCGGTAGAGACCGTGGATCCGATGATCAGGCAAAAGCGGCACAAGATCGCGATCGTGTCGAGCCGCAAGCCGCTGCACGTGAATGCGGATCCCGAGCGGCTCGTGCAATGCGTCGCCAACGTCCTCACGAACGCCGCGAAGTACACCGACGCGGGCGGCGAAATCCGCATCGAGTCGCGGGAGGAGAACGGCGAGGCCGTGGTCGCGGTGACCGACGACGGTATCGGCATCGCGCCCGAGCTCCTGCCGAAGGTGTTCGAGCTGTTCGTGCAGGGCGACCGCGCGCTCGACCGCTCGCAAGGCGGCCTGGGCGTGGGCCTTGCCATCGTCAAGCGGCTCATCGACATGCACGGCGGATCGGTGCAGGCCCAGAGCTCGGGCGCCGGGCGCGGCGCTACGTTCGAGATCCGGCTTCCGCTCGTCGACAGCGCACGGCCGGCGACCGTCGCGGCGCGGCTTCGGGCCGGTCCAAAGCGCAAGATATTGGTGGTCGACGACAACGAGGATGCGGCGAACACGCTCGCGAGCCTGCTGGCGCTCGACGGGCACGACGTGGAGACCGCGTACTCGGGCACGCAGGCGCTCGACCGCGTGCGCGCCTTCAGGCCCGGCGTCGTGCTGCTCGACATCGGGCTGCCCGGCATCGACGGCTACGAAGTGGCGCGGCGGATTCGGGCCGAGCACGCCAATGACGGCGCTCGGCTGATCGCGATCACGGGGTACGGTCAGGACACGGACCGCGAGCGCGTGCGGGCGGCAGGCTTCGCCGGACACCTGATCAAGCCCGTCGAGTTCTCGGTGTTGCAGCGCGAGCTCGCGGCCGAGGCGTCGTAATTGACTCGCTAGTAAGGTTGCGCGGATCATGCGCGTTTCGAACCAATCTTCGGGGGTAATCCGAATGAAAATGCGAACGATCTTGGTGGCGGCCGCGGCCTTCGCGGCGAGCTCCGCGCTTTACGCGCAAGAGCCGGTGGTCGGCGTGAAGGATCCGGAGGCGCTGTTCAAGGGCGGCAGCGGTAAGGTCGCGAAGAACAAGGAGGCGGCGCTGCACATCATGCGCGAGCTGCTCCAGTGCGGCCAATGGGACAAGGCGGCTGAATGGCTCACGCCCGCGTATCACCAGCACAATCCGAACGCGGCGTCGGGCCGCGACGGCGTGGTGGCCTTCTTCACGCAGGTGCTCAAGGTGAAGCGCACGGATTCTTGCGCGACGCTCACGTCGCCGGTCGTGGCCGTGCAGGCCGAAGGCGACTACGTCACGGTGCTCACGCCGCGCGAGTACAAGAATCCGAACGACGCGGGCAAGTGCTACTTCACCACCTGGTTCGACACCTGGCGCTTCGTCGACGGCAAGGCCGACGAGCATTGGGACTCGGCGATTCTCACGGGTCCCGGCGTCACCGGCCCCGCGAACTGCCGCTAGCCTCGAGTCGCACGTGCCTTCAAGGGGGTCTGACCTCGAGCGGGGTCAGACCCCGCACTGACCCCGGGTCTGACCCCAGCCTGTGCCCCGCGATATCATCGGTCTCCTGGACTTTGGCGGGGGAACGATGAAAAGCAGTTGGACGTTGCCGCTGATCGCGGCCTCTCTACTCGTGTCGTCGGCGGCGCTCGCCGACAGCGTGCTGATCACCGGCGCGAATTCGGGCTTGGGCCTCGAGTTTACGAAGGAATACGCCGCGAAAGGCTGGACGGTCATCGCGACGCACCGCCGGCCCGACGTGCCGGAATCGCTCGCGGAGGTGCAAGCGAAGCACAAGAACGTGCAGATCGAGCATCTCGACGTGGCCGATCTCGACGACATCAAGAAGCTCGCGACGAAGCTGAAGGGTGTGCCGATCGACGTGCTGATCAACAACGCGGGCGTCTACGCCGACCGCTCGGTGTGCGCGAACGACGAGGCGTGCCGCGGCGAGGGCGACACGCAGACGTTCACGAAGACCGACTACGCGCTGTTCGACCAGATCATGGCCGTGAACGTGCGCGGGCCGCTCGCGGTGTCGGAGGCGTTCATCGACAACGTGCGCGCGAGCAAGCAGAAGAAGCTCATCGCGATCAGCTCCACCAACGGCTCCGTCACTTACACTCTTGGCGGCTCCGGCGCGATGGCCTATCGCGCGAGCAAGGCGGCGCTCAACCGCGAGTTCCAGCTGATCGCCGTGCACGAGAAGCCGCAAGGGGTGACGGTGCTGATGCTGCATCCGGGCGCCGTGCTCACCGAGCGGCAAGCCAACTTCCGGTCGTTCCCCGGCATGGTCGAGATGGAGCCGAGCGTGCAAGGCATGGTCAA
>DASUFK010000214.1:0-10047 GCA_036274615.1 Gammaproteobacteria bacterium | reverse complement strand
ACCGACATCGTGAAGTACGGCGAGTACCTCGCGGGCCCGCTCGGCCACTGCATGGACTGTCATACGCCGGTGGTGAAGGGCGTGCAGGACCTCACCAAGCTCGGCGCGGGCGCGAACATCTTCAACAAGCCGTTCATCTTCGACTGGGCGGCCGTGGCGGCCAACGTCACGCCCGAGCCGGGCATCGGCTTGGGTGGCTGGACCGACCAGGAGATCAAGACCGCGATCACCACGGGCGTGGACCGTAACGGCCGCAAGCTGCTGCCGTTCATGCCGTACGGCTTGTACGCGAAGGCTCAGGACAGCGACCTCGACGCGATCATCGCGTATCTCAAGTCGCTGCCGCCGCAGCCCGCGTTCACGATCCCGCAGGAATAGATTCGCGCGTTTGACCAACGGCGCGACGCTCGAAAGAGCGTCGCGCCGTTCTCGTTCTAGGGGTCGCGGTGCGCCGCGAAAAATAGGGACATGTTACTTTTTCGCGCGCGACGGACTGTCAGATCCGACGTTCCTCCCGCGAAAAAGTAACATGTCCCTATTTTTCGCTCTTCGGCGAGCTCAGTTGGGGAGGGAGAGCGCCACGATCTCGGCGCCGCGCTCGCCGCCGGTGGGCACCACGACGTACTGCTTGCCCTTGAGCATGTAGGTCATCGGCAGACCGCCCGCCGCGCCGGGCAATGCCACTTCCGCGAGCTGCTGGCCGGTGGCCTTGTCGTAGGCCCGCAGCGCCGGTGCGCCGCCCCACCCTTCCGCCGCGAACAGCAGCGTCTTGGTGGCGAGCACCACCGCGCGCGTGGGCCGGCCGGTGGGCGGGATGTCGACGCCCTTCAACGCCGGGTTCTCGGCGATGTCCTTCGGCGTGGGGCCGTTCGGGATCTGCCAGAGGTGCTCGCCCTTGTTCATGTCGATGGCCGTGATCCGGCCGTAGGGCGGCTTCACGAACGGCAAGCCTTGCAGCAACGGCAACGGCGCGCCGCCGCCCGAGATGTAGCGAAAGTTCGAGAACTCGGGCTCGGGCCGGAGAGCGGCGACGCTCGGCTGCGTGTACGAGCCGATGTAGAGCACGCCGTTCTCGGGATCGAACGAGCCGCCCTCCCAGTTCGCCCCGCCGGTGAAGCTCGGCAACACCAGCGTGCCTTGCGTGCCGCCGTCGGCCATCGCGAGCGACGGTGGCGTGAAGATCGGCCCCATGCGGAAAATCTTCGCGCCCTCGAGCGCCTCGGCGTGCAGCGACGGCGTGAAGTCGATGAGGTCGTCCGCGGTGACGCCCTGGCGGTCGAACGCCGGCGGCTTCGTCGGGAACGGCTGCGTGGGCGAGTACCACTCGCCGGGCACGTCGCCCTTCGCCACGGGCCGCTCCTCGATCGGCCACACGGGCTTGCCGTTGGTGCGGTCGAACGTGTAGACGAAGCCCTGCTTCGTGATCTGCGCGACGGCCTTCACCGGCTTGCCGTCGACGACGATATCCATGAGCACCGGCGCGGTCGGGTTGTCCCAGTCCCAGATGTCGTGGTGGATGAGCTGGAAGTGCCAGACCTTCTGGCCCGTCTTGGCGTCGAGGCACACGAGGCTGTTGCCGTAGAGATTGTTGCCGGGCCGGTGACCGCCGTAGACGTCGCCGATCGGCGCCTCGATCGGCAAGTAGACCAAGCCGAGCTCGGGGTCGGCCGACATCCGCGCCCAGACGCCGGCGTTGCCGGTGTACTCGGCGGAGCCGTCGAGCCACGTCTCGTAGCCGGGCTCGCCCTTGGCGGGAATCGTGTGGAAGGTCCAGAGCAGCTTGCCGGTGCGCGCGTCGAAGCCGCGGACGTCGCCCTTGATGTTCTCCTTGTCGCGCGGCCGCATGGCCACGTCGTGCGCGGGGCCCACGATCACCACGTCGCCAATCACGAGCGCGGGCGAGCTGTTGCCGATGCTGCGCTTCTCGGTCAACTCGCCGCGGATGCCCACCATCAGGTCGACGATGCCGTTCTCGCCGAAGCCCGGCGTCTGCCGGCCGGTGCCGGGGTCGAGCGACACGAGATAGAAGCCCGGCGTCACGACGAACAGGCGCTCGGTGCCGGCGCCGTCGGTCCAATAGGAAAGGCCGCGGCCGGAGGTCTTGCGCGGCGCGGACTTGAAGCGCTCGCCGTCGTTCGGCCGCCAGACCCAGAGCGTCTCGCCGCTCGCCGGGTCGAGCGCCACCACGTTCCGCGTGGTGCCCACGGTCGTGTAGAGCACGCCGTCGATCATCAGCGGCGTGGTTTCGTTGCGTTGCTCGGGACGCGGACCGTAGTTGCCGGTGTTGAAACGCCAGGCGATCTCGAGCTTGGCGACGTTGTCGCGGTTGATCTGCGCGAGCGGCGAGTAGCGCTGGCCGCCGAGATTGCCGCCGTAGACCGGCCAGTCGGCTTCGGCTTGCGCGGCCGTGGAGGCCGGCGCGGCGGGCGGCGCCGCTCCCGGAGCGGCGGGCGACGAGGCCATCTCGTCGGGCGATCGGCTGCAAGCGGAAGCGCAGACGGCGGCACACAGGGCCAGCGCCCTAATCACGGAGCTCATCGACGACGCCCTCCCCCCGGAGTTCTCTCGTTCTGCCGCAAAGGATAGCGGCCGGTGTGGCCGCAAAGCCAGCGCCGTTCAAAGCCCAGTCGGCATGCAGACGTCGGGGGTTTTTGGGCAGCGATAAACCCTGAGCCAGAGCGAGGAGTGCCGATCGGGAATCTCCTCCATCACCGGAGTCACGAGCACCCGAGAGTCCTGGTCGAGAAGTCCGGCCACGACGAGCGCGAGCCGAAGCTCCTCAGCCCGATCGAGCGCCCAACCGCTGGAGTAGGTGATGTCGACGAATAGACGAGGACCCTGCCACGCCTGCTTGTATTGACCCTTCGAGCGCAGGCGGTCGATGAGAGCGTCCTGATCCACGTCGAGCCAGATATCGCAAAAGGTCGCACGACAGTCGAGACCGGGTGCCGTGCCGAGCTCTGTGCCGAAAACGGAAGTGCGGAGCTGGAGCAGCTCCATCTCCGCCACCACCTCGCCAATCCGTGTTTCCGCGTTCGGTGCCCAACGCGGATCTCGGGCTTCGAATATGTGCCTGCAGACGCGCGGGTCGAGAAGCTTCTTCGCGCATTCTTCCGCGGCCGTTCGACAGACGTTCGGGTCGGAGTTGTGGCAGGTGGACGACTCTTGTGGCGCGGCCAAGCCGAGGTCGCGGCGTTCTCTGACCGCCCTCCCGAGCGCCACTGGCCTTACGTCGGACACGTCAGCGGCGCGTATCGGCGTGACGTCCTGCGCAGGCGCTAGCACTGCGGCCGCGGCGGTACCTTGTGCAACCGCAGCGGTCTCGACAACTCGTGCCGCAGCGGCCGGAAGCTGCGCTCCGGGGCCGGCATTTCCCGGCGCATGCCACGACCCTCGAAGAGACACGGACAGCGCGATCGCGACGGCAAACCCGACAACGACCAGCAGAGCGCACCTCGCGGACATGTCGACTCCAGAGACCTCACCGCGCGATTCCGCTATCGATCTTACTCCGAGGCGAGGCGCGGACCCTGCCCGTCTGTGAATCGACCCGGCGGCTCCCCGAAAAGCAGCATGTCCCTATTTTTCTTGCGCGCTGCCGAGTGAGAGTGTAGATATGAGCGGCCGCGCGAGGGGGGTGTCGGGGGGCGCCGCGCGCACATACAACAACCTGGTCTGGGGGAAAACTATGGCCGTGTCATCCATCGTTCGCCGGGGCGGCGTTGCCGCCGCATTGCTGCTCGTCGCAGGAGCCGCGCTCGCGCAGGGGCCCGCGCAAGAAGCGCCGAAGAATCTCAAGGTGCTGCCGAAGGACTGGTCGCGGCAACAAGTGGTCGCAGTGATGCAGAACTTCACCGCCGGCCTCGGCGTGGGCTGCGACTTCTGCCACGTGATGAATCAGGGCGCGCCGCCGGACTTCGCGTCCGACGACAAGAATGAGAAGAACCTCGCGCGCGCGATGATGAAGATCACCACGGACCTGAACGCGCGGTTGCCGCAGGACTTCGGCATGGCGCCGGCCGACGTCACCCGCATCGGCTGCATCACCTGCCATCGCGGCGTGCCGGAGCCGAAGCAGCTGTCCGAGATCCTCGCGAAGACGTCCGCCGACAAAGGCTTCGCCGCGGCGTCGGCGCAGTACGACGACCTCAAGAAGAAGTTCTTCGGCGCGCAAGCCTACGACTTCACCGAAAACGGCTTGCTCGCCACCGCCACGCCGCTGATCCAGATGCGCACCGACGAGGCGATCCAGTTCTTGAACATGAACATCAAGCTGTTCCCGCAGTCGGTGCGCAGCTACGTCGCGCTCGCGCAGGCGCAGCAGGTCAAGAAGGACGTTCCGGGCGCGATCGCGAGCCTCGAGAAGGCCATCGCCATCGACCCGAAGAACGCCCAGGCCACGAGGATGCTCGCCGACTTGAAGAAGTAGCCGGCGCCCGTCCAGGTGTCAGACACCGCTGGTGTCTGACACCACGTCTTATCGCGCGGCGTCTACGCCCCGGGCGCAACTGTTACGATCTTTTCGAGCCGTAACTGCGCCTACCCGGATGGCATCGTCGCGCCAAAATCGGGGCCATGAAGATCGCCCCCGCCGTGCTGCTCGTCAGCACGCCGATCGGCCTTGCCGCCGGGCTCTACGAAGCCTGGCGGCTGGTGGGGCCACTCGTGTTCGTGCTGGTGGTGATGCTCGGCCTGCTGAGCGCGGCGGCGGGGTCGGTGGTGATGACGATCCGGCGCGAGCAACGCGCCCATGGTGAGCGCACATGAACTTTCTGATCGGCCTGCTGTTCCTCGGCATCGTGGGCAGCTTGGGGCACGCGATGTTCGCGATGACCTCGGGGCCCGACGACTCCGGACGCATGGTGCGGGCACTGTCGATCCGCATCGGCTTGTCGCTCGTGCTGTTCGGCGTGCTGCTCGCGAGCATGTACTTCAAGCACTGAGCCGCCGCGGTGCCTCTCGCCGTTCCGCGAGAACGGCATGAAGCGCTACGAGGAGCTCGCCGCACACGTGGCCGCGCTCGTCGCGAACGGCACGTTGCGCGAGGGCGACCGGCTGCCGTCGGTGCGCGACCTCCGCCGCGAGCGCGGCGTGAGCGTCGCAACCGTCACCCACGCCTACCAATTGCTCGAGGCGCGCGGGCTCGTCGAGACGCGCCCGCAGTCGGGACGCTACGTGAGCGAGCGCGCCGCCCGGAAGCGCGCCCCCACCCGTTCCGCGCCGCGCCCCACCCGGGTGGACGTGAGCGAGCTCGTGTTCGAGATCCTCGACGCCGCGCGCGACCGGCGCGTGGTGCCGCTCGGCTCCGCCTTCCCGAGCCCCCTGCTGTTCCCGTGGCGCACGCTCGCGCGCCATCTCGGCCGCGCCGCGCGGCAGATGAACCCCTGGAGCACCGTCGAGAGCCTGCCGCCGGGCAGCCTCGAGCTGCGCCGCCAGCTGGCGCGCCGCTATCTGCGCTTCGGCGCCCGCGTGCTGCCCGACGAGATCGTGATCACCAACGGTGCGATGGAAGCGCTCAACCTGTCGCTCGAGGCGGTGACCAAACCCGGCGACGCGGTCGCGATCGAGTCACCGAGCTTCTATGCGTGCCTCCAAGCCATCGAGCAGCTCGGCCTGAAGGCCGTGGAGATCCCCACCGATGCGCGCGAAGGCGTGGCGCTCGGCGCGCTCGAGCGCGCGCTCGACACCCACAAGGTGCGCGCGTGCTGGCTGATGACGTCGTTCCAGAATCCGCTCGGTGCCACGATGCCCGACGACAAGAAGCGCGACCTCGTGCGGCTGCTGGAGCGGCGCGGCGTGCCGCTCATCGAGGACGACGTCTACGCCGAGCTCTACTTCGGCACGCGCCGGCCGCGCGCGGCGAAGTCGTTCGACTCGCAGGGACTCGTGCTGCACTGCGGGTCGTTCTCGAAATGCCTCGCACCGGGCTACCGGCTCGGCTGGGTGGCCGCGGGACGTTTCGCTCGAGACGTGCAGCGCCGCAAGGTGATGACCTCGCTCGCCACGAGCATCCCGGTGCAGGACGCGATCGCCGGCCTGCTGCGGCACGAGAGCTACGACGCGCACTTGAAGAAGCTGCGGCGCGCGCTCGCGTCGCAGCAGAAGTCGCTGCTCGACGCGGTACGCAAGTATTTTCCCGCGGGTTGCCGCGTGACGAAGCCGGACGGCGGCTACTTCGTTTGGCTCGAGCTGCCGGAAGGCGCCGACAGCCTCGAGCTGCACCGTCTCGCGCTCGAGCGCGGAATCAGCATCGCGCCGGGCCCGATCTTCTCGCCGAAGCGCGAGTACCGGCGCTGCGTGCGCCTGAACTGCGGCCATCCGTGGAGCACGGAGCTCGATCGGACGGTGCGAACGCTCGCGCGGCTGGCGGCCGGCGCTTCTTAGTCGATCACGCTACGGCCGCAGCCCGCTCACCAACACGACGTTTTCCTCGGTGGAGGCGCGAACGAACGCAAGCCGGCCGTCGCGCGACCAGGCGAAGCGCACGATCGGGCTCGGATTCATCGCAAAATGGGTGAGCGCGTGCGGCGGTCCGCCGTCGAGCGGCACCGCCCAAATGTTGTCACGTGGTTCCGCGATGTAGGCGAGCTGCTTTCCGTCGGGCGTCCAACGCAAGGGTGTGGCGCCGATATTTGGCGGGTAAGGCAGCTCACGCGGATTCGAGCAGTCCGGCAGCTCACAGACGACGATCGAGTCGGTTCCGCGCCACGTGAAGAAGGCGAGCAGCCGGCCGTCGGGTGAAACGTCGATTGCGTTGGCGTGCTGCCTGACGATTTCGGTAGGCTCGCCGCCGTCGAGCGGCACGCGCCACGGGGACTGAACACCGCTGCGGTTCGAGACGAACACGACCGCTCGACCCGCCGTCACAACGGGCTCGACCGCGAAGCCGGACACGAGCTGTTTGGGACGTAGACCGGAAGCGTCGACCCTCCACAGGCCCTCGCTGCCGCGCGTGGACCGGCCGAACACGATTGCGCTGCCGTCCGGTGCGGCGGCGACATGAAATGCATCGCGGACGACCTCCTCGGGGGTACCCCCTGTGAGCCCGATCGCCGCAGTAGCGGCATGACCGCCGAATGTCGAGTCGTACAGCACGCGCTCTCCAGCCCACGCCAAGAACTGATTGGCCGTGCCGAACGGCGTCGGCGGTACGAGCTGAACTGCCGTTTCGCCCGAGGCGTCGCCGAGCCAGATCGAGGCACGCACGTCGCGGCGCGTAGTCACGAGTCGTGTGCGTGAAGCATCCAGATCCACGCCGATATAGCTCGCGAGGTCATTCGTGAGCGGCGCCATGCCGCCACCGGGGTACGACATTTTGAAGAGCTGCACTCGCTGGCCGAACGCTGCGGGCTGGCTCACCACCAGAGTCGATGGACCGAGCCAACCCACGCCTTGCGGGACGAAGCTGCCCTGAGAATCGTAGGTTTTCTCTTCGCGCGTCGCGGTTTCGATGACGGCGATGCGCGGTGCGAATACGTCGCGCTGCACGGGAATCGCGATGAATCGCCCATCCGGGGAATATGCCGGCCGAGTCGGCGGACCTCCCACGATATTCGTCGCCACGAAGTAATCCGGAACCGTGCGCGTGCCGAGCACGCGCTCCTCGAAGCGATCGTCTACCTCCACGAGCGACGTGTTGGTTCCCTCGTCGTAAGCAACGAAAGCGCCGTGCTTGCCGTCCGGCGACCAACCGATTGGCGAAGATGCCGCGGGACGCAACAACCTTGGGGTGCCACCGAGGAAGGACACGCGCCAGAGCTCGGTGCCTTTTCCGAACACGAGCTTGACGTAGTCGATGAATCGCCCATCCGGAGACACCGTGGGCGCAAACGCCCAACTCGTCGGCTCCGCCGCAACGACCAGCACCTCGCGTGTCGTCCCGATTTGCCGGACCCACAAGCCCCCTGGCGTTCCGTTTTCACCGGCCTGCACGTAGACGACAAACTTGCCGTCCGGCGAAATGGCGGGAGTGAACGCTCTGCCGCTGGAGGTGAGTTGCGTGATCTCGAGTCCGAGCGGCGTGGAGCCGGCCGCCGGGTCAGGGCTACCGCCTGGGTAACGCAGGAGCAGCAGATAGGCCACGACCATGAGTGAAACCAGGAGACCCGCGGAGACGCCGGCCAGCGCTATCTTGGGAGGCCTCGCCGCTGCCCGGTCGGTCGGCGCAGTCGAATCGGGGGCGGGGACGTCAGCTGACGCGGCGCGTCCGTCTCGCGGCACCGAAGCGCTTGGCTCCTCCAGGCGCTCGACCGATGGGATCAGCCTATAGCCGCCGCCCCGCACCAAGCCTACGTAGTGCGGCCGCTGAGCGTCGTCGCCGAGGGCATCGCGCAGCAGTTTCACGCGCTGGGTGACGGTCTCAGGCGTAGTGGCGCGTCCGCCCCATACGGCTCGGACCAGATCGTCGTGCGTCAACACGTTCGGCGCCGACTCGACGAGCGCCACGAGCAGGGCATAGCTCAACCTTCCGAGCTCGATTGGCTGGCCATCGCGTTCGAGCCGGTGTTGTCCGATGCGGAGCATCAGATCCGCGAACCGATAGACCGCCGGCGTTCCCGCCTGCGTCCCCGTGGCCATGGGACCCGCTATTTCATTCATTTTTTGGCCGATCTTCGCGCGGCTTTCACGCTACCCGGTTCTCGCAGAGCTAGCTTGCTTTCAGTCGAGGGAAGCTGTCCACGGGCAAATGCGGCGTGCTGCTCTGCTCTGTTACGTATGGTCGTTGCCGCTTACCGCGCCCGCCGGCGCGAGCGAGCTCTGGACCGTAGTCGAAGAGGTCCCGACGGTGACCGTGCGCATCCACTGGGTATCACGCGTGGAGCTTCTCGCCGCCGCGAGAGAGTTGGGCCAGAGGCCGCAAACCACGGCCCTGGCGTTCTCGGTGCTCCGCAAGAACGTCGACACCGGCTCTTACACGTGCGACGTCTACATGCCGAGCCGCCCGATCAGAACCTGGGACAAACCAACGACCTCGCTTGGGCATGAGCTCGCGCACTGCCTGGGATTCACGCACGAGTGATGCGGCACGAGGTGTCGTAGGCGGCTGTGCAGAGCTTCCCTGACACAATGCGCGCCCGACTTTCGGGCCATCGATCGGCGGGTCAAACCTCGAGCGGCTCGGTGCTGTCGCCGAGCTTGTCCGCTTCCACGCCGAGCTTGTGCAGCATCGCGAGCAGCAAGTTCGACATCGGCGTGTGCGGCGCGAATTGCAGGTGCCGCCCGCCTTGCAGCTTGCCCGACGCGCCGCCCGCGAGCAGCACCGGCAGCGGATCGAAGTTGTGCTCGTTGCCGTCGCTCAAGCTCGAGCCGTAGAGGATCAGCGAGTGATCGAGCAGGGTGCCGTCGCCGTCCGGCGTGGCGCGCAGCTTGTCCAGGAAATAGCCGAACGTCTGCACGTGATAGCGGTTGATCACCGCGAACTGGTCCATGTTCTTGCGCTCGTTCGAGTGGTGCGACGCGTTGTGGAAACCTTCGCGCACCCCGCACTTCGGGTACACCGCGTTGCTGTTCTCGCGCGCTAACATCAGCGTGGAGACGCGCGTGATGTCGGTCTTGTACGCGAGCACCTGCAGATCGAACATCAGGTTCAGGTGCTCTTCGAACGTGTCCGGCACGCCGGCCGGCGCCTCCGGCAACTCGATGCCGGCCGATAGGCGCCGGTCCACGTTCTGCACGCGACGCTCCACCTCGCGAACCTCGTCGAGGTAGTCGCCGAGCCGCGCGCGGTCCGCGGCGGGCAAGCTCGCGTTCAGCGTTGCGACCTGCTGGATCACCGAGTCGAGCAAGCTCTTGGACTGCGCGCGCCGCGCTTGGCGCTCCGCATCGGTGCTGCCGTCGCCGAACAGCCGCTCGAACACCACCTGCGGGTTGTTCTCCATCGGCAGCGGCAACGTGGCCGACTTCCACGCCAACGTGTTGCGATACGCGCAGGTGAAGTTCGCGTCGCAGTTCAGACCGACTTCTTCGATGGACAGCTCCACCGACGGCAGCGGCGTGTCGCGGCCGATCTGCGCGGCCGCGACTTGGTCCACCGTGGGCCCGACGAAC
>DASUFK010000213.1:0-13885 GCA_036274615.1 Gammaproteobacteria bacterium | reverse complement strand
CGTGCTCGGCGCGCCGGCGGACCAGAAGTACGTCGTGTGCAACGCCGACGAAGGCGACTCCGGCACGTTCGCCGACCGCATGATCCTCGAGGGGGATCCGTTCGTGCTCATCGAGGGCATGACGATCGCCGGCATCGCCGTCGGTGCGACCAAGGGCTTCGTCTACATCCGGGCGGAGTATCCGCAGGCCATCCGCACGATGCGCGCCGCGATCGAGCGCGCGACCGCCGCGGGCTTGCTCGGCGACGACGTGCAGAGCAGCGGCCGCGCGTTCCACCTCGAGGTGCGCGAGGCCGCGGGCGCCTACATCTGCGGCGAGGAGACGTCGCTGCTCGAGAGCCTCGAGGGCAAGCGCGGCGTGGTGCGTTACCGTCCGCCGTTGCCCGCGGTGAAGGGCCTGTTCGGCAAGCCCACGATCATCAACAACGTGCTGTCGCTCGCGAGCGTGCCGGTGATCCTCGACAAGGGCGCCGACTTCTACAAGAGCTTCGGCATCGGGCGCTCGCGCGGCACGATCGCGATCCAGCTGGCCGGTAACGTCAAGCGCGGTGGGCTCATCGAGCTCGCGTTCGGCCCGCCGCTGCGCGAGATCCTCGACGACTTCGGCGGCGGCACCTTCACCGGACGGCCGATCCGCGCGGTGCAGGCGGGCGGCCCGCTCGGCGCGTACCTGCATCCGTCGCAATTCGATCTGCCGGTCGACTACGAGCAGCTCGCGGCGGCGGGCGCGATGCTCGGTCACGGCGGGCTCGTGGTGTTCGACGACACCGTGGACATGGGCGAGCAGGCGCGCTTCGCGATGGAGTTCTGCGCGCTCGAGTCGTGCGGCAAGTGCACGCCGTGCCGGATCGGGTCCGTGCGCGGCGTCGAGGTCATCGACAAGATCCGGGGTGGCGACAACGAGGCGGCGAATCTGGCGCTGCTGCGCGACCTCTGCGACACGATGGTCGCGGGCTCGCTGTGCGCGCTCGGAGGCATGGCGCCGTTCCCGGTCTTGAGCGTCTTGAACCACTATCCCGAGGACTTGAAAGCCCGCGCCAAACGGCCGGCGGCCTCGAGCGAAGGAGCAGCGACATGAGCAAGGCGTACAAGACGTACCAGCGCGCGGCCGATCTCGGCACGCCCGCGCCGAACGCGGGGACCAAGCTCGTCACGCTCACGATCGACGGCGACGACGTTACGGTGCCGGAGGGCACCACCGTCCTGCGGGCCGCGGCGCTCAACGGCATCAACATCCCGAAGCTGTGCGCCACCGACAGCGTCGAGCCGTTCGGCTCGTGCCGTCTCTGTCTCGTCGAGATCGAGGGCATGCGCGGCTTGCCCGCCTCGTGCACCACGGAAGCGAAGGCCGGCATGAAGGTCACCACGCAGAACGCGAAGGTGGCCAAGACGCGGCGCAACGTGATGGAGCTCTACATCTCGGACCACCCGCTCGACTGCCTCACCTGCGCCACCAACGGCGACTGCGAGCTCCAGGACATGGCCGGCGCCGTCGGCCTACGCGAGGTGCGCTACGGCTACGCAGGCGAAAATCACTTCGAAGCGAAGAAGGACACGAGCAATCCCTATTTCACGTTCGACCCGTCGAAGTGCATCGTCTGCTCGCGCTGCGTGCGCGCTTGTGAGGAAGTGCAGGGCACTTTCGCGCTCACGATCCAGGGCCGCGGCTTCGAGTCGAAGGTGAGCCCGAGTCAGAACCAGCCGTTCCTCGACTCAGAGTGCGTGTCGTGCGGCGCCTGCGTGCAGGCGTGCCCCACCGCCACGCTCACCGAGAACACGATCATCGCTGCTGGCAAGCCCGAGCACTCGGTGATCACCACCTGCGCGTACTGCGGCGTCGGCTGCTCGTTCCGCGCCGAGATGAAGGGCCAGGAAGTCGTGCGCATGATGCCGAACAAGGACGGCCATGCGAACCACGGCCACTCGTGCGTCAAGGGCCGCTTCGCGTTCGGCTACGCCACCCACAAGGACCGCATCAAGAAGCCGATGGTCCGTGAGACGATCCACGAGCCGTGGCGCGAAGTCTCGTGGGACGAGGCGTTCACGTTCGCCGCGGGCAAGATCAAGAGCATCCAGGCGAAGTACGGCAAGGGCTCGGTGGGCGGCATCACGTCGTCGCGCTGCACCAACGAGGAGACCTACCTCGTGCAGAAGCTCGTGCGGGCCGCGTTCGGCAACAACAACGTGGACACTTGCGCGCGCGTCTGCCATTCGCCCACGGGCTACGGGTTGAAGACCACGCTCGGCGAATCCGCGGGCACGCAGTCGTTCGACTCGGTGATGAAGTCCGACTGCGTGATCGTGATCGGCGCCAACCCCACCGACGCGCATCCCGTGTTCGGCTCGCAGATGAAGCGCCGGCTGCGCGAGGGCGCGAAGCTCATCGTGGTGGACCCGCGCGAGATCGATCTCGTGCGCTCGCCGCACGTTCAGGCGTCGTATCACTTGCAGCTGCGCCCGAGCACCAACGTGGCAGTGGTCAACGCGCTCGCGCACGTGATCGTTACGGAGGGGCTCGAGAAGAAGGACTTCATCGCCGAGCGCTGCGATGCGGAAGGGTACGAGACGTGGCGCGAGTTCATCGTGGACCCGCAGAACTCGCCCGAGAACGTGGCCAAGGAAACCGGCGTCGACGCGCGCCTGCTCCGCGAGGCCGCGCGGCTGTTCGCGTCCGTGCCGAACGGTGCCATCTACTACGGTCTCGGCGTCACCGAGCACAGCCAAGGGTCCACCACCGTCATGGCCATCGCCAATCTCGCGATGTGCACCGGCAACCTCGGGCGCGAGGGCGTGGGCGTGAATCCGCTGCGCGGCCAGAACAACGTGCAGGGCAGCTGCGACATGGGCTCGTTCCCCCACGAGCTGCCGGGCTATCGGCACGTGTCGAACGCGGCCGTGCGCGAGCAGTTCGAGAAGGAGTGGGGCGTGCGCCTGCTCGCCGAGCCCGGCATGCGCATCCCGAACATGTTCGATGCCGCGGTCGCGGGGCAGTTCAAGGCGCTGTACGTGCAGGGCGAGGACGTCGCGCAGTCGGATCCCGACACGCACCACGTCACCAACGCGCTGTCGTCGCTCGAGTGCATGATCGTGCAGGACATCTTTTTGAACGAGACGGCCAAGTTCGCGACGGTGTTCCTGCCGGGCTCCTCGTTCCTCGAGAAGAACGGCACGTTCACGAACGCGGAGCGCCGCATCTCGCCGGTGCGCAAGGTCATGGAGCCGCTCGCGGGACTCCAGGACTGGGAAGTCACCCAGCGTCTCGCGCAGGCGCTCGGCTATCCGATGAATTACTCGCACCCGAGCGAGATCATGGACGAGATCGCGCGGCTGACGCCCACGTTCACGGGCGTGAGCTACGCGAAGCTCGACGAGCTCGGCAGCATCCAGTGGCCGTGCAACGCCAACGCGGTGAACGGCACACCGACGATGCACATCGGCGAGTTCGTGCGCGGCAAGGGCCTCTTCAAGGTCACGCCGTACGTGCCGACGGACGAAGTCACCACGCGCAAGTACCCGCTGCTGCTCACCACCGGCCGGATCCTGAGCCAGTACAACGTGGGCGCGCAGACGCGGCGCACCGAGAACGTGCAGTGGCACGACGAGGACGTGCTCGAGATCCATCCGCACGACGCCGAGAATCGCGGCATCGAGGACGGCGACTGGGTCGGACTCCAGAGCCGCGCGGGTGAAACGGTGCTCCGAGCGGTGCTCAGCGAGCGCATTCAGCCGGGCGTGGTGTACACCACGTTCCACCACCCGTTCTCGGGCGCGAACGTGGTAACCACCGACAACTCCGACTGGGCCACCAACTGCCCCGAGTACAAGGTCACGGCCGTGCAGGCGTACAAGGTCACCGGCATGTCCGATTGGCAAAAGAAGTTCACCGAGTTCACCGACGAGCAGCTCGAGTTCCTGCGGCGCGCGCGCTCGCCCGAGGCCGTGGGTTGAAGCCGATGGACGTGGACAAGCTCGTGAGAATGGCGAACCAGATCGCCGCCAACAGCGATTACGGTCCGGACAAGGACAAGCTCGCCGCCGCGGTCGCCGACCATCTGACGCGGTTCTGGACGCCGCCGATGCGCGCCGCGATCATCGAAGGCCATCGGCGCAAAGTCCTCGATCTCTCGCCCCTCGCGGCACGCGCGGTGGAGAAGCTCGCGCCGGTCGCCGAGCCCGCCTGAGATCCGCCGCGGCTCGCTTTGCGGCGCCGACCCCAAGTAGTATCCGAGGGGCGGGGAGGTGGGTCATGGGCATGGTCCGATTCGCGATTCTCGGAGCGCTGGTGGCCGCGGCCTCCGCTGCGCGAGCGCAAGGCGTGGTGACGGTGCGCACGCTGTCGCTGCCGGCGGCCAAGCTGATCGCCGAGACCGCGCTCGCCGAGTGCGCCGCTCGCGGCTTCCACACCGCGGTGGCGGTGGTCGATCGCTACGGCCAGCTCCTCGTGCTGCTGCGCGACGAGCAGGCGACCACGGCGACGATCGACATGGCGCGCGGCAAGGCCTACACCGCGCTCGTGTTTCGCTCCTCCACGCTCGAGTTCCAGAAGGCGACGGCCAGCGATCCGGTGCGCGCGCCGCAGCGCGACGTGCCCGGCATCCTCGCGCTCGGCGGCGGCGTGCCGATCACGGTGGGTGGGGAAATCGTCGGCGGTGTCGCGAGCTCCGGGTCGAACCAGACCACGGACGACGAGTGTGCGCGCGCGGGCTTGGCCAAGGCGGCGGAGCTCTTGAAGTGAACGCGCGCGAGGAGCGCCGGTGACCACGGCCTACGATTTCACGGCCACCGACATCGACGGCCGCGAGCGACCGCTGCGCGAGCTCGCGGGCCGGGCGCTCTTGATCGTCAACGTGGCGTCGAAGTGCGGTTTCACGCCGCAGTACGCGGGGCTCGAGGCGCTCTGGCGCAAGTACCGCGACAGCGGTCTCACCGTGCTCGGCTTCCCCTGCAATCAGTTCGGCCACCAGGAGCCCGGCGACGAGGGCGAGATCAGGCAGTTCTGCTCCACGAGCTACGACGTGTCGTTCCCGCTGTTCGCGAAGATCGACGTGAACGGCGCGGGGGCGCACCCGCTGTATCGCTGGCTCAAGGGCGAGAAGGCGGGCGTGCTCGGCACCGAGGCGATCAAGTGGAACTTCACGAAGTTCCTCGTCGACCGCGGCGGCCGGCCCGTGAAGCGTTATGCGCCGAGCGACACACCCGAGAAGATCGAGCAGGACGTCGCCGCGGTGCTCGCGCAGCCGCCGGCGTGAGCGCCGGCACGGCGGTGACGGACGGGCCCATGGTCGACCTCGCGGGGCGGCGCTGTGTCGTCACCGGCGCCACTCACGGGATCGGCCGCGCGACGGCGCAGGCGCTGGCCGCGCTCGGCGCGGCCGTGGTCGTGCACGGACGCGACGCGGCCGCGGTCGAAGCCGTGCGCCGCGAGATCGCGGCGAGCACCGGCAACGGCGCGATTGCGGGCGTCGTCGCGGACTTCGCGTCACTGTCCGACGTGCGGCGCATGGCCGGCGAGCTCGCGGCGGAGCACGTGGACGTGCTCGTGAACAATGCCGGCACGATGCTCCGGTCCCGCGAGACTACGGCCGACGGCTTCGAACGCCAGTTCGGCGTCAACCATCTCGCGCCGTTCCTGCTCACCAATCTGTTGCTCCACGCGCTGCCGGGTGGCGCGAGGATAGTGAACGTGGCGTCGGAAGCGCACCGGCGCGCGCGCATCGACTTCGAAGACCTGCAACTCGAGCGGAGTAAGTACAACGGCTTGCGCGCCTACGGAGCGTCGAAGCTCGCCAACGTGTTGTTCACGGCGGAGCTCGCGCGCCGCCTCGCGGGGACCGGGGTGACCGCCAACAGCCTGCACCCCGGCATGGTCTACACGAACATCTTCAACGGGCTCGGTGCGGGCGCCAAGATTTTCTCCGTGGTCGGCCGGCTGTTGCTCCTGTCGCCGGAGCGGGGCGCCGCGACGTCGGTCTACCTGGCGGCGTCGCCCGAAGTGAGCGGCGTGTCGGGCAAGTACTTCGAGCGCTGCCGGCAAAGGCCACCGGCCGCCGCCGCGGACGACGCGGCCGCGGCCGCGCGGCTGTGGGAGGTGAGCGAGCGCCTCGTGAGCCTGCAGGCTGGACAAGGCGCCTCCGGACTGGTTCGATACGGGCAGCATCATTCCTAACCGCGACACGCGACGGAGCACGCCATGGAATCTCGCCATCTCGTACTTCTTGCGATCACGCTATCGGCGGCGGCTTGCGCGCCCGACGCGCAGAGCCCGTCCACGGGCTCGGCGGCGGCGCCTTCCGCCGGCGCGGGCCGGCTCCCGCGAACCTCGTGGGGCGATCCCGCGATCGAGGGCACGTACACCAACAAGGACGAGTACGGCACGCCGTTCGAGCGGCCCGACGACCTGGCCGGTAAACGGCGAGAGGACTTCGGTCCAGCCGAGATGAAGGAGCTCATGGTGGCGCGCTCGGCAGCCGGCCGCGCCATGGCGGCGCGGATCGGCGGCAGCCGCGACAACGACACCGGCGCCGGGCCGCCGCACTGGTACGAGTATCTCGACGCGGAGAACGGCCGGCCGTGGTTCGTGTCGGAGCCGGCCGACGGCAAGGTGCCCGCGGTCACCGAGGAGGGACGGCAGCGCGCGCAGAAGGCGCGGCAAGCGCTCGCGAAGCGCGAGGCGCCCGACACGTACACCGACATGAGCCTCTACGATCGTTGCATCTCGCTCGGGCTGCCGAACTCGATGATGCCGATGATCTACGGCAACGCGTACGAGATCACGCAGTCGCCGGGATTCGTCGCGATCCGTTACGAGATGGTGCACGAGACGCGAGTCATACCGCTGGACGGGTCGCCGCACCCCGCGCCCGCACTGGGCTTCTTGATGGGCGACGCGCGCGGGCACTGGGAGGGCGACACGCTCGTCGTCGAGACCACGAACATCCGCGAGGCCGCCGCCTACCGCAACGCGAGTCCCGCCCTCAAGATCACCGAGCGCTTCACGCCGGTCGAGGACGGCACGCTGAGCTGGCAAGTGCGGTTCGACGATCCGGCCACGTGGACGGCGCCGTGGGCGTTCGAGATGCCGCTCAAGAAGCGCGACGACGCCGCGCCGTTCGAGTACGCGTGCCACGAAGGCAACCTCGGGCTGCGCAACATCTTGAGCGCGGCCCGCGCCGAGGAGCGCAAGGCCGGCGAGCCGGCTACTCCGAGCGCCACCGCGCGGTAGACCTGGGCGGAACGCGCCCGGACGCTGCGGACTTGCGGCTCAGCGCGCGCCGAAGAACTCGGCGATGTCGGTTACCGACGCCGGCGCCTCGTCGAGCACGAGGTGTCCGGCATTGTCGTAGAGCCGCACCTCGGCGCGCGGCAAGAGCCGCGACCATTCGCGCTGCTGCGCCACCGGCGTGAGCCGGTCGGCCTTTCCCCACACGAGCAGCAGCGGCATCGTGAGGCGATGCAGGTAGCGCGGCAGCTTGACGTCGTAGGGCGCGTCGCCGAGCACGCGTTCCGCGGTCACGGTTTCCTTCTGACGCTCCGCGATGAATGCCGCGTCCGGCGCGCCGGCCGGCAGGTGCTTGATGACGGTCCGCGGATCGTGGCCGAGCAGCGCGGGGAGATCCGGGGGAGGCACCTTCAGGAAGTCGACGGTGGGATGACCCGGCGTCGGAATGCCGATCGGGCAGACGAGCGCGAGGCGCTCGATCAAGGACGCGTGCTCGACGCCGAGCTTGGCCGCGATGAAGCCGCCCATCGAGTGCCCCACGATCCGAACCTTCGTGAGCTCGAGCGCCTCGAACAGCGCCAAGTAGTGCAGCACGTAGTCGTGGATCTCGGTGACGTCGGGGTCGGCCGCCGATTCGCCGAACCCCGGATGATAGGGGACGATCACCTGGAAGCGCCGGAACCAGGGCGCGGCGAAGTCGAAGCGCGTGACCGTGCCCGCGCCGTGCAGGTACACGAGCGGCGGTCCGCTGCCGGCCGTGAGCACGACCGTGTCGATGCCGTTGATCTTGAGCGTGCGGCGCGCGAAGTTCGTCATCGTGCTTCCCCCGAGTGGCGGCAGGCGCGGGATTTCCTTCCCGCAGCGGCGACCGTACACTCGTTCGCGACGACTCACCAGTACTCGGTTCACCGCGCGGCGCCGCCGCGCGGCGCCGGCGTGTTCCCTTGATCACACCCAGAATCACAGAGCTCGAGCATTGGGATGCGGTAGCGCCGCGTTTCCGCTGTATCGCCGATTTGCCGTGGCCCGCGTGGCTCGACAGTTCCTCGCCGCTCGCCGGCGCGCGCTACGACGTGCTCGTCGCCGACCCGTGCATCACTCTACGCACCCGCGGCTCGGTCACCGAGATCGCCCGCCGCGACGGCTCGGCCGCCGAGTCGACTCGCGCGCCGTTCGAGCTCGTTCGCGAGGCCCTCGGCTCGCCTTGCGCCAGCGTGCAGGGCCTGCCGTTCTTCGGCGGCGCGCTCGGCTACGTGAGCTACGACCTCGGGCGGCGCTTCGAGCGCATCCCGGCGCTCGCGCAGGCCGATATCGACATGCCCGAGCTTGCGATCGGGATCTACGACTGGGCCGTGATCGTCGACCGCGTCGATCGCAGGACCTGGCTCGCGGGTCTCGGCCGGGATCCGCTCACGTTCGCGCGCTGGGCGCAGCTCGTGGAGCGGTTGCACACGAAGGCGTCGAAGGAGCCGGCGCCGTTTCGAGTGCTGTCGCGGCCGAGCGCCGGCGTGAGCCGCGAGGAGTACGCGGCCGCGTTCGCGCGCGTGCAGCACCACATTCGCCGCGGCGATTGCTATCAAGTGAATCTCACGCAACGCTTCACCGCGCGCGCCGACGGCGACGCTTGGCACGCCTATCTGCGCCTCCGCGAGGTCAATCCGGCGCCGTTCGCCGCGTTCCTCGATTTTCCCGACGGTAAGGTGTTGTCGTCGTCGCCCGAGCGCTTCCTGCGGGTGGACGGCCGCCGCGTCGAGACGAAGCCGATCAAGGGTACGCGGCCGCGGGCCGCCGACGCCGTGCGCGACCGTGCGCTCACGGAGGAGCTGCGCGGGAGCGTCAAGGACCGAGCCGAGAACGTGATGATCGTAGACCTCCTGCGCAACGATCTCGGCAAGAGCTGCGAGCCGGGCTCGGTGCGCGTGACGAAGCTCTTCGACGTGGAGAGCTACGCCACCGTGCACCAGCTCGTGAGCACGATCGAAGGGCACCTCGCACCCGGCAAGCACGCGCTCGACGTGCTCGCCGGCTGCTTCCCGGGGGGCTCGATCACGGGCGCGCCGAAAGTCGCAGCGATGCGAATCATCGAGGAGCTCGAGCCGCAGCGCCGCAGCGTGTACTGCGGTTGCATCGGCTACGTGGGCTACGACGGCAACATGGATACCAACATTGCGATCCGCACGCTCGTACAGCACCGCGAGCACGTCTACACCTGGGCGGGCGGCGGCGTGGTCGCGGATTCGAACGTGGACGCCGAGTATCAAGAGAGCTTCGACAAGGCGGCGGCGCTGCTCGCCGTTCTCGAGCCGACGGCCTCGAGCTGAGCCGCTCGTTGCGCTCCCAACCGAGGAGCTTCAGGCAAGGGCCGCGGTGTCGCGGTTAAGACGCGCTTCGGAAGCGCCGGGATACTAGCGTCGCGCGGACGCCGAGCAATTTCGCTTCGGCGCGCAGCGCAGTCGAAACGAAAGGACGCGAACATGACCACCCAGACCTCGAGCCACCAGCCGACGCAAGTTGACGCTACTCACCGCGGCGCTTGCTTCTGCGGCGCCGTGCAGCTCACGGTGACCGGCGAGCCGGTCGCCATGGGCTACTGCCACTGCGACTCGTGCCGCCATTGGTCGGCCGGACCCGTCAACGCCTTCACGCTCTGGAAGCCCGAGGCCGTGCGCGTGACTCGCGGCGCCGACAAGATTGGCACGTATCACAAGACGCCCAAGAGCTACCGCAAGTGGTGCATGGTTTGCGGCGGCCATCTGCTCACCGAGCACCCGCACTGGGGGCTCGTCGACGTGTATGCGGCGGTGATTCCGGACTTCCCGTACCGCGCCGGCGTTCACGTGAACTATCAGGAGACCAAGCTGCCGATCAAGGACGGATTGCCGAAGCTCAAGGACGTGCCGAAGGAAATGGGCGGCTCCGGCATCGCCCTCGCCGAGTAACCCGCGGCGCAAGTGCCGCATGCGCAGGGAGCGCGCATGCGGCCGCCTTCGGGCGCGCCAGGGACTGGGTCGCCTCGACGTCTTGATCGCCGTCGAGCGACAGCAACAACCTGCCCGCGATGAACAGGCCCACGAGCACGGAGCCGAGCACGAGCAGCAGCAACGCCGTCCACGCGGCTACATGGGTCTTTCCAGTGTTCGACGTCCGTGCCACGGCTTATCCCCGAGCCGCCGCAAACCCGCGCAATTACGCACGCGGGCTCGGCATGTGCGCCACTTGGACTTTCGTCCCATTCGGGGTGGCCGCCGGCGCCGCGCCCGCCGCGCGGTCGTCGCGGTGGGGCTTTGGTCCAATGGTGAGCATTCCTCATCGACGGTTAGCTGCGTGTCGTCAAACGGGCTCGGACGGCATCAATCGGGGGATTACCAATGAGAATCAAATTCGCACTCGCCGGCGCTGCGCTACTTGCAATCGTGGCAACCACGGCATCGGCGCAGAACGCATTCGAGCGGAGCACCGACAAGCAAGTGGTGAAGCTCGTCGACTCGCTCGGCAAGAACCTGAAGGAGTACCGCAGCGCGCTCGACAAGGATTTCAGGAAGAGCGTGATCCGCACTGCAACGGGCGAGGTGGACGTGGAGCGCTATCTCGACGACTTGGAAACCGCCACCAAGACGCTCGGCGATCGCTTCAACGACAAATACGCCGCGAGCTCGGAAGTCGCCGACCTGTTGAAGAAGGCCGCACCGGCGAACACCTACATGCACGAGCACAGCACGCTCGCCGGAGCGAGCGAATGGGATCGGTTCGCGGCCGATCTGAATCGGCTGGCCGCGGCCTATGGCGCGACGTTTCCCCCGGCGGCGAACGCCGTCGTACGCCGCATCGGTGACGGCGAGCTCACCCAGTCCCTGAGCGCGCTCGAGAAGGCCCCGAAAACCATCGGCAGCCCGTTGTCGAAGGCGGCGAAGGGCAATCCCGCGCTCGCCACCGTGAGCGGTGCGGCGACTTCCGGTCTCGACAGCCTCGGCGCAGCCGCGAAGACCCTCCACGGCCGCGTCGACAAGGGCGACCCGGCCACGGCCGAAGCGCGCCAGATCCAGACGCTCGCGGACAAGCTCGATCCGGTGTTCGCCAACGCCGCGGTGCCGGCCGACGTGAAGGCGCTGTGGACCACCTCGCGCGGCAACGTCGACAAGGTGCTGCAGGCGTTCGGCCTCGGCAAGCCCGCCGCTGCCGGAGCCGCGCCCGCCGCCCGTTAACGGCTCACGTGTGACCAGCCGCGATACGCCGCAACGTGCGCGTGCACATTGTGCACGCGCACGATCTCCACTCCTTGCGCGCAGAGCGCGAGCGATGCGCCGACCGTGAAGAGGTCGCGCTCGGCTCTGTCGCCGCCCGCGAACGCTTGCATGAACGATTTGCGCGAGTGGCCGACGAGGCAGCGCAGACCGTAGCGCTCGAAGCGGCGCAGGTGGCGCAAGAGCTTGAGCGATTGCAGCGGGCTCTTGCCGAAGCCGATACCCGGATCGAAGACCACGCGCTCGAGGTCGAGCCCGGCTCGTTCCCATTCGGGGATGCGCTCGGCGAGCCAGCGCTCGACGGCCTCGCCGGGATCCTGATCGGGCGGCAGCACGCGCCTCGGGTCGGCGGGCACGCTCACGTGATGCATCGCCACCCAGTCCTTGCCGCTGCCGGCGGCCAGCTCGAGCATCGCGGGCTGCGTGAGCCCGCTCACGTCGTTGATCAGGTCCGCGCCGGCGGCGAGCGCGCGCCGCGCGGTCTCCGGGTGATAGGTGTCCACGCTCACGAGCGCGCGCAGCAGTGCGCCGCCGTGCTTGGCGACGATTCGCTCGAGCGGTTGCTCGAGCCGCGCCCATTCCTCGTCCGCAGAGAGCGGCGTTGCACCGGGACGCGTCGACTCGGCGCCCAAGTCGACGATCTCCGCGCCGGCCGCGAGCATCGCGTCGACGTGGGCGTCGAGCGCTGCGGGATCCGCGAGCTCGCCGCCGTCGGAGAACGAGTCCGGCGTGAGATTCGCGATGCCCATCCAGATCGGGATCACGCCCGCGCGCCGCGACCACTCGAGCACCGTGGCCGTGCCGCGTCCGGGGATCGTGAGCCGCGGCGCGAGCATCGCGAGCGGCGACAGCACGAACGCGCGGTGCGTCAAGCCGGGATGGGGAATCTGCACGCGCTCGGTCGCGAGCTCCTCGCGTCCGTAGAGCAGGATGTCGACGTCGATCGGCCGCGGCGACCAGCGTGCGTGCTCGCCGCGCCCGAGGGAGAGCTCCACGCGCTGGGCGAGATCCAGCAGCTCGTGCGGCGTGGCGTCGCCGCGGCACTCTGCGATCAGATTCAGAAACGGCCGGTTCCACTCGGTGGGCGCGTCATCCGGCAGCAGAGCGGGAGACTCGACGACCGGCGAGACTCGGCGCACGCGAAGGCCGCCGGCGGCGAGCTCTTCGAGCGCGCGAGCGAGATGCGCGCGCCGGTCTCCCAAGTTCGATCCGAGCCCGAGGTAGATTTCCATCTCGACTGTTCGCGCGTCACCGAAGCCCCTACAATCATGCCCAAACCACAACGACCTTGCAGGGGGTTCTCATGAAGACCAGAGCTGCCGTCGCCTACGCGGCGGGCAAACCGTTGGTGATCGAAGAGGTCGACCTAGAGGGCCCGAAGAAAGGCGAGGTTCTGATCCGCAACGTCGCCACCGGCGTCTGTCACACCGACGCGTACACGTTGTCGGGCGCGGACCCCGAAGGCGCGTTCCCCACGATCTTGGGTCACGAGGGCGGCGCGGTGGTGGAGGAGGTCGGCGCCGGAGTGAAGAGCGTGAAGCCCGGCGATCACGTGATCCCGCTCTACACGCCCGAATGCGGCGAGTGCAAGTTCTGCAAGTCGGGCAAGACCAACCTGTGCGTCGCGATCCGCGCGACCCAGGGCAAGGGCGTGATGCCCGACGGCACGAGCCGGTTCTCCAGCAAGGGCAAGCAGATCCTGCACTTCATGGGCACGTCCACGTTCTCCGAGTACACGGTGCTGCCCGAGATCGCGCTGGCCAAGATCAGCAAGAAGGCGCCGCTCGAGAAGGTGTGTCTGCTCGGCTGCGGCATCACCACGGGCATCGGCGCGGTGCTGCATACCGCCAAGGTCAAGCCCGGCTCCACGGTCGCCGTGTTCGGTCTCGGCGGCGTGGGCTTGAGCGTGATCCAGGGCGCGGTGATGGCGAAGGCGGAGCGCATCTTCGCCGTCGACATCAACGACGGCAAAGAGGAGATGGCGCGCGCGCTCGGCGCCACCGACTTCTTGAACCCGAAGAAGTTCGACAAGCCGATCCAGCAGGTGATCGTCGGCTTGACCGAGTGGGGCGTCGACTACTCGTTCGAGTGCGTCGGCAACACGCAGCTCATGCGCTCGGCGCTCGAGTGCTGCCACCGCGGTTGGGGCGAGTCGATCATCATCGGCGTCGCGGCGTCGGGCCAGGAGATCTCCACGCGGCCGTTTCAGCTCGTCACGGGCCGCGTCTGGCGCGGCAGCGCGTTCGGCGGCGTGAAGGGCCGCAGCCAGCTACCCGGCATGGTCGAGCAGTACATGGACGGCGAGATCAAGGTCGACGAGATGATCACCCACACGATGGGCCTCGAGGAGATCAATCACGCGTTCGACCTCATGCACGAGGGCAAGAGCATCCGCTCCGTCATCCACTTCTAGAAAACAGGGACA
>DASUFK010000212.1:0-3113 GCA_036274615.1 Gammaproteobacteria bacterium | reverse complement strand
ACGCTCGACGCCGCGCTGGTCGTAGATGTAGTCGCCCACGTGCACGACGAGGTCGGGCGCATCCTCCGCGATTGCGCGATACGCGGCGTAGTAGCCCCACTCGTAGTACTGGCACGACGCCACCGCGAGCTTCAGCTCGGCCACGGCCGCGCCGGCGGCGGGCGCGGTGCGCGTGCGGCCCACCGGGCTGCGCGCGCCGCCGCTCGTGAAGCGGTACCAGTAGTCGCGCGCGGGCTCGAGCCCCGTGGCTTCGACGTGCACCGAGTGCGCCCAGTCCGGCGTGGCGTAGGCCGTGCCCTTGCGGCGGATCTTGCGGAACGCGTCGTCCTCGGCGATCTCCCACTCCACCGCCACCGGCGCGTTCGGCATTCCGCCGCCCGGCGCGAGCGGCTCGGGCGCGAGCCGCGTCCAGAGCACCACCGCGTTCGGCTCGGGATAACCCGACGCGATGCCGAGAGTGAAGGGATTGGTCGAGAGCTCCGCCGCGCGCGCGGCTCGTGCGCGCAGCGCGCCCACCGTTGCGAGCCCGAGCCCTGCACCGAGCACCTTGCGCCGCGAGTACCTCACGCGAGCTCCCAGGCGGTTACTATGGTCGGCGGCATTGTACGCGTGGAACGGTGTCTGACACTCCTGGTGTCAGACACCATGGGTGTCAGACACGGTGAACGACGAAGTCCCCTATGAGCACTTGACGCCCGACGTCATCATGGCGTCGGTCGAGCGCTGCGGCTTCGTGTGCACGGGCAGCATCCTCGCGCTCGCGAGCTACGAGAACCGCGTGTATCAGATCGGCACCGACGACGGCTTCGTCGTGGCCAAGTTCTACCGTCCCGGCCGCTGGTCCGACGACGCGATCCGCGAGGAGCACGAGTTCGCGCTAGAGCTCGCGGGCGCCGAGGTGCCGGTGGTGCCGCCGCTCGTGCACGACGGCGAAACGCTGCACGAGCACGACGCCTATCGCTACGCCGTCTACGAGCGGCGCGGCGGCCGCTGGCCCGAGCTCGGCAGCAAGGACGACCGCGTGTGGATGGGGCGGTTCTTGGGAAGGCTGCACGCGATCGGCGGCGCGCGCCGGTTCGCCGTGCGCGCCACGCTGTCGCGCGACGAGCTCGGCCGCCGGTCGGTGGAGGATCTGCTCGACAGCGATTGGATTCCGCCGCACCTCGTGGACAGCTACGCGAGCGTCACCTCGCAACTGCTCGACTCGGTCGACGCCGCGTTCGACGACGTGGGCGCCTATCGCGCGCTGCGGATCCACGGCGACTGCCACCGCGGCAACGTGCTCTGGACCGACGACGGTCCGCATTTCGTGGACCTCGACGACTGCGTGAACGGCCCCGCCGTGCAAGACATCTGGCTGTTCCTCGCGGGCAATCGCGACGAGATGGAAGCGCAGCTCGGCGACCTGCTCGAGGGCTACAGCCAGTTCGCCGACTTCGACTACGGCGAGCTGCGGCTGGTCGAGGCGCTGCGCTCGCTCCGGCTCATGCACTACACGGCGTGGATCACGCGCCGGTGGCACGACCCCGCGTTTCCGCGCGCCTTCCCCTGGCTCGCCGAGCCCCGCTATTGGGAGCAGCACGTGCAAGCGCTGCTCGAGCAGCGCGCCGCGCTCGACGACCCGCCGCTCTCCGTCGCGATTTGATTGGTGTCTGACACCGCGTAACCTTTCTCGCGGCGGGCGCATCTCATCCGGGTCACTGCGGGGAGAGCCGATGGAGACGCTGGCGCGCGACGTTCGGTATGCGGGGCGGGTGCTCGCGCGCTCGCCGGGATTCACGCTCACGGTGATCGCCACGCTCGCGCTCGCGATCGGCGCCAACGGCACCGTGTTCTCCGCGATCGACGCGATCCTGCTGCGGCCGCTGTCGTTTACGAATGCGGACCGGCTCGTGGTCGTCAACGAGTCGCGGCCCACGGCGCCCACGAGCAACACCGCGCCGGTGCGGCTCGAGGAATGGAATGCCGCCACCGCGACGTTCGAGGCGATCTCGGGCTACTACCGCGAGGACGTGTCCGAGACTTCGGGCGACCTGCCGGAGAAGTACCGGCTCGCCCACGTGGCGCCGCGCTTGCTCGACGTGTTCGGCACGGTCCCTGCGATCGGCCGCGGCTTCACGCCGGAGGAGAGTCGGGCCGGCGCGTCGCCGGTGGCGCTGATCACGCACCGCTATTGGACTCAGCGGCTGGATGGCGCCGCCGACGTGCTCGAGCGGCAGCTCCATATCGGCGACAACTCGGTGCCGATCGTGGGTGTGCTGCCCGAGTCGTTTCGCTTTCCGGACCGCGACGTCGACTTCTTCACGCCCACGGTCTACGAGCCGTTCGTGCTGCAGCGCGGCAATCTTTGGTATCGCGGCTACGGCCGGCTCAAGCCCGGCGTGTCCGTGGAGCAGGCGCGCGCCGATCTCAATCTCATCCAGCAGCGGCTCGGCCAGCAATATCCCGACACCGACCGCGACCTCGGCGTCTACGTGGAAGCGCTGAAGGAGACCACCGTCGGCGGCGTGCGGAGCTCGCTGCTGCTCCTGTTCGGCGCCGTGTCCGTGCTGCTGCTGATCGCGTCGACCAACATCGCGGCGCTGCTGCTCGCGCGCGCCGCGCGCCGCCAGCCGGAGGTCTCGGTGCGCCTCTCGCTCGGCGCGTCGTCCCGGTCGATCGGCGTTCAGGTGCTCGTGGAGACGGCCGTGCTGGCTGCCGCGGGCGCGCTGCTCGGGCTCGTGCTCGCGTTCGGAGCGTCGTTCGCGCTGCGCAGGCTCGTGCCGGATCTCCCGCGCGTCGACGAGCTCGGTCTCGACTGGCGAATCCTGCTGTACACGCTCGTGGCCGTGGTGGCGGTGACGCTGCTCTGCGGCCTCGCGCCGGCGATCCGCAGCTCGCGCGCGAGCTTGAGCGGCGCGCTGCTCGACGCGCGCCGCTCGCAGGTATCGGGGCGTCACACGCTCCAGTGGCTGTTCGTGGGCGTGCAGGTGGCGCTGTCCGTGACGCTGCTCACCGGCGCCGGGCTCCTGATTCGGAGCTTCGACGCGTTGTCCCGCGTCGATCCCGGGTTCGAGCCGAGCCGGATCCTCACGTTTCGGATCGGCGGTCAGTTCACCGATTTCGGCGCGCTC
>DASUFK010000211.1:0-3323 GCA_036274615.1 Gammaproteobacteria bacterium | reverse complement strand
CTCACGGTCGAGGGCACGCATACGCCCGACGAATGCGCGCGGCTCATGCGCCGGTCGGCCGACGCGCTGCGCGAGGAGGGCGATCACGAGGCGGCGCTCGCCTTGTTCGCGGCCACGTCGGACTGGGAGCTCGCCGCCGACATCGTGCGCTCAGGCGCACCGGCCTTGCTCGCCCAGGGCCGCGTGCAGACGCTGCACGAGTGGATCGCGCGCCTGCCCAGAAGTCACGTGGATGCAAGCGCGCGGCTGCTCTACTGGGAAGCGGTGTGCGCGGCCCAGCTCGATCCCGCGAACAGCGCCCCGAGCATCGAGCGCGCGTACGGCGCGTTCGTTGCGGCGGCGGACGAGGCGGGCCAAGCGCTCTGTGCGAGCCTCGCGATCACGGCCAACTTCGCGGAGTGGGGCAACTTCGCGGACCGCCGGCGCTGGCTGCGGATACTCACGGAGCTGCTCGAGCGCGCACCGCGCTTCTCCGACGAGATCGCGGAGCTGCGAGCATGGGCGGCACTGCTGTTCGTCTTCTCGTTCGAGGTGGGCGAGTTTCCGCTCGGCGAGATCTGCGCGGATCGGGTGGCAGCGTTGTGCCGCGCGCCGCTCCCGGCAGGCGAGCGGCTCGCAGCGGCAAGTCAGCTGCTGTTTCATCGTAACCAGGTGGCGAGCTCCGACGCCGCGAAGGAAGTGTTGAACGAGCTCAGGCCGCTCGCCGAGTCGCCGGAAGCGTCGCCGCTCCAGAAGGCCGGCTGGATCTGGGGTGAGGCCACGTATTTGTTCCACGCCGGAGCGATGACCGCGGCGCGGCGCCGGCAAGCAGAAGCGCTGCAACTGCTCGCGGAGAGCGGTCTTCAGCCGATGCGCACGGTCTTGCGGCTGCTCGACATCTGGATCGTGCTCGCCGAATCGAATGCCGCGCTCGCTGCCGAGATGCTCGACGAGCTTGCGCCGCAGATCGATCGCGAGAAACCGAACGACGTCGCGCTTTATCAGCACTTGCGCGCCTGGCTCGCGCTCCTCGAGGGCCGGCCGCACACCGCCGTCGAGCATGCGGAGCAAGCTACGCGGATCACGCGCGTACACGCGAGCCGCTCATCGCTCGTTTGCAGCTTCTCATTGGCGGCGCTCGCCTTCGCTCAGTGCGGCAGGATGCGCGAGGCCTTGGAGGCCGCCGCCGAGGCGGTTCGCGGCAGCACGGGCGCACACGGCGTGGTCGCGTTCACCGCGCTGCTGTTCAAGTGCGAGGTGCTGCGCAGGTGCGACGGTGCGCAGGGCGAGCTCCTCGCCACGCTCGGCGAAGCGTTTGGGACTGCACGGCGCTCGGGCTTCGTGCATTGCCTGATCTGGATTCCGCCCCTGATGTCGCGGCTCTGCGCGGCGGCGCTCGCTGCAGGCATCGAGACGGAGCACGTGGAGCGGCTGATTCGTGTGCGCGGCCTGCCTCCGCCGGCGCCCGATACGGAGATTTGGCCGTGGCGCTTGCGGATCTTCACGCTCGGCCGCTTCGACGTGGTCATCGACGGCAAGCGCCTCGGGTTTTCCGGCAAGGCGCAACGGCGGCCGCTCGACCTGTTGAAGCTCTTGATCGCGCTCGGGGGCCGCAAGGTGGCGGTGGATCGTCTCACCGCGATGCTCTGGCCGAACGCCGAGGGCGACGCGGCGCACCGCGCGTTCAAGGTGTCGCTGCACCGGTTGCGACGCCTGCTCGGCGTCGAGGTGCTGCACGTGGAAAGCGGCGAAGTGACCCTCGACCCGCAGTGCACGAGCGTCGACGTCTGGACGTTCGAGCGCTGGTTCGGCGAGGCGAGCGCTCGGGGCCGCGCCGCCGGCGAAACCGGCGCCACCGCCACCGATACCGTCGATCGGGTGCTGTCCCTGTATCACGGGCCATTTCTCGCGGGCGACGCTCGCGACTGGGCGCTCGGAGCGCGCGAGCGGCTGCGCAGCAAGTACGTCCGGGGTGTGATGCTCGCGGGCGACGCCCTGGAGAGCCGGGGCGACGACTCCCACGCCGGCATTCTCTACGAGCGGGGGATCGACGCGGAGCCGGCCGCCGAGGAGATTTATGCGCGGCTGATGCGCTGCTACCGGCGGCTCGGCCGGCCCGCGGACGCGCTCGCCGTCTACCGCCGCTGCGAGGCGATGCTCGCCGCGCTGGTCGGGACGAAACCGAGCCGCGCGGTGCGGTCGCTCTACGAGGAGATGCGCGAGTCGCTCTGATCGCCGGGCAGGCGGCGGCGTCGAGTGAGCGCGAGAGCGAGCAAGCCGGTGCCGAGCAGCGCGGCCGTGGCCGGCTCCGGAACCTGCGTGCCGCCGTTGCCGCCATTCCCACCATTGCCGCCGTTGCCGCCATTCCCACCGTTGCCGCCATTGCCATCGGGAACGAGATAGGAGTAGCTCACCGAGACGTCGCCGCCCCAGTTCATGACGTACGAGGCGTGGCAGCGGTCGCCGTCGTCGTCGGAATCGCACGCGCCGAACAGCTGCGTCGTCGTCCGCGCGAAAAGATTCAGCGGGTCGAGCCCCACGAACAGGGCGAGATCGAGCCCGGCCACCGGGAAGTCCCAGTTGAACGGCGTGATGCCCATCGTGCCGGTGGCGCCGCAGGTGGCGAGCCCGCCGAGGATGCCCTTGGTTTCACTGCACGACTCCGCAACCCCCGAGTTGAGCACGACGTCGCTCATGATCGGGTCGAAGAGATGCATGAGGCGTTCGACGTTCAATCGATACGAGAGGCTGGTGTCGTTGGTTTGGAGGATGCCGTCGGGATCGTCGTCGCTGGCAGACGCGAGCACCGTGCCAAACGCTTCGGACGTCATGGACAACTGCACGCTTTGAAGCGTTCCGAGCGCGGCATCGAACCGCGGCAGCTCGATGAAGGCCACCGAGCCGAATCGTTCCAGCAAGAATTCACCTTCCAAGTCCGAGCCCGGGTCCAAGATTCCCGCGTTGAAGCTTGCGGTATGAACGTCGGTGAGCAACAGCGCGTGCGCGTCGGAGAGGAAGGCCAAGCTGACGGCCGCGGCGGTCGAATAACGCAGAACTTTCATCGTGCACCCCCAAGGACGGTTGAAGCGGCTCCGATTTCTTCGGCGGAGACCTGCACGGCGAAGGCTAGCGAGGACGTGGATACGGATAGGTTACCGATTGCCGTCGCTCGCCGCCTCGCTTTCCGCGCTTAGCCAGTGCCCTGCTGGAGGCTATGCTTCAGGGCCATGACCTCCCGCGACGGCAGAATCGTCTACACCACCGGCATCGGCCGCATATCCCCGCAGTCCGCGAAGAAGGCCGTGCAGCCCGGCGACGGCATCGTGCGTGTGCGCCGTGAGACG
>DASUFK010000210.1:0-11705 GCA_036274615.1 Gammaproteobacteria bacterium | reverse complement strand
CGCACGGAGATGTTGTTGGTGCCGTACGGGTTGCCGGGCGGCGCGCTCGACGCGCTCACCGCCACGATCTCGGGCTCGGCGAGCAGCGCCTGTTTCATGGTCGGCCATTGCTGCCCGAGACCGCGCGTGGGCGCGCCGGTGAGCACCACGACCTGCTCCTTGTCGTAACCCAGCTCGATGTTGCGCGCGAAGCGCGTCTGCTCGAACACGATCACCGTCGCGATCACGAGCGCGATCGAGATCGCGAATTGCAGCACCACGAGCACCCTGCGGAATTGCGCCGCACCGCTGCTCCGAGTGGCGTCGCCCTTGAGCACCCGCGCCGGCTTGAAGGCGGCGAGATAGAACGCGGGATAGCTTCCGGCCGCGAGCCCCACCACGGCCGCCAGCGCCACGAGCGCGAGCGGCAGCGCGACACCGATGCCGCCGAGCTCGAGCGGCTGCTCGATGAGCTCGCTGAAGATCGGCTTCGCAAGCAAAGCCAGGCCCACCGCGCAGAACGTGGCCACGCACGCCAGCAGCACGGACTCACCCAAGAACTGGCCCACGAGCTGCGAGCGCCGCGCGCCGATCGACTTGCGCAGACCCACTTCTTTCGCCCGCTGCGCGGCACGCGCGGTTGCGAGGTTCATGAAGTTCACGCAGGCGATCAGCAAGATGAACGCGGCCACGGCGGCGAACGCGTAGACCGTGGCGGCACTGCCGGGCGGGCGCATCTCGCCCTGGCGATTCGAGCGCAAGTGGATGTCGGTGATCGGCGTAACCGTGTAGCCGGCCCCGACGACCGAGCCTTCGAGGAAATGGCTTCCGTAGAGCCGCTCCGACCCTGCCCGGATCGCGTCGATCGTCGCGCCCTCGCGCAGCAGCAGATACGTGTGGAAGCAGTTGAGGCCCCAGGAGCTCAGCATTCCTTGCGGGGCCGCACCGAACAGGAAATCCACCATCACGCTGAAATCGAGGTGGGTGTCCGGCCGCAAGTCTCGAATCACGCCCACGACCTCGAACGGATTCGCGTTCACCTCGAGACGCAGCGTGTTGCCGAACGCTTCGTTCACGCCCCCGAAATAACGAAGCGCCGCGCTCTCCGTGATCACCGCGGTGTAGGGCCGCGTGAGCGCGGTCGCCGGATCGCCGCGGAGCCACTGGAAGTCGAAGACCTTGAACATCTCGTTGTCGGCGGACGTGAAGCCCGGCTCGTACGACGACAGCTTGTCGCTCGAGATCATGGCGCCGCCGCCCGCCGCTCCGCACTTGGACATCCGCGCGATCTGCTCGATCTCGGGGAACGTGTCCTTGAGCACCTGCGTGATCGCGGGCGGCGCCGAGGCTCGATGCGTCTCGGGCCGGCCGTTCACCGAGAAGGTGTCGCTCGACACACGGTAGATGCGGTCGGAGTTGCGGTAGAAGCGGTCGTAGCCGAGCTCGTGCCGCACGAACAGCCCGATCAGCAGGCAGCACGCGATGCCCACCGCGAGCCCGGCCACGTTGATGAGCGCGTAGAGCTTCTGCGCGGCCAGTTGGCGCAGCGCCAGGAGCAAGTAGCTCTTCAGCATCACCACACCCCCGATCGGCGCGATTATGGGCCGGTCGAGGGCGGCCGACTACAATAGCCGCCATCCCGTCGAACCCGGTTCCGCTCGAGCGATGAACAGCCCGCACACACCGGTCATGCAGCAGTACCACGCCATCAAGGCGCAGTTTCCCGACGTGCTGCTGTTCTACCGCATGGGCGACTTCTACGAGCTGTTCTACGACGACGCGAGGCGCACGGCCAAGCTCATCGACATCGCGCTCACGAAACGCGGCCAATCCGCGGGCGAGCCGATCCCGATGGCCGGCGTGCCCGTGCACTCGGTGGACACGTATCTCGCCCGCCTCGTGAAGCTCGGCGAGTCCGTGGCCATCTGCGAGCAGATCGGCGACCCGGCCACGAGCAAGGGACCCGTGGCTCGCGAGGTGGTGCGCGTGGTCACGCCGGGCACGGTCACCGACGCGGCGCTCCTCGAGGAGAAGACGTCGCGCCTGCTCGTCGCGCTCACGCTCGCGCCGAAAATCGGGCTCGCGTGGCTCGACCTCGCCGGCGGCGGCCGCTTCGCGCTCACCGAGCTCGACGATTTGGACGCGCTGCACGCCGAGCTCGAGCGCCTGCGTCCCGCCGAGCTGCTGCTCGCCGAGGACGCCGACGCGCCCCGGTGGCTCGACGGCTCCCCGGTGCGGCGCCGGCCGCCGTGGCACTTCGATCCCGGCACCGGCAAGCGGCTGCTCTGCGCCCAGCTCGGCACGCGCGATCTCGCGGGGTTCGACGCGGAGGACGCTCCCGCCGCCGTGGGTGCGGCCGCGTGCCTGCTGCAATACGTCAAGGACACGCAGCGCGCCGCGCTGCCGCACATCCGTGCGCTCACGCGCGAACGCCGCGAGCACGCGGTGCTCATGGACGCGCAGACCCGCCGCAACCTCGAGATCGAGACGAGCCTGGGCGCCCGCGACGACTACACGCTCGCGGGCCTGATGGACCGCTGCGCCACCGCGATGGGCAGCCGCCTCTTGCGCCGCTGGCTCAACCGGCCGATCCGCGACCGAGCGGAGCTCAAGCGCCGGCAGCA
The DNA here is from genome assembly GCA_036274615.1 of Gammaproteobacteria bacterium. Lineage (GTDB taxonomy): Bacteria > Pseudomonadota > Gammaproteobacteria > Steroidobacterales > Rariloculaceae > FEN-1219. The sequence goes on along the minus strand of DASUFK010000210.1, from coordinate 9,102 downwards.
AGCCGTCGAGGTGCTGGAGCAGCGCTGCCCGCTCACCGCGATGCAGGACCTGCTCGAGGACGTCGGCGACCTCGAGCGGATCCTCTCCCGTGTCGCGCTGCGCTCCGCGCGCCCGCGCGACCTCGCGCAGCTGCGCGAAGGCCTGAGCCGCCTGCCGGAGCTCAAGCGCGAGTTCGCCGCCTGCGGCGCCGAGCGCCTGCAGACGCTCGCGTCGAAGTGCGGCGCGCACACTGCCGAGCACGCGCTGCTCGCGCGCGCGATCGTCGAAGCGCCGCCCGTGGTGCTGCGCGACGGCGGCGTGATCGCCCCGGGCTACGACGCCGAGCTCGACGAGCTCCGGGCGATCAGCACCAACCTCGACCAGTTCCTCGAGAACCTCGAGAAGCGCGAGCGCGAGCGCACCGGCATCGCCAATCTCAAGGTCGGCTACAACCGCGTGCACGGCTTCTACATCGAGCTCACCAAGTCGCAGTCCGACGGCGCGCCGGCCGACTACATCCGCCGCCAGACGCTCAAGGGCGCCGAGCGCTACGTCACGCCGGAGCTCAAGGAGTTCGAGGACAAAGTGCTCTCCGCTCGCGAGCGGGCGCTGTCGCGCGAGAAGCAGCTCTACGATCAGCTGCTCGAGAAGCTGGCCGCCGAGCTGCCGCTCCTTCAGCAAACCGCGGAAAGCGTGGCGGAGCTCGACGTGCTCGCAGACCTCGCGGAACGCGCGGCCGCGCTCTCGCTCGTGAAGCCCACGCTTCTCGACGAGCCGCGGCTCCAGTACAACGCCGGCCGCCATCTCGGCGTGGAGCAGTCGAGCGGCGCGCCGTTCGTTCCGAACGATCTCGCGCTCGACGCGGAGCGGCGGATGCTGATCATCACCGGCCCGAACATGGGCGGTAAGTCCACCTACATGCGCCAGACCGCGCTGCTCGCCATCCTCGCGCACATCGGCAGCTTCGTGCCGGCCGCGGCCGCCGCGATCGGGCCCATCGACCGGATCTTCACGCGCATCGGCGCGGCGGACGACCTCACCGGCGGGCGCTCCACGTTCATGGTCGAGATGACGGAGACCGCCAACATCTTGAACAGCGCCACGCGCTCGAGCCTCGTGCTCATGGACGAGGTAGGGCGCGGCACGAGCACGTTCGACGGCCTATCGCTCGCATGGGCCGCGGCGCGCCACATCGCGCAGAAGGTGGGCGCGCTCACGCTGTTCGCGACGCATTACTTCGAGCTCACCGCGCTGCCCGAAGACATCGCGTCGTGCGCGAACGTGCACCTCGACGCCACCGAGCACGGCCGCGAGCTCATCTTTCTGCACGCGGTGAAGCCGGGCCCCGCGAGCCAGAGCTACGGGCTGCACGTGGCCGAGCTCGCTGGCGTGCCGCGCGAGGTGGTGGACCGCGCGCGCGAGTACCTGCGGCGCCTCGAGAAGCATCAGCAGGCGCTCGCGCCCGCGAGCCCGCAAACCGAGCTAGCTTTCGACACGCCGGCCGCGCCGCCCGTGACCGAACAGCAGCGCGCCGTGCTCGAGCGGCTCGCCAACTTGGACGTGGACTCGCTCACGCCGCGCGCGGCGCTCGACGCGCTCTACGAGCTCAGCCGCGGGGCCAAGTAACGCCGGCGGGACGGCGGGGCCAATTGCGCCTGCCGAGCCGCTCTGGCATCTTTCCAGCTGCGGCAGGGACGATCGCAACCGGTGATTCTCGAATCGATCATGGACGTCGTTTCGTCAGGACCTTTCGTCCTGCTGGCGTTGTTCGTCCCCACCTCCCTCTATGCGCATTTTCGCGGCAGCACGCACATCGGCTTCCTGCGCGAGGTGTTCGGCCCCGCCACGCTGCTCGCGCCGATCAACGTGCCGATCTATTTGTCCTCGGCCGTTCCCGCCACGCCGTTTCTCGATCTCGATTTGATACCGGGGCTCCGGTTCCTCGAGCAGCATTGGCGGGAGCTGCGCGCGGAAGCCGAGAAGCTGTACTCGCACGGCGAGATCCGCGGGTCCGAGCGCTACGACGACGCGGGATTCAATTCTTTCTTCCGCTACGGCTGGAAGCGCTTCTACTTGAAGTGGTACGGACCGCCGCCGCCCTCGGCGCGCGCGCTCTGCCCGCGCACGCTCGAGCTCCTCGACCAAGTGCCGGCCGTGCGCGCCGCGATGTTCGTCCGCATGGCGCCGAAGAGCCGGCTGCCCGTGCACCGCGATCCGTTCGCCGGCTCGCTGCGCTTCCACCTGGGCCTCGCCACGCCGAACTCGGACAAGTGCCGCATCACCGTCGACGGTCAGAGCTATTGGTGGAAGGACGGCGAGGGCGTGCTGTTCGACGAGACGTTCCTCCACAAGGCCGAGAACGAGACCGATCAGGATCGTTTCATCCTGTTCTGCGACGTGGAACGACCGTTGCGCGTGGGCGTGCTGCGGGCGTTCAACAAGCTCGTCGGCAACACGCTGATGTGGTCGTTTCGAACGCGCAACGTTCCGGGCGAAGAGGTGGGCGCGCTCAACCGTCTATTTCAGGCGATCTATCCGATTCGCGTGCTCGGCAAGCGCATCAAGAAGCGCAGCAGACCCTTGTACTTCACACTCAAGTACGCGCTGGTGGCAGCGGTCTTCTATTTGATCTTTCGTTGATTCACCGGCGTCTGCGCTCGCAGGGCTGCGCGCTCGCTTCAGCGTTCGCGCGCGGGCACCGCGAGCACCGGACAAGGCGCGCGCCGCAGCACGCGCTCTGTAGTGCTGCCGCTCAGCGCCTCGAACACTCCGTGACGTCCCGCCGTCGGCATCACGAGCAGGTCGGCGGCGCGCCGTGCGGCGGCCGTCACGATCTCGTCCACGGGGTCGCCCGCGCGGACCTCGCGCTCGAACTTCCAGCGGGGTCCGTCCTCGGTAGCGAGCCGCGGCATCGACGCCGCGTCGCCGACGTGCAGCAGGCCGATCTTGACCTCACCATCGCCCACCACGTCCGCGGCGCGGCGCGCGAGCTCGATCGCGGCGCTCGGATCGGGCAAGCGGTCTACCGGCACCAGCACGCTTCCGAGCTGCAGCCGGCCGTCGGCGGCCGAGACGATGCTCCGCTCGGCATCGGCCGGCACGAACAACGTCATCGTTCGCGACCAACGCGCCATCGCTTCCGCCTTGGAGCTGTGCAACCAGCGCGCGACGCCTTCACGGCCCTCGGTGGCGACGACGAGCAAGTCGGTGGGATGCGATTCGAGCCAAGATGCCACGGCCAACGACGGAAAACGGCTCGAGATCTCGATCTTGCTCACGCGCACGCCCACCGCGGCCAGCACGTCTTCCTGCTTGCTGCCGGGCGGCAGCAGGTTCCACCGCTCGAGCGTCTTGCGCACCGCCGGGAAGCCGGTCCAATCGCGATGTTCGCCGCTCGTGACGTGCAGCAGCGTGAGCTCGGTGCGCCGCAGCACCGCAATCGCGAGCGCGTGAGCGAATGCGCGCTCGCTCGCGGGCGAGAAGTCCGTGGCGTGCACCACCGACTCGAGAAACCCCATGGGCATTGCGTTTTCGATTGCCATGGCCGTAATCGTAGTGAAAGGCGCCGCGCGAGCGAGAGGGGCTTTCGGCCTATGTGCTTATCTCGGCGTCTTCGTCGACCCGATGCCGCTCCGCGTGTGGCCGTTTGCGATGGGGCTCGTCATGAGCCTCGCGATCTCCTGGCTCGCCGTGGGCGGACAAACCTGGCGGGCAGCGCGCGCGGCGCCCGTCAAGGTGATGCGCTATCAGTGACCGCGGCTCAATTCGCCGCGGTGTCGGTAGGCAGCTCGATCGTGCCCTGGTCCTCGAAGCGCCGCGTGCCGAACACGCCGCCCTCGAGCTTGCCCTTGACCTTGTACGTGACGGCCTTGGTGTCGCCGCCGTTCACGAGGCCGAGCACTTGGCGCGCCATGTTGAACACTCCGATGGTGATCGGGATCGTCACCACGGATTCGCCGTAGCGGGGCACCGTGCCCACCTCGCTGCTCACGCCGCTGCCGAACTTGCGCCCGTTCAAGTCGAGCGACAGCGCCACGCCGTTGTAGTCGACGGCCGCGTCGTTCGGGTTTTGCACGCGCACTTTCACGGCCAGCCGAAGCTCGAGTCCTTCGCCCTCGAGCGGCTCGACGCCCGCCACGCTCACCTGCAGCGGGTCGCTGTTGGGCAGCGTGGAGCACGAGCAAAGGACCGCAATCAGAAGGGCCGCCGCAGCGTTGCGTAAGTGTTGCGGGACGGGACGACGCAGCGCGTGCATGCGCGTTCTTATACCACTGCGCGCGTCGAGCGCGCATGCGACCTTTGGACCAGTCGCATGGCGCGCTTCGCGCCTAGCGGCGGGGCTCGGCGCCCTTCGGGGCGCCGTCGGAGCCGGCGGCGTCGCCGTTCGAAGGATTCACCGGCTTCACGTCGATCTTGTCGCTCTTGCGTCCTTGGTCGTGGATTGCGTGCAGCTCTTCGACCTCCTCGGTCGAGATCGGTACGAACTCGCCGATCCTGCAGGGAATCGGGATTCCGACCCGCGGCAACGCCTGGATCAAGTCGACCTTGCAGAGCCGGCTCGAGGTGACCGCATACCCGAACCGGTCGGAGGACTCGAGGTTCGGGCAGTTGCTCGGCAGGTTGTTGACGTAGATCTTCTTCTTGCCGCGCATGACGAACACGATCGTTCGATCGTCGATGATGTCGGTCCGGTCGATGTTCTTGACGATGATGCAGTCGACGGGGGCGCGGTCGAAGTCTTCGTTCTTCTTGTCGTCGGCCTGCACCGTCAATGGCGCAATCACGGCCGTCGCGGCAACCAGCGTGAGCAATCGATCGCGGCTTGGCATGGCAACCTCCTCCGGCGCCGCCTGTGGGCCCGCCCTCGGGTCGAGGTTACTCCCCTCGCCGCGCGCTATCGAGTGAAGCTCCGAAGACGGCGGCGCCGGGCCGCCGCAGCTCAGCCTTGTCCGCGCCGAAACCGCCCGGTGCGGATGAACGCGAGCGCCTGCTCGAGCACGAGCCGCGACCACAGCATCGAGGTGTGCGTCACCGGCAGCACGATGTAGTCGGCCGCGCCGCTCACGCGGGTCTCGGACAGGGCGACCGTGCCGTCGTTCGGCTCGTCGAAACCGCCGAGCAGGCGGCCGACTCCGAACGGCCGGTCGCCCGCGATCAGGCCGAGCTCCTGCGGCGCCCGCCAAGGCCCGAAGCCGCCGCGCGCGTTGAGCGCGCCGATGCTCTTGCCGATGAAGCGTGAGCCCGCGGCGCCCCAGCTCGCCACGCGCGCGCCGATCCGGCTCCCCGCGAACGGCGAGCCGAGCCCGACGACGCGCCCGGGCCGCTCCGCCGGCGCGTGCTCGAGCATCGCGCCGATCAGCACGCCGCCCAGGCTGTGGCCGAGATAGTGAACCGTGTTGCCCGGCACCGTCGCGACGAAATCGGCGAGCCGAGCGGCGTTTGCGCGGAGATCCCGCGACACCGAGTGATAGTGAAATACGTGCGCCGCCAAGCCGTGCGCGGCGAGACGCCGGCGCCAGAGCTCCATCGCGAGACCGTGCATCCAGAGGCCGTGGACGATCACGATTGCATCGGGGGCGCCGCGTTCGGCTCCCGCCGGAATCTCGGCCCGCACCACGCCGCTCATTTCGGCGCGGCGCCGTCACGCAGCCGCTCGAGCGCCGTGCGGTTCGTCCACGACGAAGCCTTGGAGATCGCTTCCTCGATCGGCAGCCACGCGTGCCCCACGTGCTCGTTCGGCGCGAGTGTCACGGCGCGCCGCGCCGGCAGCTCGAGATACCAGACGTGCTCGACGTTCGTGTCGACGCCGTCGCCGTAGCGTGCGCGCCACTCGGGGAGAATGGGGAACGTGTGGCGCACGTTCGCGTCGCGGAGCCCGGCGGCGTCGAGGCCAGTCTCCTCGCGCACCTCGCGCGCGGCCGCGTCGGAGGGCGTCTCGCCCCAGCGCAGCGAGCCCGTCACCGACTGCCAGAAGCCGGCGGGCCGCACGCGCTCGAGCAGCAGGCACTCGAGCGCGCGCGTGTAGATCACCACCAACACCGACTCCGGGCGCTTGAGCTCGCGCGCGTCCGGCATCGGCGGCTCAGCTCGGCGCGGAGGTCTTGAAGCGGATGCCGAGCTCCTTGAGCTGCTGCGGATCGGCCTCGCTCGGCGCGCCGGTGAGCAAGTCGCTCGCGGTGGCGGTCTTCGGGAACGCGATGACCTCGCGGATGTTGTCCGCGCCGGCCATCAGCATCACGAGCCGGTCCACGCCGAACGCGATGCCGCCGTGCGGCGGGCAGCCGTATTCGAGCGCCGACAGCAAGAAGCCGAACTTGATCTCCGCCTGCTCCTTCGAGATGCCGATCAAGTCGAACACCGCGGACTGAAGCTCCGGGTTGTGGATACGGACCGAGCCGCCGCCCACTTCGTAGCCGTTCAGCACGATGTCGTAGGCGCGCGCGGTGGCCGTGGCCGGCGCCGCCATGAGCTGCTCGGCCGTCATCGACACCGCGTCGGCGCCCGGCAGGCGCGGCGCCGTGAACGGATGGTGCACCGGCGTGAGCCCGCCCTCGGGCAGCACCTCGAACATCGGGAAGTCGACGACCCAGAGCGGCTTCCACTCGTGGGTGGTGAGCTTGCGGTCGCGGCCGAGCGCGAGCCGGAGCGCGTTCAGCGACTCGTTCACCACGCCGGCCTTGTCGGCGCCGAAGAACACGAGGTCGCCGTCCACGGCGCCGGTGCGCTCGAGCACGCCCGCGATCGCCGCGTCCGGCAGGAACTTGAGAATCGGCGACTGCAGGCCTTCGCGGCCCTTCGCCTTGTCGTTCACCTTGATGTAGGCGAGACCCTTCGCGCCGTGGCGCCCCACCATCGCGGTGTAGTCGTCGATCTCCTTGCGCGTGAGCTCGCCGCCCTTCGGCAGGCGCAGCGCCGCGATGCGGCTCTTCGGATCGCTCGCGGGACCCGCGAACACCTTGAACTCCACGCCCTTGAAGAGATCGGCCACCTCCACGAGCTCGAGCGGGTTGCGCAGGTCGGGCTTGTCGCTGCCGTAGCGGCGCATCGCGTCGGCGTACTTCATGCGCGGAAACGGCTTCGGCAGCTCGACGCCGAGCACCGACTTGAAGGTCTGCCTCAGCAGCTCCTCCATGAGCCCCATGATCTCGTCCTCCGACATGAACGAGGTCTCGATATCGAGCTGGGTGAACTCGGGCTGGCGGTCCGCGCGCAGGTCCTCGTCGCGGAAACACTTCACGATCTGATAGTAGCGGTCGAGGCCCGACATCATGAGCAGCTGCTTCGTGAGCTGCGGCGACTGCGGCAGCGCGAAGAACGTGCCGGGCTGCGTGCGGCTGGGGACGAGATAGTCGCGCGCGCCCTCGGGCGTGGTCTTGCCGAGCACCGGCGTCTCGATGTCCACGAAGCCGTTGTCGTCCATGAACTTGCGCAGCGCGCGCGTGACCGCATGGCGCAAGCGCAGGTTCTTCGTCATCGGCTCGCGGCGCAGATCGAGATAGCGATAGCGCAGGCGCAGCTCCTCGCTCGCGGGCTCGTCGTGATGGAACGGCGGCGTCTTCGACTTGTTGAGCACGGTGAGCTGGGTGGCGAGCACCTCGACCTCGCCGCTCGCGAGGTTCGGGTTGATCGTGCCCGCCGGACGCTCGCGCACGCGGCCCTCGACGGCGAGCACGAACTCGCTGCGGAGCTTCTCGGCCTCGTGGAAGATCTCGGCGCGATCCGGATCGAACACCACCTGGAGCAATCCCTCGCGGTCACGAAGGTCGATGAAGATCACGCCGCCGTGATCCCGGCGCCGATGTACCCAACCCGCCACGCGGATCTCGCGGCCGATGTCCGCCCGACTGACTTGACCGCAGTAATGACTGCGCATCGCACTACCCTCGTGAGCCTGCCGCCGGACTCTTTCGATCCCTGTTTCGATCCAAGAGGCGCCGCTAATGTGTAAGCGGTTGAAAGATAAGGCGGCGTGAAGAAGAGGCGGGAGTTTAGGGGGAACGTCCGGGGCGCGCAAGCGGCGGGGCCGCGGCGGCGGCCGCTCGTTCCTCGGGCACCACGACGCCGAGCGAGATCACGAGCTTGAGCGCCTCCTCCACCGACATCGACAGCTCGACGAGCTCGGCGCGGGGCGCGAACACCACGAATCCCGACGCCGCGTTCGGCGAAGTCGGCACGAACAGCGGCACCACGTCGCGTCCGGTGGCCGTTTGCACCTCGCGCACCTCGTCGCCCGTCTGGAACGCGATCCGATAGAGCCCCTTGCTCGGGTACTCGATCAGCAGCACCTTCTTGAAGCTCGGCCCGCGATCGTTGAGGACGACGGCCGCGAAATTCTTGACGCCGCCGTACACAGTGCGAACGAGGGGAATGCGGTTGAGCAGTGCCTCGTACGACACGACCAGCTGCCGCCCGAACAAATTGGCGGCGAGCACGCCCGTCGCGAACAGCACGAGCAGCCCGAGCACCGCGCCGAGCCCCGGGATGCGGAAACCGAGCAAGGTCTCCGGCCGGTAGACCTCCGGGATCAAGAACAACAGCCGGTCCATGAGGTCCAGCAGGACCTTGAACACCAGGACCGTGACGCCCACCGGCAGCCAGACCAGCAGGCCCGCCACCAGATAGCGCCGCAGGCGCATCAGGCGCTCGCCGAGCGGCTCGCCTTGGTCGAAGCTTTCTTGCGGGGGGCGGCGGCGGGTTTCTTCGCCGCCGGCTTCGTCTTGTCGGCGCCCGCGCCGTTGGCGGGAGCCGCCGGCTTCGCTTCGGGCGTGGCGCTCTTGGCTTCGTCCTTCTTGGCGGTGGCCTCGACGGCCGCGTCCGATTTTTCGGCGCGTTCGCCGTTCTCGACGAGGTTGCGCTTCTTCTCGCCGTCGCTCTTGAAGTCGGTCTCGTACCAGCCGCTTCCCTTCAGGCGGAACGATGGCGCGGACATCAGCCGCTCGAGCTTCTGCTTGCCGCAGTCCGGGCACTTGCGGAGCGGCCCGTCGCTCACTTTCTGCAATGCCTCGAGCTCGTGGCCGCAGGCAGCACAACGGTATTCGTAAATCGGCATAAATCCATTTCTCACGCCGGCATGCGAGGCGGCATAGTCGTGACAAACCGCTAGGAATTCAAGGCCCTGGTTC
>DASUFK010000209.1:0-37733 GCA_036274615.1 Gammaproteobacteria bacterium | reverse complement strand
GGGCATCCTCTACGTGGTCGACGGCAGCCGCCCGTACGGGCGTCAGTACGAGGCCGAGATGGAAGTGCTGCGCTGGACCGGACGGCCGCGCATGGCGCTCATCAACCTGATCTCCGCGGGCGATCACGTCGAGGAGTGGCGAGCCGCGCTCGCGCAGTATTTTTCCATCGTTCGCGTGTTCGACGCGGTGCGCGCCGACTTCGGCAAGCGCATCGACCTGCTGCGCTCGTTCGGTGCGATCGAGGAGCGTTGGGCCGCGCCGCTCAACCAAGCGGCCGACGCGCTCGTCGCCGACCGCGCGCGCCGGGGGCACGCCGCGGCGGCCGAGATCGGCGCGCTCCTCGTCGACTCGCTGACCGCGACGGTCGCAGTGCCGCTCGCCGGTCCGGAGGCCGACGACGCGGCTCTCGCGAGGGGCCGGGCCGGGCTGCAAGAGCGCGTGCGCCGGCACGAGCGCGACGCGCGGCGTGCGGTGCAGGAGATCTATCGGCACTCCGGGCTCGGAGTCGACGAGGCGGCTCCGGAGGTTCTCGTCGACGACGTGTTCTCGGCCCGCAGCTTCAGCGTGTTCGGGCTCTCGGGCTCGCAGCTCGCGCTTACCGGCGCCGCCTCCGGCGCGGTAGCGGGCACGCTGATCGACGTGGCGCTCGGCGGGGCATCGTTGCTGCTCGGCGCGGGTCTCGGCGCCGTGCTGGGCGCGGCGGGCACCTGGGCCGGCGCAGGCCGGCTCGCAAAGGTGCGCGTGCTCGGCCAACCCCTGGGCGGCCACGAGCTGCTGGTCGGCCCTATCACCGAGCCGAACTTCCCCTGGGTGGTGCTAGGCCGCGCGCTGCTGCACGCCAGGCTCGTAGCGGAGCGCAATCACGCGCGCAGAGAATCGCTCGCGCTCGACGCGCACGCGGGCGCGCATCTTGCCGGCGCCATCTCTGCCGAACGACGCCGCACGCTCGAGAGCGTGTTCCGGCAGTTGCGCGGCGAGCGCGGCATCGACGCCGCCGAGCGTGCCGCCCTCATCGACGCCATCGCTGCGGCGATGGTGTGATCCTCCGTTGACCGCGTAACGGCCCGCGCCGCAGCGTCCAGCGTGGGGCCGGCGAACCGGTCATCCCCTGCGGCGCTCGACCTCCTCGCGAAACGCTAGGTAGCAATCGGCGCGCGCCGCGCGAGCTGGTCGGCGATTGCGCGAAAGCGAGGCAGATGGGCGAGGCCCGCGAGCGGCGGGAAGTGAATACGCGCCCAAAGAAACGCGTTGCGATCCTGCAGCGCGCGTTCGAGCGCGTCGAGCGTGGCCTCGTCGTCGCGGAGTCCCGCGAGCACGACCGCGCGATCGAACGGCGGCACGTACTCGCGCAGGGCACGGTCGTCGAGCTCCTTCAGCAGAGCGCGCGCTTCGTCCACGCGACCGCCTTGGGCGAGCGCGTTTGCGAGCAACGCGATGTAGTAGGTGTACCGGCCGCCCGTGACCTGCACGGCTTGACGGTGCGCCGCAATCGCCTGCTCGTGACGCCCGAGACACGAGAGCGTCATGCCGTAGCTCCAGAGCGCGAACGGCGAATCGCCGAGCGCAACCGCGATCTCGAGCTCGGCGCGCGCCTCCTCGTAACGCCGCACCGACAGCAACGGCCAGGCCACCGCCGCCCGGTTGTTCGCCGAATGCGGCTCGAGCCGCACGCCCTCGCGCGCAGAGGCGATGCCGTCTTCCGCGCGGCCTGCGACCCCGAGGTACAAAGCGAGCCAGAAATGGGCCTCGGCGTTTCCGGGATTGCGCTCGATCGCGAGCCGAAAGAACCGCTCGGTGCGCGCGCCGCTCCAGCCGTAGTAGTAGTCCACCACGCCGTAGCAAAGCGCCGCCGACTCCGACTCGGATGCAAGCTCCTCCACGCGCTCCGCCGCCGCGCGCGCACGCGCCCAGCATTCCCAGGTCGAAATGCCGCCATAGAAGCCCCAGGCGGCCCACGCTTGCGCGAGCGCGGCGTGCGCCTCGTGCAGGTCGGGATCGCGCGCCACCGCAGCCTCGATCTCGGCAATCGCCTCGTGTAGGCGGCGCCGGTTCCAAAGATAGCGACCCTTCAGGTAATGGTCGTAGGCGGCAACGTCGCGGGTCGCGGGCGCTACGAGCTTGGGCGGCGGCGCATCGGTTCCGCTCGGGCGCGCCCCCGATCCCGATCCGGGCAGACGTGCCCGCAACGTATTGGCGATCGCGCGCGCAAGCTCGTCCTGCACAGCGAAGATGTCGGCCAAGTCGCGATCCCACCGTTCCGACCAGAGGTTGTAACCGGTGGCGACGTCGATGAGCTGCGCCGTGACGCGCAAGCGTTGCCCCACCTGCCGCACACTGCCGTCGAGCACGGTGGCCACGCCGAGCTCCGTGCCGATCTTGCGCACGTCGTCGCTCCTGCCCCGAAACGAGAACGAAGACGTGCGCGCGGCCACCCGCACGCCCGGCACCGTCGACAGCGCGGCGATCACATCCTCCGTCATGCCCTCGCTGAAGTATTCGCTCTCGGGGCCGCCGCCTACCGACCGGAACAACAGCACGGCGATCGACGCGTCAGGGGAGCGGCTCACCGCTGCCGTGGCGGCTCCGCCATCGGACACCGGGGGCGCTCGCGACAAAGCGCCCGCGGCAAGCCTGAGCGCGAACACGAGATCGCGCGAGGAGCGAAACCGCTGGGCCGGCTCCTTCTCGAGGCAGTGCCGAATGACCTCCTCCACTTCGCTCGGGACCTTGCGCCCGCACTCGGCGATCGGCGGCGGCTCGTCGCGAAGCACGGCGGCCATAGTCTCCGTGGCCGTTTCGCGGTCGAACGCCCGTCTACCGGTCACGACCTCGTACAGCAGCAAGCCGAATGCAAAGATGTCGGAGCGATGATCGGCGGGGAAGCCGCGCGTCTGCTCCGGCGAGAGATAGCCGACGGTGCCGATCACGATCCCCGTTCCGGTCAGCGCGCGCTTGGGTCCGCCCGGCGCCGGCGGTTCCGGGGTCGCGCGGCGTGCGAGCCCGAAGTCGAGGATCTTGACGTTGCCGTCCTCGGTGATGAACACGTTCTCGGGCTTGAGGTCGCGATGGACGACGTCGCGCTCATGCGCGGCCGCGAGGCCCTGCGCCACTTGCAGCGCCCAGTCGATGCCGCGCACGAGGCCGATCTCGCCCGCGGCGAGCCGGTCGCGCAGCGTGGCGCCCTCGAGAAGCTCCATCACGGCAAACGCCGTTCCGTCGACATTGCCGACGTCATGGATCGCGATCAAGTTGGGGTGCGAGAGCGCGGCGATCACGCGCGCCTCGCGCTCGAAACGCGCGAGCGCGTTCGGCTCCGACGACGAATGCGCCGGAAGCACTTTGATCGCCACGTCGCGGCCGAGGCGGGTATCGCGCGCGCGATAGACCTCACCCATGCCGCCCGCTCCGAGGGGCGCTACGATCTCATAGGGACCGAAGCGCGTACCCGCCGCCAGTCTCAAGCGAGTGCGCCTTTTTCGGGGTTATGCCGGTACTCTAACAACAAATGGCCGCGGGTAAACGCGCTCCGTCGTGCTCGGAGGCCGGCGCGCTCTTTCGACGGGTGCGATTCAACCGCACCGCCCTAGTCGGATCCGCCCGGAGTCAGGCATCATCTATTCGCGCCGGTTGGGTCAAGGGGGGCGCTAATGAGAGCTGGAGCGATCATCCTCGGTGTCGTCGCCTGCACGGCGGCGGCGTTGCCCGCGGGGGCTCATCACGCCTTCGCCACGGAGTTCGACGTGAACCGGCCCGTGGAGCTCAAGGGCAAGGTCACCAAGATCGAGCTCATCAACCCGCACTCCTGGATCACGGTGGAGGTCGTCGGCAAGGACGGCAAGCCGGAAACCTGGATGATCGAAGGCGGCAGCCCGAACGCGCTGGTTCGCAAGGGCGTCACGAAGGCCTCCGTGCCCGTAGGCTCCGAGCTCGTGATCCGCGGCTACGGTACGCGCGACGGCACCAACAAGGCCGTGGGCCGTGACATCATGTTCGCCGACGGCCGGCCGTTGTTCTTCGAAGGCTCGAAGCCGGCCGCCGCCGGCGCGCCGGCTCAGTGACGCGCGCCATGCAGCAGGCGATCTCGATGCGACGATTGTTGACGGCGGCGCTCGTGCTGCTCGCCGTGCCCGCGCTCGCGGACGGCGTGCTCGACAAGTTGCCGCGGGCGGCCGACGGCCATCCCGACTTGAGCGGCGTGTGGCAGGCGCTGAACACGGCGCACTGGAACCTCGAGCCGCACGTGTCCGCCTATCCCGTGGTGCTCGACCTCGGCGCGCAGTTCGCGGTGCCGCCGGGCCAAGGCGTGGTGGATGGCGGCAAGATTCCGTACCTGCCCGCCGCCCTCGCCGAGCGCGACAAGCGCTTCGCGAATCGCCTCACCGACGACCCGGAAGGCAAGTGCTACTTGGGCGGCGTGCCCCGCTCCACGTACATGCCGTATCCGTTCCAGATCGTGCAGGGCCCGCGCGACGTGATCATCACGTACCAGTACGCCACCGGCTTCCGCAGGATCTTCGTGGGCGGGAAAGAAGAGGCGCCGCTCGACAGCTGGATGGGCTGGTCGAACGCGCACTGGGAAGGCGACACGTTCGTCGTCGTGGTCACCGGGTTGAACGGGCTCACATGGCTCGATCGCGCCGGCAATTACGCGACCGCGAACGCGAAGGTCACGGAGCGCTACACGCCGATGGGGCCGAATCATCTCCGTTACGAGGCCACGATCGAGGACGCCACGGTGTACTCGCGCCCGTGGACGATCCGCATGCCGCTCTATCGGATCGTCGACGACGATTACCGCATGCTCGAATTCAAGTGTGAGCCGTACGCGGAAGAGAAGATCTACGGTCACTTGCGCAAGCCGTCTTCGACGGAAGGGGCCAGCAAATGAAACGTCACGCCGTTGCACTGAGTGTGCTCGCCGCGCTCGCGGCCTTCGCCGCGGCGCCGGCCGCGCTCGCGCAGAAGGCGAGCACGCAGAAGCCGGTCGCGCACAAGCGCACTCCTTGGGGCGAGCCCGACATCGCGGGCGTCTACGCCGAGTTCTCGATCGCGCCGCTCGAGCGGCCCGTCGAGTTCGGCGAGCGCGAGTACCTCACGCAGGACGAGTACGCACAGTTCGAGAAGCAACGCTTGAACGCCGTCAACGAGGACGTCGAGACGGTTCCGGGCACGCAGGCGGACGTGCACTACGACATGGGCACGTTCAAGCTGAGCCAGAACGAAGGCGTCACGTCGCCGAACATGCGCACGTCGATCGTCACCGTGCCGAAGAACGGCCGGATCCCCGCGCTCACGCCCGCAGCCGCCGCGCGCCGCGACGCGCGCGCCGCCGCACGCAAGGGCCACGAGTTCGACGGCCCCGAGCAGCGCTCGCTCACCGAGCGCTGCATCGTGTGGCCGAGCACGCTGCCGCCGATCCTGCCCGGCGGCTACAACAGCAACCTGCAGATCTTTCAGGGCCCGGGCCAGGTGGTGATTCAGGGCGAGATGGGCGACGCGCGCGTGATCCGCACCGACGGCCGCAAGCCGGCGCAAGTCCTGCCGCAGTGGAACGGCAACTCGGTGGCGCACTGGGAAGGCGAGACGCTCGTGGTCGAGACGTCGGGCTTCAACCCGGAGACCGCGTGGCGCAACGCGAGCGAGAAGATGAAGGTGACCGAGCGCATCACGCGGGTCGCCGACAAGACGCTCGAGTACGCGTTCACGGTGGTCGATCCCGACACGTGGGAGCAACCGTGGGGCGGCGTCTATCCGCTCACGGAGATGGACGGCCTGTTGTTCGAGTACGCCTGCACCGAAGGCAACTACGGCATGGCGAACATCCTCGCGGGAGAGCGTAAAGCGGAGAAGGACGCGGCCGCGAAGAAATAGCGCTCGCGCAACTTCGCCGGCCGCCGCGGTGCGATGAGGAGGAACAGCGATGAGGTTGGTTCCGCCACATTTCGTTGCGCTCGCTGCCCTGATCGTGACGGCGCCCTTGGCGGCGCAGGACTGGAAGACGGTGGCCGTCATCGAGGACGGCTTCCGAGCGAACTTCCCCGCCGACCCCGCCGTCGAGAAAACTACCTACGAGTCCGAGTTCCACTTCAGCCTGCCTGCGCGGGTTTACCGCGCGGCCGACGACTTGGGCCGCTACTCCACCACGGTGGTCGACTACCGCGACGCCGAGCGGCTGCACCAGGAGCGATCCGCCAAGTGCCTCGCGGCCAACGGCACCGACCAGCAGGACGGCGACACCTGCCAGAACGACTTCATCATGGAAGTGGCGGGTGCGATGGACCACGCCGTCGAGCGCTTCCTCACGCGCGACGGCGCGAAGGTCACGCACTACGGCGCGTACTACATCGATCTCGTGTCCGGACGGCAGCTGGCGCTGACGAATGCCGATCGGTCGCGCACCTATGTAGGCGTGCACCAGCACGCGGGCCGGTTGTACATCCAGGAAGCCACTGTGCCTTCCGGAATGCCCGAGCCGATCCTGTTCATGCAGTCGCTCGCGTGGTTGAACGACCAAGGCCTCGTGATCCGCTATCGCACGCTCTACACCGAGGGCTACGCCGATTGGAAATTCCCTCGGTCCGAGGCGCCGGCGCATTCGCTGCGCGACGTCGACGCTTCGCGCGAGCAGCCGCCCCGGCCTCCGCCGCCGCCGCGCTAGAGGAGCACCGACGATGCCAACGGAATTTCACGTGGCCGGCCGCTTCACCGCCGCCTCACTGGCTGCACTCGTCCTCGCAGCTCCCGCGCTCGCGCACCATTCGCACGCGAGCTACGACATCTCGAAGTGGATCGTCCTCGAAGGGACCGTGAAGCGCGTGATGCTGATCGCGCCGCACTCCGTGGTGTATCTCGACGTGAAGGACGAGCGCGGCGACACGGCAACGTGGGCGCTCGAAGCCACGGCGCCCGCGGGGATCTTCGCGAACGGCGTGAAGCGCGAGGACGTGCGCGCCGGCGACGCGATCAAGGCGCGCTGCCATCAGCTCCGGGACGGCGCGAACGGCTGCCTGCTCGGGTTCGTCACGCCGCTGCACGGCGACGCCGCGCGCGGCGCCGGCGTCGAGCGGCAATGGGACTGACCCAGGAGCCTGGGCGGTAGAAGCCCAGACTCCTAGCTCCAGGTCGGCAGAAACGCGTAGCGCTCCGCGTACTCGAGCATCTGCCCGGCGAAGTCCTCGGGGTACTCGATGCGCACGTCGACGATGGCGCCGCCCCGCTCCACGGGCACGAGCCTCGGGCCGATGAAGCCGTAGTACGCCGGCACGTCGAGCTTCTCGTAGCGCATCAGCACTTCGGCGTGCATCGCCGGATCGACCTTCACGGCGTAGCGCTCCACGAGGTCGCGGATCGCGTCGTAGTCGCCCTCCGACTTGATGCGTTGCAGCTCGCAGAGCAGCCGGCCGAACAGCTCGCGCAACTTCTCGTAGTCGCGGATCACGAAGTAGGTCTTGCCGTCGCGCACCCGCCGCTCGATCACGTTGTCCGGCTTGCCGTGCTCGTAGGCCCACGCGGCCACGAGCTGCCGGTTGCGCATGTGATCTTCCTCGACGTCGTTGCCGGGCGCGATGCGATAGAGCTGCTGCTGCAGTCCGCCGCGGATGTAACGCTCGTACTCGACGTAGCCCACTTCCACCGACGGCATGAGGCCGAGCTCGACGAGCTTCGGGTCTATCGCGTAGTAGAGCGCCACCAGATCGGCGCGCGCTTCCTCGAGCGTGGAGCCGTAGTTCTTGAGCGTCTCGTGCATCGGGCCGACGTCCGGATCGATCTGTCCGGAGCCGTGACCGATCACCTCGTGCATGTCGGTGTGCAGCACGGCGGCGAGCTTGCCCCAGCGCGCGCTGCGCTCGGCGTCCGCCTCGTCCCACGCGAACTCGCGGTCGGCGCCGTGCCGAATCTCGTCGGACGCCTCGACGATGTTCGCGAGATACACCGACTTCGAGCCGTACCGTTGACGGATCCAATCGGCGTTCGGCAGGTTGATGCCTACCGGGGTCGGGGGCGCCGCGTCGCCCGACTCGATGACCACGGTGATCACGCGGCCGATCACGCCGGTGCAGTTGGGCTTCTTGTGCCGCTCGAGGATCGGCATGCGGTCCTCGAACCACTGCGCCTCCGCCGCGATCGCGTTGATGCGCTTGGTGGCCTCCGGGTCGCGGAACGACACCACGGACTCGAACGAGCCGCGCATGTTGAGCGGATCGTTGTAGACCTCGACGAAGCCGTTGATCGCGTCCACGCTCGACTCGGTGTCTGCCACCCACGCGATGTTGTACGCGTCCCAGTCGCGCAGTTCGCCGCTACGGTAGAACGCGATGAGCTTGGCGAGCGCCTCGCGCTGCGCGCCGTTCTCCGCCACGCCGCGCGCCTTCTCGAGCCACGCGACGACGCGCTCGAGCGCCTCCGTGTACAGCCCGCCCAGCTTCCATACTTGCTCGACGAGCGCGCCGTTCTCGCGCACGAGCCGCGAGTTCAGTCCCGAGGAGACCGGCGCCGGATCGTTCGGCACGCTCCGGGCGGCGTAGAACTCGGCCACCTCGCGCTGGCTGATGTCGTCGCCATAGAAGTTCACGGCGGAGGCCGCGAGCACGTCCGCCCCGCCCTTGCTCACGAGCTTGGCGTCCACGGCGGGATCGAACATCACGGGCTCGAGCTCCGCGAGCAGCTCGTCGAGCGTTTGACCCTTGCGCAGCGGAAACCGGCCCGGAGTCGCCTTCACGAAGCGCTCGAGCGCGGCGAAGTCGAAGCCCGGCCGGAACTTGTCGTTCGAGTAATGGTGATGGATGCCGTTCGAGAACCAGACGCGCTTCAAGTACGTCACGAGCGCGCGAAAATCGGCGTTGTCGCGATTGCCCGGATAGTGCTTGAAGACCTCCTCGAGCGTGCGCTTGATCGCGAGGTTGTAGCGGTACTTCTGGTCGAAGATGATCTCGCGGCCGCTGAGCGCGGCCTCGTACAAGTAGTAGAGCAGCGTCTTGGCCTTGCGGTCGAGCTCCTCGAAGCCCGGCACGCGGTACCGCAGCATGGCGAGATCGCCGAAGCGCTCGGCCTCGAAGCGGAAGTCTGCTGCGTCGCGGTGGGCCGAAGACGCGGGGACCGGCGCCGGTGCCGCGGTGGTGCTTGCGCCCGTCGGCGAGCCTTGGCCGCCGTTGGTTGCCGTGAAGGTCGTCGTCCACATCGTACGAATCCTGAGCTCGCTATCGCCCGCCTCATTCCGGGCACGGGAGGATCATGACACAACGCGGCGCGCGGCTACGAGCAACGAGTCACGCCTTCGGCCTCGCGGCTGAGGGGAGGTTCGAGCGGCAGCCACATTGCCTGTGCGCGGCGACGCGGTAATATCCCCACAACTTCGGGGGACACACATGCGAACAACAACCCGCCAGCGGCGCGCGGCTCGAGCGATGTCATACAGGCCCGGCACGGCGGCGGCCGTCGCGGCCGGCGTGCTGATCGCGGTGACGTGGCCGGGCCTCGCGAGCGCGCAGCCGCCGAGCACGTCGTGCGCGCAGATCCAGGCACCCGCCGAACGCCTCGCGTGCTACGACCGCGCGTTCCCGCCGGCACCTCCGGCGACGGCGGTCGCGTCTGCGCCAGCCGCGCAGGCTGCGCCAGCCGCGCAGGCTGCGCCCGCTTCTGCTGCGGCCGCGCCGGCTGCGGCCGAAACCGCGCACATCGCCACCGAACGCACCGAGCCTCGCGGCGCGCGCGGCGCCGCGGCGCAAGCCCCGCCCGCGCCGGCAGCTCCCGCGACGCCCGCAGCTCCCGCAGCCGCGTTGGCCGCACCGGCCCCCGCGCAAGCCGGGCAGCCGGACTCGGGCATCATCCCGATCGTCATCGTGGACGTGCGCGACACACCCGGCCGCCACGCAAAGGTTTTCACGGCGGACAATGGCAGCGTTTGGGTTCAAACCGACGGCGCGGCGCTCAACACGCCCAGCACTCCGTACAGCGCGGAGATCAAGAAGGGAATGGCCGGCAGCTTCTTCCTGGTACCGGACAAGGGGCGCGCGGTGCGCGTTCGCCGCAGCGAGCACTAATCTCCGTCGAGGTGCTTGTCGAGCCGGCCGAGCTCCCGCAGGTCGCGGTAGTAGCTGTCGGGGTCGCACGCCGACTGCTCGCTCACGTCCACGCTGTCGTCGCGCGCCGAGCCGCGCTTGCGCACGAGCGGCTGCGAGTAGTACGGGTCGTAGATCGTGATCGTGCGCTCCATCGACTTCTTGTCGGCGGCAAAATCGTAGCGCTCGACGACGCGCGTGCCCTCGCCCTTCATCGGCAAGCCCGACCCGTCTAGCCACGCGGGCAAGAGGTGAGTGGTCTCGATGACGAGCGCATTGCCTTCCCAATGACCCACCGAGAATCCGAGCGCGGTGTCGGGCGTGTCGTCCGCCGGCTTGCGGCCGTCCATCCAAACGCGCCGCGGCGTGTTGTGCTCGACGTAGATGAAGACGTAGTGGTCGCCGCCGTCGACGACCTCCATGTTGTACGGCGATCCGATCAAGCGCGGTAAGCCGAGCGGCAGGCAGCGCAGCGCCGTGTCCTGCCAGTGATCCTTCGACTCGAAGACGCGCTTGCCCTCGGCCGTGAACGGCGTGGGCTTCGGCTCGAGGTCGTCGACCGTGACGTGCCAGTGATAGTTGTTGCGCCACGCACCGGAGATGTCGACCGGATAGTTGTTGCGCGCGTTGCCGTAGCCGTAGCTCGTCTTGGTGGCGCGCACCTCGTTCGGGTCCGGCGCCTTCGTGTCGCTGCCGCGGCCCGTGACGAGCCGGGTGCCGTCGGCGCGCACGGCGCTGCGTAGATAGAGCTTCTTGGCGCCCTCTCGCCCCACCTGGCCCGACACCGTGACTTGGTCGCCGATCTTGAGCGTCTTCTGCGTCCACCCCACCTGCGCGAGCGCGGTCACGCTCGACACTTGCAGCTCCCAATCCTCGCTCGAGCCGTCGGCGCCCTTGGTGGCCAAGCGGTAGCGCACGTGCGGGTTGTTGAACCACACCTGCGTGATCTCGCCCTTGAGCTCCGCGGTCTTGTCCGGGTCGAACTCCGCGGCGAACGAGTGATGCGCGACCGCCGGCGCGGCGGCGCAAACCGCAAGCAACCCGGCAGCAATCGAACCGATGCGCAAAGCCATGGACGCTCCCCTTCGACGCGCGTCAACGGCAAGGATACGCGCCTGCGGCGGCGCCGGAAAATAGGGACATGCTGCTTTTCCGCCCGCACCGCACGAAGACGGGTCGGCAGCATGTCCCTATTTTCGGAGCCGAATTGCTTTCTCGCGGCCGACATGGATAGTGAGTCGGAGCCGCGCCGGACGGCCGAACCACAGGGGGGACTGGACATGCCAGCGCTACGACTGCACACGCTCGCCGCGGCCGTCGCCGCGTCGCTCGCCGCTTCGTTCACCGCCTTCGCGCAGGCGCCCGCGATCGACGCCGACGACATCGGCGGAACCGTCACCAGCGCCAACGGCCCCGAGGCCGGCGTCTGGGTCATCGCCGAGACCAACGCGTTCCCGACACGCTTCGCGAAGATCGTCGTCACCGACGACCGCGGCCGCTACGTGGTTCCCGATTTGCCGGCCGCCGAGTATCAGCTCTGGGTGCGCGGTTACGGGCTCGCGGACTCCGCGAAAGTGACCGCGTCGCCGGGCAAGGCCGTGGACCTGAAGGCCACCGTGGCGCCCGACGCCGCCACCGCGGCGAAGGTGTATCCCGCGATCTACTGGTACTCGATGCAGAAGGTGCCGAGCGCGAGCGAGGTGGCGAACCTGCCGGGCGGGGTGAATCAGTACCTCGCGTCGATCAAGAATCTCTCGTGCATCGGCTGTCATCAGATCGGTCAGCTCGCCACGCGCACGATTCCGCAGGAATTCGGGCACGGCATGGAAGGCTGGGTACGGCGCATCCAGTCCGGCCAGGCCGGATCGCAGATGCTCGGGTCGGCGATGAACCAGCTCGGCGGCGTGCCGCCGAAGTATCTCGGCGACTGGACCGACCGCGTGGCCGCCGGCGAGCTGCCGCACGCACAGCCGCCGCGCCCGAAGGGCGTGGAGCGCAACGTGGTCGCCACGGTGCGCGACTGGGCTACCGACAAGGCCTACATGCACGACCTGAGCGGCACCGACAAGCGCAATCCCACGGTCAACGCCTACGGCAAGCTCTACGGCTCGCCCGAGCTCAGCACCGACGACTTCCCGATCCTCGATCCCAAGACCAACACCGCCACGTCGCACCACGCGCCGGTGCGCGACGCGGACACGCCCACCACCAAGAGCACGCCGCCGTCGATGCCGTCGCACTACTGGGGCGCCGAGGCGATCTGGGACAGCAAGGCCAACTCGCACAACCCGATGCTGGATGAGACCGGCCGCGTTTGGTACACGGCCGTGGTGCGCGCGCCGCAGAACGAGCCCGCGTTCTGCAAGGCCGGATCGAATCATCCGTCGGCGAAGCTGTTCCCGTTGAACAACTCCGGCCGCCAAATCTCGGTGTACGACCCGAAGAGCGGCAAGTACACGTTCGTCGACACGTGCTACTCGACGCATCATTTGCAGTTCGACAAGAACAACGTGCTGTGGACGAGCGGCGGCGGCCCGGTGGTCGGCTGGCTCGACCGCAAGGTGTTCGACGCCACCGGCGACGCCGAGAAGGCGCAAGGCTGGACGGCGCTGATCCTGGACACCAACGGCAACGGCAAGCGCGACGAGGGCTACACCGAGCCCGGCCAGCCGATCGATCCCGCGAAGGACGCGCGCGTGAACGCGGCGTTCTACGCGGTGATGCCGAATCCCGCCGACGGCTCGATCTGGGGAGCGACTTACGGCTACCCCGGCTCCGTCGTCCGCGTCGTGCTCGGCAACAATCCGCCGGCGACGGCGATCGCCGAGGTCTTCAACGTGCCCGCGCCGGGCTACGGCTCGCGCGGCGCGGACATCGACAGCAACGGCGTGGTCTGGGTGTCGCTCGGCAGCGGCCACCTGGGCTCGTTCGACCGGCGCAAGTGCAAGGGTCAGCTCAACGGCCCTAAAGCCACCGGCGACCAGTGTCCCGAAGGCTGGAGCTTCTTCCGCTATCCGGGCCCGGGCTTCGTCGGCCGTCCCGAGGAGAGCGCCGAGTCGAGCTATTACAGCTGGGTGGACCAGCACAACACGTCGGGCCTCGGCGAGAACACGCCGATGTCGACCGCGAACTTGAACGACGGCGTGAACGCGCTCGTGAACGGCGAGTTCGTGACGCTGCGGATCCCCTACCCGCTCGGCTTCTACTCGAAGGGCTTCGAGGGCCGCATCGACGACGCGAACGCGGGCTGGAAGGGCCGCGGCCTCTGGGTGCCGAGCGGCGACCGCACGCCGTGGCTCAAGGAAGGCGGCAAGGGCACGAAGCCGCTGGTGGTGCACTTCCAGGTGCGCCCCAACCCGCTCGCGAAGTAGCCGAAAACGACGAGCAGCCCCCGATGCCGCAGTACACGTCGGCCGTCACGCTGCTCGTCGTTCTGTTCTACTTCTTCATCGCCACGCGCGTGCCGCTCGCGCGTCGCAAGTTCGGCGTGCAGTTGCCGGCCACGACGGGTCATCCGGATTTCGAGCGGGTCTTTCGCGTGCACCAGAACACGCTCGAGTGGCTGCCGATCTTTCTGCCGTCGCTCTGGCTCTGCGCGTACTATCTGAGCGACGTCGGAGCCGCCGTGCTCGGCGTCGTTTGGATCGCCGGCCGCTCGCTGTACTTCATCGGCTACTCGCAGGCCGTAGCAAAGCGATTGCCCGGCTTCTTCGTGCAGGCATCGGCGTGTCTGCTGCTCATCGTCTGCGCGGCCGTCGGGCTCGTCAGGCACTTCCTCGCGTAACGGGTTGCGCGCGCTCGGCGAGCGCGAGCAGCACCAGCAGGCTCAGCACGGTCGAGGTCACGAGGCCGCCGAGCACGGCGATCGCCATCGGCGCCTCGATCTCGTAGCCCGCGCGCCCGAGGCCGAACGCGAGCGGCGCCAAGCCGAGCGCCGTCACGAGCGCGGTCATCAGGATCGGCACGAGCCGCTCCGCCGAGCCGCGGAGCGCGGTCGCGCGGCTCCACGGCACGCCCTCGACGTCGACCAGGTGCTCGTAGTGCGCGAGCAGCAGGATCGCGTTGCGCGCGCTGATGCCGAACACCGTCACGAGGCCCACGAGCGCGCCGAGCGACAGCCCGACGCCCGTGATCCCGATCGCGACGATCCCGCCCACCAGGCTGAATGGCAGATTCGCGACCACGAGCCACGGATAGCTCCGCCGGCGAAAGCACAGATAGAGAATCGCCACCACGGCGAGCACCGCGAACGCGGAGTAACCGACGATCTCGAGACGCGCCTGGCGCTCGGCCTCGGCCTCGCCGGCGAAGCGCACGAACACGCCGCTCGGCAGCGCACCGAGCGCGGCGATCCGCGCGCGCGCGTCCGCCACCGCGCCCTGCAAGTCGCGGCCCTGCACGTTGAAGGTCACCGCCACGCGCCGCTGACCGTCGAGGCGGCGCACCTGCGAGCGTCCGACCGCGGGCGCGACGTCCGCGAGTTGCGCGACGCGCACCGGGCCGAACCCGCTCTTGACCGCGAGCCCCTCGATCGCCTCGATGCGGTTGCGCGCGTCCGGCGCGAGGATCACCACCACGTCGACGGCACGGCCCGCCTCGAACGTTTGACCCACCGGCACGCCGGCGAACGCGGCTTGCACCACGTCGAGCAGCTCGCGGCGCGTCACGCCGTAAGCCGCGAGCGCCTCCGGCCGCGGCCGCACGAGGATCGTGGGCGTGGCGCCCTGGCGCGGGTACTGAAGGTCCACGATGCCCCGCACGCCGCTCAACGCAGCGGCGATCCGCGCGCCCGTGCGGTCGAGCGCGTCGAGGTCGTCGCCGAACACGTTGATCACCACGGCCGCGGTCTCGCCTGTGAGGCTCTCGCTGAACCGGTCGCCCAGGAAGGTGACGACCTCGGTGCGCAGCCCCGGATAGCTCCCCACGATCTCGCGAATCGCTTGCTTGGCCTGCTCCTGGTCGATTCCGGGCTCGCCCTTGAGCTCCACGTGCAGCTCGCTCCGATCAGGCCCCCACGTGTCCTCGCCGAGCTCGGCGCGTCCCACCTGCTGCGCCACGGTGGCCACCGACGGCAGCGCGAGCAGCTCCGCGCTCAGGCGCCGGCCGAGCCCGAGCATCTCGTCGAACGACGTGCCCGGCAACGCGCTGCTCGCCTGCACCACGAAGTGTCCCTCCTCGAACTCCGGCATCAGCTCGCCGCCGAGCGACGGCAGCCACAGCAGCGCCGCGACGAACACCGCGATCAGCGCGGCGGCGGCCACCGCGAACCGGTCGCTCGCCCACGACGCGGCTCGCGCCTGCGCGCGCTTGAGCGCGGCGATCCAGCGCGGCTCCGCGCGCGGCGGCAGCGCCGCGAGCAGCAGCGCGCAGAGCGCGGGCGTCACCGTCAGCGCGATGACGAGCGACGCCACCACCGCGGCAACGAACGCGAACGCGAGCGGCGCGATGAACCGCCCTTGCACGCCCGAGATGAAGTACACCGGCACGAACAACACCACCACCGCGAGCGTCGCAAACAGCACCGGCGCGCGGATCTCGACCGACGCGTCGCGCACCACCTCGAGCTTCGGGCGCGGCGCCGCGAGCGCGGCGTTCTCCCTCAGGCGGCGCAGCACGTTCTCGATGTCGATGATCGCGTCGTCCACGAGCACGCCCACGGCCACGGCGAAGCCGCCGATCGTCATCGCGTTCAAGGTGAACCCGGCCCACTGCAACGCGAGCGTCGCGGCCACGAGCGACAGCGGAATGGTCACGAACGAGATCAGCGCCGCGCGCACGTTGCGCAAGAACGCGAACAGCACCAGCAGCACGAGCACGGCGGCGGCCGCGACGCCGTCGCGGAGGTTGGTCAATGCGCGCTCGATGAAAGTTGCCGGGCGGTGGATCGCGGGATACACGCGGATGCCGTCGGCGGTGAGCTTGGGCACGATGTCGGCGAGCGCCGCCTCGAGCGCGCGCGTCACGTCCATGGTGTTGGCGCCGAACTGGCTCGAGATCGTGAGCAGCACGCCCGGCTCGCCCTGCACGATGGCGTCGCCCGCGCGCAGCGCTGCGCCTTCCTCGACGCGGGCCACGTTCCCGAGCGTGAGCGGCACACCGTCGCGCACCGTCACCACTGCCTGCGCGAGCGCGGCGGCGTCGGGCGCCGGCACCGGCGCCTCGATCAGCACGCGTTGCGCCGGCAAGTCCACGAACCCGCCGCCGCGCAGCGCGAGCGCCCCTCGGGCCGCCTCCGCCACGTCGGCCACGCCGAGCCCGTACGCCTCGAGCTTCGCGAGGTCGGGCGTGACGTGTAGCTGGCGGACGTCGCCGCCGTAGACGTTCACGCGCGCCACACCGGGTACCGCGAGCAGCTGCGGCTTCAGGCTCCAGTCGGCGAGATCGCGGAGCGCGAGCGGCGGCATCCGGTCCGATACGAGCCCGATCTTGAGCACGTCCATGGTGCTCGACGTGAGCGGCGAGAGCTTCGGCACGCCCGCGCCGGCCGGCAACGACGCCGCGACGCGCGCAAGACGCTCGGCCACGTCTTGATGGGCGAGCCGCGGATCGGTTGCCGCCGCGAAGTCGAGCGCCACCACCGAGAGACCCGCGATCGAGTCCGACCGCAACGCCGCGAGCCCGGGGGCGCCGTTCACCGCCGCCTCGACGGGCCGGGTGATCAACGTCTCGACCTGATCGGGCGTGAAGCCCGGCGCCTCCGTCTGGATCGAGACCTGCGCGGGCACGAACTCGGGAAACACGTCCACCGGCGTGCGGAGCGCGCGCGCGAGCCCGAGCGCGAACAGCGCGAGCGCGAGGATCGCGACCACGCCGCGACGCTCGACGCACCATGACACGAGCCGCCGCATCGGCGCGTCAGTCTTCCGCTTCCGCGCCGCCGCCGGCCTCGCGCGCGAGCAGCAGCCCCGCGCCTGCCACGACGACGCGCTCGCGCGGCTCGAACCCCGCGGCCTGGAAATAGCCGCGCGCGACCGGCCGAGCGACGTCGACTCGCCGCCGCGCGAACTCGTCGGCGCCGGTCGCCACGTAGCCCCAGGCCTCGCCGCCGGCCAGCACCACGGCCGAGCGCGGCACGACGACGCCGTCGGCCTTGCCGCCCGCGGCAACGCTCGCGATCAACCGCTCGCCGGCGCTCAATCCGCGCGGCGCCGGCAGCAACGCGAGCACGGTCGGGCCCGGCACGTTCGGATCGGCCGGTCCTACCCAGCTCACTGCCGCGGCCCAGCGCTCCGTGGCCTGCGAGTCGACGCGCCGCAGCTCGAGGCTCGCAAGGTCGGCTCCCCCGAGGCCGCCCGGAAAGCTGGCGCTCGCGAGCAACGTGGTTCCCGCGGTCAACGCTGCGAGCAGCGGCTCGCGCCGCTCGGCCACGAGCCACGGAGCCGCGGCGCCGAATCCCAACGTGGCACGCGCGCGCGCGCTGCGCAGCGCGGCATCGTCCTGCGCGGCTTGGCGCTCCGCTTGCTCGAGCGTGTCGGCGGACACCGCGGTATCGAGCGCGAACAGCTTGCGCGCGCGGTCGAGCGCCGCGCGGCTCGTGCGCACGTGCGCCTCGGCTTCCCCGAGCGCGGCCATCGAGTCGACCACCTCGCGCGCGTCGACCACCCGGGCAGTCCCTTCGATCGCCGCTTGGTACGTGCCGGGCTCGAGCTCCGCGGTCTCGATGCCGAGCTTGCCCTGTTCGCCGGCGTCGATCGTCACGTTGAGCGCGCCGTCCGCGTGCTGCTCTGCACCGGCCGCCGCCTCCGGAGCTTCGCGCCCGCAGGCCGCGGCGAGCGCGAGCCAAGCCGCGAGCGCGGCGCTCCGGGCCACCGCTCGCGGCGTCACCGCGCCTGCCCCGCGAGCAGCTCGCCGATGGCGGCCTCGGTCTCGAGGGCGGATTGCGGCAGGAACGGCCGCTCGATCGCGTTCTCGAGCGCCGTGGCCGCGTCGAGCGCGGCGCGCCGCGCCTCGAGCGCGCTGCGGCGCAATCCCACGTGCGCGATTTGACCCGCGAGCAACTCGCCGCGATTGGCCGCGCCGGCCGCGAGCCGGCGCTCGAGCGCGGCGGCGGAATCCGCGGCCGCGCGCTCGGCCCGGGTTGCGGCGGCCAACGCGTCGCGCGCGGACTCGTAGCGCGCGAAACCCACGTCGATCGCCGCGAGCGCGCCGGCCTGCACGTCGTCGACCTTGGCGGCCGCGACGGCGCGCTCGGCGAGCGCGCGGCGGATCGCGGGCTTCGCGTCGTGGAACAACGGCACGGGCACGTCGAGCGCGAACGTGATCTTGTGCTGGTCCTGGTCGAGCAGATAGCCCGGCGCCAGCGTGAAGTCGGGATACTGCGACGCGACCGCGCCGCGCAGGTCCTGCTCGGCCACGGCGTAGTCGGCGAGCGCGCGCCGCACGTCGAGCCGATTCACGAGCGCGAGATCGCGCGCCCGGTCGACGTCGGCTCGGCCGAGCACCGGCAGCTCAGCGAGCTCCGGCGGAGTCAACTGCACGGCCGCGAGCTCGCTCGGCGCAACGCCCACGGCCGCCGCGAGCCGGGCCGCCGCGGCGGCGCGCGCAGCCGTGTCGAGCTGGCGGCGGCTCTCGGCCTCGTTGGCCTGCTGCGTCGCCGCGAACCGTTCCGAAGTGGTGGCGGCCGCGAGCGAGAACCGCGCGTCGACCCACTCGAAGAAGGCGCGCGCGAGCCGTGCGTCTTCCTCGTCGAGCGCCACGAGCTCGCCGGCGAGCACGAGGTCGAGCAGCGCCGCGCGCACT
The DNA here is from genome assembly GCA_036274615.1 of Gammaproteobacteria bacterium. Taxonomy (GTDB): domain Bacteria; phylum Pseudomonadota; class Gammaproteobacteria; order Steroidobacterales; family Rariloculaceae; genus FEN-1219. The sequence continues at coordinate 18,935 of DASUFK010000209.1, read as the reverse complement.
TCCGCGCGCGCCGTCCACAGGGTCTCGCCGAATCCCCACTCGAGCGCCGCCGTCTGCGCGGCCGCGCGCTCGCCCCGGATCTCGCGCTTGCCGCCGGGCTCGAGCTTGAGCGAGAGCGCGGCGCCGATCACCCACGGGTGCTCTTCGCCGTCGTCGAGCACCTTCTCCACGTTGCCGGTCACGGACGGATTGGAACGCTGGCCCTCGACCGTCTCGCCGGCCCGAGCCGCGGCCACCTCGGCGCGCGCGACCGCGAGATCGGTGCGCAAGGTCCACGCCGCGAGCGTGAGCTGATCCAACGACCACGCGCCCTCGGCGACCGGCAAGCCGTGCCGCGCGAGTGCGTCGCCAACGCTCGGGTCGGCGAGCGACCGGGAGACGATGCGCGCGGCGTTCGCCGCCGGGTCGATCGGCGCGAGCGGAACGTGCTCGCAAGCCGCGCAGACCACCGCAAGCGCAATCACGACGGGGAGACGCGGATTCGCGAGGAGTAAGCGCTTCATTCCCGATTGCGCGGAGAGGCGCAAGCCGATGTCGGTTGGATCATACACCGCGTACTTGCGCGGAGGCGCGCACGGCGCGGCCGCCCTCGTCCGCGACCGATAGACGGCGAGCCGGCCGTCTCACGTTTGGCGCGGCGTCTTCAGCTCGCGATGTAGCGTTGCAGCTCGACGATCGTGGCTTGCTGATCGTCGATCGTGGCCTTGACGAGGTCGCCGATCGACACGATGCCGATCACGCGCTTGTGGTCGACCACCGGCAAGTGCCGCAGGCGCCGATGAGTCATCAGCGCCATGCACGCCTCGATCGACTGCACCGGCGCCACGCACACGACGTGCGCAGTCATCACGTCTCGCACTTGCGACTCCTTCGACGAGCGCCCGGCGAGCACCACCTTGCGGGCGTAGTCCCGCTCGCTGAGCACGCCCACGAGCTTCTCGCCATCGAGCACGAGCACCGCGCCCACGTCGTGCTCGGCCATCACGCCGAGCGCGTGGAGCACCGTGTCGGTGGGCCGCACCGTCCAGACCTTCGAGCCTTTGTGCTTCAGGATATCGTTTGCCGTGTGCATCGATCTTCTCCTCGCATGGGTTTTGGCCGCTCTTGCGCAGAAATCGCTGCCGGACATTTCGAGTCTACGCCATTACGAAAATGTAACGCCAAACCGAACCGATTTCGGCTCGGTCGCTTGTCCAACGGCGCAAGACCGGCGGCAATCCGTGGAGCCGCTCGAACCCGAGCGGCGCGGTTTCCGTGCCGAGGCCGGTCGCCGACCGATGCTGCAACGCGCCCACGTCTCGCCGCTCCTGGCCGCCCTGCGCCCGCTCGCGCTGTTCGCCGCCGCATCGCTCGCGGTGCTCACCGCGTCTCGCTTGGGCCTCGTGCTGTGGCAGCACGAGCGCGTGACGGCGGCCCACATGCTCGGGCCGGTGTTTCTCGAAGGCCTGCGCTTCGACGTGGTGCTGCTGTGCACGCTGCTGCTGCCCACCGTCATCGCACTGCCGGTGTTCGGCACGAACGAGCGGCTGGTTCGAATCGGCCGGCCGTTGCTGCTCGTATATCTCGTCGCCTGCTTCACCGGCATCGTGTTCATGGAGACCGCCACGCCGCCGTTCATCAATCAGTTCGACGCGCGGCCGAACCGGCTCTTCGTCGAATACCTGATCTACCCCAAGGAGGTCGGCAGCACGCTCGTCGACGGCTACCTCCCGCAAGTGATCGCCGCCGTGGTCGTCGTGTGCGTGACCGCTTGGCTGCTGCAGCGCGCGCTTCGACGCTCGTTGCAGAAGACCCGCAAGATCCATTGGCTCACGGCGATTGCGGCGGCACCAGTCTTGGCAGTGCTCTGCGTTCTGGGCGGACGATCGACGCTCGATCATCGCGGGGTGAATCCGAGCACCGTGGCGCTCTCCACCGACCCGATGGTGAACGACCTCGCGCTCAACTCCGCTTACACCGTGTCGTACGCGGTTTATCAAGAGCACCACGAGCTTCCGGGCGGCTTCCGTTACGCGGCGATGCCGGACGACGAGGTGCTGCGCCGAGTGAAGGCCGGCATGCAGGTCGGAGAGAGCACGTTCGGCACGGACGCGATCCCCACGCTGCACCATCAGATCGCGACCGCGCCCCGCGCGCATCCGAAGAATCTGGTGATCGTGCTCGAGGAGAGCTTGGGCGCGGAGTTCGTGGGCGCGCTCGGCGGCAAGCCGCTCACGCCCCGGCTCGACGGCCTCGCGCGCGACGGTTGGTGGCTCGAGCACCTGTACGCCACGGGCACGCGGTCCGTGCGGGGGCTCGAGGCGCTCGTCACCGGATTCACGCCTACGCCCGCCGAGAGCGTGATCAAGCTCGGCCGCTCGCAGCGCAACTTCTTCTCGATCGCCGAGCTGCTGCGCAATCAGGGCTACGACACGAGCTTCATCTACGGCGGCGAGGCGCAATTCGACAACATGCGCCGGTTCTTCATGAACAACGGCTTCGATTTCGTCGTCGACGAGGACGACTACGTGAACCCGATGTTCCGCGGCTCGTGGGGTGTCTCCGACGAGGACTTGTTCGCACGCGCGAGCGCGGAGTTCGAGAAGCCGCACGACCGGCCGTTCTTCTCGCTCGTGTTCACCACGTCTAACCACGATCCGTTCGAGTATCCGGACGGCCGCATAAACCCGTACGACAAGGACGATCCGCACACCATCAACAACGCCGTGCAGTACGCCGACTACGCGCTCGGCCAGTTCTTCGATCGCGCCCGCACGCAGCCCTACTGGAACGACACGGTGTTTCTCGTGGTGGCCGACCACAACTCGCGCGTGTACGGGGCGAAGCTCGTGCCCGTGGAGCACTTCCACATCCCCGCGCTCATCCTGGGCGGCGGCATCGAGCCCCGCGTGTACGAGCCGGTGGCGAGCCAGATCGACTTGCCGCCCACGCTGTTGTCGCTGATCGGCGTGTCCGGCGATCACCCGATGATCGGCCACGACCTCACGCGTCCCGAGCCGGCGACGTGGCAGGGCCGCGCGATCATGCAGTACGGCGACACGCAGGCGTACATGCAAGGCCGGACGCTCGCGATCCTGCGCAAGGACCTGCCGCCCGAGGTCTACGAATACGACGGCCGCGCCACGCTGACGCCGGCGCCCGCGGACTCCGAGCTCGTGGCGAACGCGATCGCTCACGCCGACTGGTCGTCGGAGACCTACGAACGGGCAGCGTATCGGCTACCGGCCGACAAGGGCCCGGTGATGACGGCGCACGCCGGCGGGCCAGAGAACCGCTCTTCCCGATAGCCGGGACGCCGAGCCGACCGTCAGTTCCGCGCGTTCGGCGCGCGGCGCCACTCCCGCGCGTAGAGGTCCGGCATCCCCGCCGGCCGCCCCTTGAACTTCTTTTGGATCCATGGGTACTGCTCCGGCGCCGCGCGGATGAATCCTTCCAGCACCTTCACCAGCCGTGAGGTGTCCGCGAGCGCATCCTCCGTGGGAAAGCCTTCGAGCGGCGGGTGGAACTCGAGCTCGTAGCGCGCCGAGTTGCCGAGGCGCCGATAGGAGAACGGCACGACGGCGGCGCCGCTCAACCGCGAGAGCTTGCTCGTGGCGATGTTGGTCATCGCAGGCTCGCCGAAGAACGGCACGAGCTGCCCCGAGGCGTAGGTCTGGTCCGGTGCGTACCACACCGCGGCGTTGTTCTTGAGGCTGCGCAGCATCACCCGTACGTTGTCGCTGGGAATCGTCTCGTGGGCGAGGCCCGCACGGCCTCGGGCCTGCACCGCCTCGATCAACGGATTGCTGCGATGACTGAACATCGCGGCAAAATGCGGCACGAGCGTCTTGAACGGGCGCCCGCAAATCTCGAGCGTCGTGAAATGGCCCGTAAAGAGGATGACGCCGCGGCCCTTGGCGACGGCGGCGTTCAGGTGCTCGAGGCCTTTGACCTCGAACAGCTTCTCCACCCGCCTTGCCGATGCCATCCAGCCCGTCGCCGACTCGGCGAACCACATGCCGATCGACTCGAAGTGACGCTTGGCGAGAGCCGTGACTTCCTCGGGGCCCAGCTCGGGAAAGCAGATCTCGAGGTTGCGGAGCGCGATTCGGCGTTGGCGGCCGGCAACGCGGTAGAGAATTCGTCCGAACGCGCGGTGGATGAGCAGAGACCACGAGAGCGGCAGTGCCGCCGCGATGTGCATCCAGAAGACGATCAGCCACGCCGGCCAATAGCGCGGCGCGGCGAATCGCGCGAGCGAGGCTTTCTCGGCGCCGGGCGAGACGGATACAACCACGAACGACCACCTCGGGGGCCGGGACTACTTCCGGAGCCGGAGGCCTACCTCAACGGCCGGCCGCCAGTACCGGCGCACGCGTCCTCTTGAGGATCCCGGCGATCAGCCAAAACACGACCACGATGCCGGTGACGACGAGCAGCGTGGTAACTTGCCCGGGCCGATCTTTCAGGTCGCCCAGCTGCGCCATATTGTAGAGCCCGATGCCGACGATGGGCAGCGTCCAACCGAGCGGCTCGCTGTATCCCTTCACGATCATTCGCTGCCACTGAAACGGCGAGCCTGTCAGCGTTCGTCCGATTCCGCTCAGGCTCGGGAGCCACTGCGACACGCGGCGGCAATACTCGTCGAACGCCGCGCCGAATTTGCGCCTCAAGTAAGCCTCTTCGGCGAGGATCACGCACTGATACATGAACAGGTAGGCGGCGCTGATCGCGAGCATGGAGGGCCAGCGGTTCGACGCGATGCCGGCGCCGAGCACCATGAAGAACTTGCCCACGTACATCGGATTGCGCGAGTGCCGGAACATGCCTTCGGTGACGAGGCCGTCGGCATAGACCTGGTGATCGCGGCCGCCGCGCACGATGTAGTCGTAACCGATCGTGGTGCCGCGGATCACCTGCCCCACGAACGCCACGACGAGGCCCAAGACGGCCGCGGCGAACGGATCGGCGAAGACCTTCGGGCCGGGGATGAACAAGAGCAGCAGGAGCAGCGGCGAGACCTTCGTGCGCCAGTGGAAGAAGAAATTTCCGAGCGCGACCATCACTTCACCGCGACGAAGCCGGCGAAGTTGTACCACTTGAAGAATACCTCGACCTCTCGGAACCCCGCCTTCAACAGGAGATCGCGGTTCTCCTGGAGCCGGTACGGAATCAGCACGTTCTCGAGCGCCTCGCGCTTTTGCGAGATCTCGAGCTCGCTATAGCCCATGCGGCGCTTGTAGGCGTAGTAGCGCTCGATGAACAGCCGATTGAACAGGGAGCCGTCGCCGAGCACCTTCTCGACGACCAGCAGGCAGCCGTTCTCGTTCATGCCCCTGTAGATGCCCGCGATGAGGCGCTCGCGGTTCAGCGGACGCACGAACATCAGCGTGAGCACGAGCATCACGACCGAGGCGTTCTCGATCGTCACGCCCGTATCGAGGTCCTCGCGCCTGAGCTCGATCGTGTCCGCGAGGCCCACCTGCTCGAGCTTGGAGCGGCACTGCGCCAACATCTCGCCCGAGGAGTCGATGCCGTGGAGCTTGGCGCAAACCGGCAGGGACTGCTGCAGCAGGGCCAACGTGGTGCCGGTCGAGCAGCCGAGGTCGTAGACGTTCGATCCCTCGGTGGCGAAGTAGACGCCGAGCTCGACCAGCATCCGCTGGATTTCGGCGTAGGACGGCACGCTGCGCGAGACCATGTCGTCGAACACCGCAGCGACGGTCTCGTTGAACTTGAAGTCAGCGATGCGATCCAGCTGCTCTTGGAAGACGCGATCCTGGGGGGCGGCGCGTACACTCATGAGAGAGCCCAACGGTAGCCGGCGTTGTGAGGTCAGACGGCCACGGGCTCGCAAATCGGTCGGGCGTCGTTGCACGAGGCCTGGCAGGGCGCCTCTTGAGCCGAACGGCGCCTCAGAACTCCCAGAGCACGCCCACGTTACCGGTCAACGGCAGGGTGTGGCGCTCGATGCGCTCGAGGGTGACGGCACCCCCGGGCAGCGTCTGGGCCTCGTATGCCAGGCAGCACGGGTTCTCGTGATTCGTTGCGTTGGTGAGCTCCGCGAAGAAGCGCAGCGTGCCGAGCTTCGGATCGAGCTCGCGGCTGGCGCGCAGGTCGAGGCGCCGCATCGGCTCGAGATGCTCGGCGTTGCGCGGGCCGGCCACCGCAACCGTTTGCGGCACGCCGGACGCGTCGGTGACGGTGGCGAGGGACAGCGTGGTCGCGGGCCAGCCGGAATGCAGCGTGCCGACGGCCGTGAGGCTCCACGGCCCTACCTCCCAGGTGGCGCCCGCGCTGGCCGCGTTGCGCTGATCCCAGCTCCGGGGGACGTGCTCGCCGCCGATCACGTCGTCCGCCCGCGAGTACGAATAGTTCGCCCACCACGAGATCGGGTGCTCGCCGCTGACGAACACCTCCAGGCCGCGCGCGTCGGCCCGATCCGGCGATACGGGCACCCGGCCGGGCCGGAGCTCCGGCAGCAGCTCGATCGGGTCGAACAGGTTCTCGTAGCGCGGCCGCGCGCGTTTCGTCCACTTGCGGAACAGCTCCACGCGTAACGCGAGGTCGTGGTCGAAGCGGTGCTCGAGTCCGGCGATCGAGTGGGTTGCGCTTTGCGCCGGGGCGAACTCGAGCACGCCGTCCTCCACCTGCAGATCGAGCAGGCCCTCGGCCTGGAAGAACTGGCCGTAGCTCAGGCGGAAGTCGGTCCGCGACCCGATCCGATAGAGCATGCTCAAGCGCGGGCTGAGCTGGTCGTCCGCCGCGGGCGGCAAGTAGGTCTGCCGGTCCCAGCGCACGCCCAGGTCCGCGATCAACCGGTCCGTGAGGCGCACGCGGTCCGACAGGTACGCGGCGTAGCTCTCGCCGCCCGGATTCAACGAAGAGCTGCGCACCGGCTCGAGCGTGCCGAGCGTCGCGAGCACGCCGAGCTGTCGGCCGACGCTCGCGTATCGATACGAGCCGTCGAGCTGCTCGGCCTCGAACCCCCACGTGAGGAGCTGCCGGCCGGAGCCGTCCCAACGCCAATCTTGCTTGAGCCCGGCGCTGTGCAGATGCCGGTCGTCGTCGACGGCGCCCACGAGCTCGCTGAGATCGTTCACGTTGCCGTCCCGTTCGGCGCTGAAGTGAGTGGCGTAGACGAGCGTGCGGCTGTGCAGCGCGGCGCTCCAATCGCTGTCGAGCTTGACCCACGTCTGGCTCACGTCGGTCTCGCTGCTCCCCCGCTCGCTCTCGCCCGGCGATCGTTCCGGAGTGAGCAAGATGTCGTCGTCGAAGCCGATGCTGTTGAACGCGAGCCGGTGCTTCTCGCCGATGGCCGTGGCCACGTGCACGAACGCGTCACGGTACGACGGCTCGCCGATCTCCTCGTTGAGCAACCGATCGATGTTGCCGCGGCGCGCCGACACGAGCCACTGCGCGCGGCCGTCGCGAAACGTGCCGCTCGACAACGCCGACGTGTACAGCAGGCTCAAGCCGAGCTCCTGGTGCAGCGCGGTGGGCTCGCGCTGGTCGATCACGGTGAGGCCGCTGAGCGCGTCGCCGTACTCCGCGGGAAATCCGCCCGAGTAGACCTGGATCCCCGAGACGATCCGCTGGTCGACGGCGCTGAAGATGCTCTGGTAGTCGCGCAGATGGAACGGCTCGATGAGCTTGATCCCGTCGAAGATCACCGACATCTCGTCCACCGCACCGCCGCGCACGTGCGATCGGGCGGAGAGCTCGTTCGCCGCGATACCCGGCAATCGGTGCGCCACGCGCATCGTGTCGTCGCCGAGCTCGGATAGGCTCTCGATGTCCTCGCGCGTGAAGAACGAGCTCGACGGCTGGATCTCCTTGATGAGGTCGTAGCGGCTCGCCGTGACCGTGAGCTCCTCGAGCCTCGGCGCCGCCGGCACGAGCTCCACTTCCGCCGTCTGGGTCTCTCCCACGGCGAGGTTGAGCGTGACCCTCTCCGGGAGGAAGCCGGCCGCGCGCACGACCAGCACGTGCCGGCCGGCGGCGAGATTCGCGAGGCTCGCGCGGCCGTCGGCGGCGGCCGCGCTCGGGCCGTTCGGCGGGTCGAGGTGCACCGTGACGCCCGCGACCGCGCCGCCGTCCGCGGCCCGCACCGTCACCGAGACTTTCGCCGGAGCCGGCGTGGGCGCAGTCGCGGGCTCGCCCCGCACCACGAGCCAGATACCGGCCTGCTCGCGGAGCTCGAGAGCGTGCGGCCGCAGGATCTCCCGCGCGAGCGCGAGCGGCTCCGTGCTCGAGGGCTCCGCTTCGACCAATAGGTTGCTCGGCAGTAGATTGGTGCTGTAGACGACGGCCAAGCCGGCGGCCCGGAGCTCGTCGAGCACGGCGGCGACGGGGCGGCCGCGGTACGCACGGCCGTCCTGCGCGTGCGCCGACAGCGCGGCCGCGGCCAGAATCGCGAGCAGGGGAAGCCTGAGAATCGACCGCATCGAGCACACCGCGGCCGGAAGAGCGGTCGCGTGCTCATTGTACGCAACGAGGCTCGGAGCCGCGATCACGGCCCGAGCAACGTGGCGCGGTCGAGACTACCTCGCGAGGATCAGTAGTCGTCCGCCTTCGATCGCATAGTCGAGATCGCCCGTGGTAGCCAAGACCGCCACGAGCTTCTGCATGGGCTCGAGATCGATCGAGCCGCTCAAGACCGTCTCGCGCGCGAGGCGCTCGAGCGCCGGGTCGGCGAACGTGAGCGTGCGGCCGGTTTGCGCCGCGACCCACTCGAGCACTTCGCTGAGCCGCCGGCCGTCGATGTCGAACGGCGGCGCGAGCCGCTCGGTCCAGGCCCAATCGGAGCCGAACGTCGGCAGCGGTTCCCGCCGGACGTCCGCGCCGCGCCCAACCGTGAGCTTTTCGCCGGCCGCGGCGGCCGTGGTGGTAGTGCCGCGCGTGAGCGACACGCGGCCGTCGCGCACCCCCACTTCCAGCCCGGCGTCGTCGATCCGCGCGGCGAATTGGGTGCCGACGTCCCGCAGCGTGCCCTGGCGCGTTGCGATGGCGAACGGCTCCGCTCGAGCCGGAGCGTGCTCCGAATCGAAGTAGAGCGCGCCGGCGGCCAGCTCGGCGCCGTTCGCAGCGCTCAGAGTCACGCGGGTCTCCGGCGCGATGCGCAGGGAACCGCCCGAGGTCAACCGCAAGGCAAGCTGCCCGGACCCGGTCGCGAGCGTTGCTCCCGGCAAGATTTCGTCACCGACTCGAAGCGGCCCGCGATGGCCGCCGGCGTCGAAGTCGACGGTGCCGAGCACCCGCTCGACGCGCGCCACGGCCGGTCCCGGCAATTCGGGCTCGCGCCCAACCACGAGCACCGCGGCTGCCGCAAGGACCACGGCGGCCGCGGCCACCGCTCCTACACGGCGGAACCACATGCGCCGACCCGTAACCGCGTCCCACTCCGCATGAACCGCGCGGCGGATCTCTTCGACCACCGCGGCCGGCGGCTGCTCGCGCGGCGCCGCATGCGCAAACAAGTCGCGCAGCGCGCTCTCTGCTTGGTCGCGTTCCACCGAATTTCGTTGTCCGTCGCCGTTCATTGCCCTTCCGTCACGCTACCGGGCTCGCCGGCGGCGCTTCCAGCCACGATGTCCCGAGTGAGCGTTCCATAGACGTCATGGAACGCGCGTTTGGCGCGCGCGAGCACCGACTGCGCGGCCTCGAGCCCTATGCCGAGCTTGGCCGCGATCTCCTCGACGCTGAATCCGTAGACGTACTTCCATTCGAGCGCGTCGCCGTAGCGCGCGGGCAGCTTGTCGAGCGCCACCTGGATCAGCCGCGTGGTCTCCAGGCGTCGGAAGCGGTCTTCGGGCTCGTCGGTGGCGGGCGCCGCCAGCGCGTCGACGGCCGCGCGCACGTCCGGCAGGTCCTCGGTGAGCACCATGTGCTGCCGCTCGCGCGAGACGCGCTCGAGATGATCGCTGATCTCGTTGCGGCAGATCGTGCAGAGCCAGGTGAACAGGGAAGCCTCGCCGCGATAGGAGCTGAGCTTGCGCATGGCCTTCGTTAGCGTCACGTGCACGATCTCTTTGGTCACTTCCGGATCCTCGGAGAGCCGCGTGCGGGCGAACCGGTAGAGCCGCGAGAAATAGCCGTCGAAAAACGCGCTGAACGCTTGCGCGTCGTGCGCCAGCATGCGTTTGACGAGGCGTCGCTCTTCCAGGTCGTCCGTCATCTGTTTCGCGTCTCTCGAGGGGTTTGACCCCGTCCCCCGGCGATTTCGGTCGCCCCGCTGGGCGGCGGCCGGCATGCACCGGAGGCCCCCTACGGCATGATGCAACAATAAGACGAGGGCCGGGAACGTTGGATCGGGCGACCGGTCTTTGCCTTATCGGCCGTCGAACTCATCAGCACGTTGGGCCCCAAGGAAATTCTGTCGATGCCGACTGAAGCGCAGCGGGCGCGAGCGCCTCGCTCATCGAATCATCTTGCGCCTGCCGGCGGGCCGCGCCCGCAGTGGCGAGCCCTGCTCGACTTCGCCGCCCTGCCCGTCGCCATCGCCGCGGTCGCCGCGTTCATCGTCGTATTCGACAACGACGCCTTGTGGAGGGGCGTGCTCGAGCAAACGCGCCTCGACGATCACCGCGGCGCGATCGTGGTCACGATCTTCGTGCTGGTGCTCTGCACGATCAGCGTGTTGTTGGCCCTGGTCCCCGGCAAGCGGCCGCTCAGAGCCGCCGGCGGCGTGCTGCTCGTAGTCGCGGCGATCTGCGGGTACTTCATGGCCGAGTACGGCGTGATCATCGATGCGTCGATGATTCGCAATATCGCCGAGACCAAGCCCCAAGAAGCGTCGCCGTTGTTGACGATGTCTCTCTTGGTGCACGTGGCGGCATTCGGCGTGGCGCCGGCGCTCGCGTTGTGGTTCGTGCCGCTGCCGCGCGACGGCTGGCGGCGAGGCCTCGCGCAGCGCGCGGTGACGATCGCGGTCAGCGTCGCCGTGCTGGGGGGCACCCTGTACGCGAACTACGGCGCGGTGGCCTATTTCGGCCGGCAGTATCACGAGGTTCGGCTGCTGATCAATCCAACCTATCCGCTCTATTCGCTCGCGCGCTTCTGGCTCCGCGAGTCCGACCACGCGCCGCGCGTCCGCCAACCGCTGGACGCGCGCGTGGCCGACGCGCATCGGCGCGGCGCCAAACCGACTCTGCTCGTGATGGTGGTCGGCGAGACCGCGCGGGCCGACCGGTGGAGCTTCAACGGCTACGAACGCGACACCAATCGATACACGCGGCCGCGCGGCGTCGTGAGCTTCGGCAGCGTGACATCCTGCGGTACCTCGACAGCCGACTCCGTACCGTGCCTTTTCTCCGATCTCGGGCACGCGGACTTCACGCACCCGGCCGCCGCGTCACGCGAGAACTTGTTCGGGCTGCTCGACCGCCTCGGGGTGGGCGTGTTCTGGCGCGACAACAGCACGGGCTGCAAGGAAGTGTGCGACCCGATGCACTTCGAGGAGTTCGCGGAACGCACCGACGAAGGGTTGTGCGACTCAACGGGCTGTTTCGACGAGGTCTTGCTCCGGAATATCGACAGCCTCGTCGCCGACACGGGCCGCGATCACTTGATCGTGCTCCACCAGCGCGGCAGTCACGGCCCCGCGTATCACACCGACGTTCCGGCCGCGAACAAGGAATTCCTCCCCGAGTGCGACTTGCCGAGCCTGCGCAATTGCAACCGCGATCTCATCAACAACGCTTACGACAACACGATTCTCTATACCGACTTTTTCCTGTCGCGCGTGATCGACTTCCTCGAAGGGCGCAAGAGCGACTACCAGGTAGCCCTCCTCTACGTTTCCGATCATGGCGAGTCGCTCGGCGAGAACGGGCTCTATCTGCACGGGCTGCCGTACGCGATAGCGCCGCACGAGCAGACGCGGGTGCCGATGCTGTTCTGGGCGTCGCCGGATCTGTATCAGAGCGCCGGCGTCACCGAGGACTGCGTGCGCGCCGGCGCCGGCCGCGACTTGAGCCACGACTGGATCTTCCACACGGTGCTGCCGCTGTTCGGCGTGGAGTCGAGCGCTTACAACGAACAGCTCGACGTGCTCGCGAGCTGCCGCGGCGCGCTGCTAACGCATTTGCCCGCGCCGGCGGCGAGGCGCGACGCGCCGCTTTGACTCACAACCCGGCGGGGCCGCGGATGTGCTCGACGTCCTGGTTGTTCTCGTTGCAGATGTATTCCATCAAGTCTTCGCCGGGCCGCAGCGTGGCGTTGAACTTGATCGTGAACGGCTTCTCGTACGCGCCGGGATCGTAAACGGTAGTGACGTTCTCGAGCGTGCCCTCGTCCTTGCGCGTGTAACGCTCCACGGTGCGCAGCTGCGTGGTATGCGGATGCCCCACGAAGTCGAACCAGAAGAGATCGTTGAACCCCACGGTCTCGACCACCAGCGTGTCTCCTTCCCAGTGGCCGATCGAGTGGCCGTACCAGGTGGGCTCGAGATCGTCGGGATGGCCGCGGCCGTCCATGAAGATCTGCCGGTAGCTGTGGATGTTGCCCTCGAACAGGAAGAACAAATGCGTGGCCTTGCCCTGCGCGGGCGCCTGCACGATGCGCCACGGATAAGGCGCGATGCGCGGCACACCGGTCGGCAGGCAGCGCGCTTCCGGATCGTCGGCCGCCTGGCGCGACTTCATGAGCTTCTCCGCTTCGGGCTTGAGCTTGATCTCCTCGCCCGGCATGAGTCCCTCTTTGATGTCGCCGATCGGACCGCCGCCCTGCCACACGCCGGACAAGTCCGGCGTGCCGTCGGCCAAGCGCGGCGTCGGCCCCTTGGGGCGAGCCGCGGCCCGGGCCGCCGCGTTCTGGCTGCCTGAGCCGGCGGGCGACGTGGACGCCGGCGGAACGGCCTGGGCGTAAATCGAGCTCGCGAAACCCGTCGCGAGCAATGCTGCGGCCAGCGCCGCGATCTTGGGAGCGTTCATGGTCAGCCGGCGTCGCTGGTGCCGCGCGCGAACACGCGCTGGCCGTTGGCGAGCACCACGGTGCGCGCGTTCGCCATGTTCGCGCCGCTGCGCGCGAGCGAGCCCTCGATCGTGACCTCGTCGCCCTGCTTGAGCGAAGTGCTCGACCAGCCCGCGCGCTTCAGCACGTTCGGGCTCGCGAGCTCGAGGTTCCAGTTCACGACCTTGCCGTCGCCGCCCTTCACGTCCATGTAGAAGCGCGCGTGCGGGTTGGTCCACTCCACTTTCGTGACCTTGCCAGTGAGCGTGACCGGTTTGTTCGCGTCGTACTGCGCCGCGAACGAGTGATGCGCCGAGGCGGCCGCCGATAGGCCGAGGCCGACGATGAGTCCAATAAACGCTGCTCGCATGCTCCCCTCCAAGCGTGGCGACGCCACGGGGAAAAATCCTATCACGCGGCCGGCGGCTCAGTCGTCGTACTTCGTGAAGTAGCTCTGCACGGTGGGCCCGGCAAGAAACGGCGCCAGCCGGTCGGCGAACTTGGTGTCGTTACGCCACGCCCGGTACGCTTCGTGATCGGCCTTCGACTCCCAGATTTCGTAGAACAGCACGCGACCCGGGTCGCTCTCGTCCACGAGGATCGCGAAGTATTGGCAGCCCTTGAAGTTGCGCGTGTCCGCGGCGGCCACCTTCATGAACGTCAAGAAATCCTGGGACTTCGCCGGGTCCACCTTGAGCTCGAGCGTGTAGTAGACGGGTTCCGCGGACGCCGCGAGGGCGGCGCAGGCCAGCAGCAGGCCGGCGAGCCATGGACCGATACTCTTCGCACCCGTTCGCGCGCGCATGTTCTCCCCCGTGAATTGGCGCCGAGCACTTGTTGTTCGTAGACGTCGCCGGCGCACGGCGAACTGTAGCGGCGGGGGTCGGGAGTGTCGAGTGCTATATTGCCGCTCTACCCATGAGAACGAACGTGCGCATCGTCGTCGCAGTTGCGGGCACTCTGCTCCTCGCCGGCGCGGCCACGGCGCAGCTGCCGGTGACCCCGGCGCCCGATCAGCAACGGCTGCTCGCGAGCGGCGATCAGCGGCTCGCTGCGAACAAGAAGCTCGCCTACGACTTCTGGCGCGAGGTGATGCAGGCGCACGACTTCGAGCGAGCCGCTGCGTACCTGAGCGAAGGCTTCATGCAGCACGACCCGAGCGCGCCCACGGGCCGCGCCGCGTTCGTGCGCTCGCTGGGACCGGGGCCGAAGCAGCCGGTGAAGCCGACGATCGACGACCTCGTGTCGATCGTCGCCGAGGGCGATCTCGTGGTGCTCGGCTTCCGGCGCGTGCTGCCCGATCTCGCCGAGGAAGGACAAACCTACACGACCACCTGGTTCGAGATGCTGCGCGTCGACAAAGGCAAGATCGTCGAGCGCTGGAATTACGGAACGAAAGAATGAGCTAGGCCTCGTCGCCGCGCTCCCGCGTCGACGAGACGAGCGCCACCCCTGTGACCACGAGCACCGTGCCCAGCACGCGGAGCGGCGTGGCGGACTCGCCGAGCCGGGACCAGTGCGTCGCCACGGCGTAGACCAGCACGTAGCTCAGCCCGAGCAAAGGGTAGGCGTAGCTCAGAGGATACCGCGCGAGCACCAAGAGCCACGCGAGCATCGAAACCGCATAGGACGCGAGGCCCGCGCCCGTCCACGTCACCGCCGGCCCGAGCGCGGACCAATCGGCGCCCGCAAGCTCTCCCGCACGATGGAGCTCGCGCATTCCCAGCTTCATCGCGAGCTGCCCGGCCGCCGACAGCACGATCGACGCGGTCAGCGCCGCGAGAGCCGCGCCTCGTGTGCCCGCACTCACGACGCCGCCACGAGCGCTACGCCGATCGCGACGAGAAGCGCGCCGCCCCATCGCTGCGGCGAAACCCGTTCGCCCAGCAAGAGGCGCGACGCAACCAGCACCACGACCGCGCTCGCGCTCAGGATCGGAAAGGCCTTGCTCACGTCCATTCGGTAGAGCACCGCGAGCCATACGGCCGTGCCGGCGCCGAGACACGTCATCGCCGCGAGAATCTCCGGCGACGACAGCGCGCGCCGCCAAGCCCACGCGTCCCGAGACACCGCCAGGTGACGTGCGGCGCCGCGCTTCTGGAAGATCTGGCCCGCAGCGAGGAGCAACACGGAGGAGAGCAGCAGAAGCTCATCCATCGCGGGGCATCCGCGGTATCCGCAAGAGAACCACGAGCCCGTGCTCGGCCCGCACGGTGCCGGGCGGAAGGCGGGGCGTGAACGCCGCCTCCGAGCCGCGCTTCAGGATCAGCAGGATGTCGGCGCGGCCGCGATTCGCGGCCACGAGCTGCTCGAGCATCCGGCCGCTCAAGTCGCGATAGCGCGCCTCCGGATACGACATGCCGTACGCGAGCTCGCCCGCGTCCACCACGTACACGTCGCTGCGCGCGAGCACCCAAACCGCGGTGCCGGCGAGGGACGCGTCGGCCACGACGATCGTGTCCGGGGTCGCGTGCGCGTAGCGTGCCACCGCCACGGCCGGCACCGCCTGCTCGATCACCCGTTCCGGCATGGCGAATTGCAGAGGCAATAGGGCCGCGACGCCGGCCGCGGCGATCCCGAAGAGCCGGGCCGAAACGCTTCGCGTTCGATACGCGAGCACCGCCCCGCCGGCGCCGGCCGCGAGCATCGCGGCGAGCGCGACCAGCTTCGGCGGCTCGCTCGCGGAGTAGAGCGGCGCGCCCGCGATCCCGCGCTGCGCCACGACCAGCCCCGCGAGCGCCGCCGCGAATAGCAGCGCCGCAACCCCGGCCGCTGCACGGAACGCTCGCCTTCCGTCGCTCGCGAAATACCGCTCGAGCCCCGCCGCGATGAGGATCGACAGCGGCGCGAAGCAAGGCAGAACGTACGTAAGGAGCTTGCCGCGAGCAATCGAGAAGAACAGAAACGGCATCACTACCCACAGCAGTAGGTAGCGCCCGAAGTCGTCGCGCGGCGGGCCGCGCAGCCCGATCGCCGCCGCGGGCAGCGTGAGGATCCACGGCCAGCCGATCAACGGCAGGAACTCGAGAAAGAACCAGGGGGGCCGCGCGTGCTGCGCTTCGTCGCCGGCGAACCGCTGCACGTGCTCCACCCAGAAGAAGTAGCGCCAGAAATCGGGCTCGCGCAGATGCATCAGCACGGCCCACGGCAGCGCGATCGCCGCGGCGGCCGCGATCGGAATCCACGGCAAGGTGACCAGCGCGCGCCACTGCCGACGCCAACCGAGGTGCGGCACCGCCACGATCACGGGTATCGCCCAGGCGAGGAAGCCCTTCACGAGAAACGCGGCGCCGCATGCGCAGCCGCAGAGCGCGAGATAGAGCACTCGGCGCCGCCCCGGCGGCTCGAGAGTGGCCATGTACCAGGCCGCGAGGGCCGCCGTGAGGAACAGCGCGAGATACGCGTCGAGCACGGCGAACGTGCCGACGCAGGACACGAGCGCCGTCGTGAGGAACACGCTCGGCGCGAGCCGCGCCGCGAACGGCGAGACGAATCGTCGCGCCAGCGCGCCGACGATCAGCGCCGTCAGCAACGTGGCGATCGCCACCGGCAGCCGCAGCGCGAACGCATTCTCGCCGAGCACCTCGAACGACGCGGCCGTGAGCCAGTAACCGAGCGGCGGCTTCTCGAAATAGCGCACGCCGTCGAATCGCGGCGAGACCCAGTCGCCGGACGCGATCATCTCCCGAGCGATCGACGCGTAGCGAACCTCGTCGGGACTGTCGAGCGGCCGCACGCCGAGCGGCGCGAGGTAGACGAGCACGACCAGCGCCGCGAGCGCGGCTGCGAAATGGGCCGGCCGAACGCGAAGTACGGCGCCGAGCGCCGGGTGCGGGGCCGTGCTCACGCGGAGGCCATCGCCGACCGCTGCCAGCAGACGTCGCCCTCGCGCCCCGCGACGGGTGCGGCAACCACGCCGTCGTGCGGATAACGAGCGTCCGGCCGCAGCGCGCTTCCGAGCGTGCCGATCGCGACGCCCCGGCGCTCGCTCTCGTCGAGGAAGTCCGCGAACAGACCCGCCCGCGCGATGCCTTCCACCTCGGCGTGCACCGTGAGCACGTTGAGCTCGCCCGGGCGGAGCCGGTCCAGCAGCCAGGCGTTGTAGCGGGCGTCGGTGAGGCCGTCGCGGCCGATGACCTCGTCGTAGGTGGGGAGCGTGGTCGGAACCTGCGGCGCGCAGTCGCGGCCGCCGACGCTCGGCACGAACACGCCCTTACCGCGACAATCGCTGTTGTAGCGGAAACCGAAAGTCTCCTTGGCGACGAGAATCCGCTCGTCGCAAACCCAGCCCGCCGCGGCCGAGCAGTCCGGCGGCCGGCCGAGCGCGGCGGCGAATGCCTCGGCGCCGCGGGCGATTTCGGCGTGCAGCTCGGCGGGCGCCATCCGGCGCGCGGCCACCTGCCAGCGATGATGGTCCCACGCGTGCAGACCCACTTCGTGCCCCGCCGCCTCGGTCGCGCGCAGCACGCGCGCGAGCGCGGCGCCGATGCGGCGCCCGGGCCAGAGCGTGCCGGCGAGCAGGATGTCCCAGCCATACAGGCTCGCAGCACTCGACCGGAGCATCTTCGCGGCGAACGTGGGCCTGAGCAGGCGCAGCAGGTGCCGCCCCATGTTGTCCGGCCCAAGCGTGAAGAAGAACGTGGCCTTCATGCCGCGCGCGGCGAGCATGTCGAGCAGCCGCGGCACGCCGTCGCGCGTGCCGCGAAACGTGTCGACGTCGACGCGCAGCGCGAGCTTCAAAGACGTTACCCGGCGCGCACGGCACCGAACGCGCGGACTGCCGGTGCCTCCGAGGGCGTCGGGGTGCCGAGCGACGAGAGGTGGTCGCGCAGGAAAAAGTCGAGCGTGCGCTCCACGGACTCGCGGAGCGGCACCACGGGCCGCCAGTCGAGCCGCTTCTCCGCGTTCGCGATGCTCGGGCGGCGGTGAGTGACGTCCTCGTAGCCCTGTCCGTAGTAGGACGCGCTCTCGATCTCCTTGAGGCCCGCGAGCGGCGGAAAGCGCTCACGCAACGGGTGCCGTTGGAACTGCGCGATCAGCATGTCCGCCATCTCGCGGATGCTGGCTTCGTTATCGGGATTGCCGATGTTGAAGATCTGGCCGTCGCAGCGGCCGCTCGGGTTCTCGATGATCCTGAAGAGACATTCGATCCCTTCTCGCACGTCGGTGAAGCAGCGCTTCTGCCGCCCGCCGTCGATCAGGAGCAGCGGCGTCCCTTCCACGAGGTTCAACACGAGCTGGGTGATCGCCCGCGAGCTGCCGATTCGCGCGGCCGCGAGCGAGTCGAGCCGCGGTCCGATCCAATTGAACGGCCGGAACAGCGTGAATCTCAAATTCTGCTCACGGCCGTACGCCCAGATGACGCGGTCCAAGAGCTGCTTCGACGCCGAGTAGATCCAGCGCTGATTGCGGATCGGTCCCAGGATCAGGCGCGACGTGTCCTCGTGGAACTCGTCGTCGTCGCACATCCCATAAACCTCGGAAGTCGACGGGAAGATCAGCCGCTTCCGATACTTCACGCAATAGCGGACGACTCGCAGGTTCTCCTCGAAGTCGAGCTCGAACACCCGCAACGGATTGCGGGTGTACTCGATCGGTGTCGCGATCGCGACGAGCGGCACGATCACGTCGCATTTCTTGATGTGATATTCGATCCACTCGCGGTGGATCGAGATGTCGCCCTCGTGAAAGTAGAAATCCGGGTGCGCCTCGAGGCGCTCGATGGCGCCATCGTTCAAGTCCATGCCGTGCACTTCGTAGCGACCGTCGGCCAGCAGGCGCTCGCTCAGGAAGTTGCCGATGAAGCCGTTGACGCCGAGGATCAATACGCGCGTCTTGCGGGTGCGCGTCAGGCGGCGATCTCGCGCGGGCTCCAGCCGAGCGCCGGCGACGACGTTCGACTCGGCCGCGAGCTGCGCGCCGGTGCAATACACGCCGCCTGGCGGCTGCCCGTAGTGAATCCGCAGCACGCCCTGCCCGCACGCCACATCGAATGGCTCGACGCG
>DASUFK010000208.1:0-10361 GCA_036274615.1 Gammaproteobacteria bacterium | reverse complement strand
CCTGAGCAGCACGAAATTCGGGATGTTGCGTACGCCGTAACGCGATGCGAGCTCGGGCTCCTTCTCCGTGTCCACCTTGAGCACGAGCGCCCGGCCACTCGTGCTCGCCGCGGCGCGCGCAACCTCGGGCGCCGCCGATCGGCACGGGCCGCACCACGCGGCCCAGAAGTCGATGAGCACGGGCACGCGCGCGGAGCCGACGATCTCGTCGTGCTCGGCGGCGGTCACGTCGAGCGGCTCGGCCACCGGGCCGAGCGGCTGCCCACATGCGCCGCAGCGTCCGGTGTCGGCGAGCCTGGCCGCCGGAATCCGATTCGGGCGGCCGCAATGCGTACAGCGTCTGATCATCGGAGCATGAGGCTGAAGATCACTTGGCGCGGGTCCTCCGGATCGGTGTGCTCGGCGAAGCCGAGCTCGCGTGCGAGCTTGCGCATCCGGTCATTGTAGATCGAGTCCATCGAATAGAGGCGCGGCACGCCGTGCGCCCGCGCGTAGTCGATCAAACGGCGCAGCAACAGCCTGCCCAAGCTTTGGTGCTGCCAGTCGTCGGCTACGGCCACCGAGATCTCGGCGCCGTGCGCCGCGTCGCTCGCTCCGGCGTAGCGGCACACGCCCACCTGACGGGGCGGTTGCGGCGAGCCGTCGCCGTCGGCGAGGGCCACGAACGCCATGTCTTCCGACTCGTCGAGATCGCAGAGCCTGCGCAGCTGTGCGTCGCTGAAGTGGGAGATCGCTGTCATCGAACGTCCTCCGGCGGCGTCTCAGGGTGGAGTGTGTGCCTCGAGACGCAATCCGGTCTGTACGTAATTTACGCAGTCCGCCCGCGCCTTTTCGAGCGGGGATGACGGCGAGGATCTCCAGCCGCGACGCCTGCCGCAGGATACGTACTAATCCGAATGGGGCCGCGCGCGCGCCCCCTTAAGATGCCAAGCCATGTTCAAGCGAATCGTCGTGTTCCCGCAGGGGAAAGATCCGAAGCAGCCGTTGCTCGAGCGCGCGGCGCTGTGCGCAGGCCAGTCGAGCGAGATCACCGTTCTCGACGTGTTCTACGAGCCGGCGCTCGAAGGCTATCTCGGCAACCGCGCCATCTACGAGCCGCTGCGCAACCGCGTGCTCGCGGAGCGGCAACAGGTGGCCGCCGAGCTCGCGGGCACGCTCGTGGCGCGCGGGCTCGACGTCGTCGGCAAAGCGGTGTGGGCGGCGAGCCGCGAGGAGGCGATCGAGGAGCACATGAAGTCCCGCGAGGCGGACCTCGTGATCGCGGCACCGCTCGACGGCGGGCGCGGCGGACTGTCGAGCAGCGATTGGCGCTTGCTGTCGCGCTGCCGGGCGCCGGTTCTGATGGTGCGCGGCGCGGCGGCGGACCGCCAGTACCGGCAGATCGTGGCCGCGGTGGACCCCTTTCACGCGCACGCCAAGCCGGCGGCGCTCGACGCTGCGATTCTGCAGGCCGCGGCGGCGCTGCAGGCGCAGACGCGGGCCGCGCTGTCGGTGGTGCACTGCTTCGGACCGCCGGAGTTCTTTCGCGCCGACGCCCGCTTGGCGCCGCGCGACGACGAGATCGAGAAGACTCGGCGCGACGCAGTTGCGGGCTTGGTGAAAACTGCCGGTATTCGTGCGGCCGCAATCAAGATCGTTTCCGGCGAGCCGCATGCCGTGCTGCAAACGATGGCGGAGAACCACGAAGCCGACGTGATCGTCATGGGCGCGATCGCCCGCGGCCGGATCAAGGACTGGGTGATCGGCAGCACGGCCGAGCGCGTGCTGCACCGCACGCGCGTGGACGTGCTCGCGATTCATCCGGGTTGGTGAGCGGCCCCGCGTGGGCGGGGCCGGCACAACCTTGCGTACCGAAACTCCCAAGCGCGATGATCTCAGCAGCTGCGGCCTCGATTTGGCACGCCGCTCAATGGCGCGGCCGGGCAAGCCGGGCGCGCCCGTCGCATGACGCGGCGTAGAGCCGAACAAGGAGGACACCGGATGCGCTATCTGATCCTCGCGGGCGCGGTGCTAGCCGCCCAAGTCTGCGCGGCCGCGGAGCCCAATCCGCAAACGCTCGGCGCCGCATCGACGGCGCTCGAGACCTACGTCGCGAAACCGGACGAAAGCTACGAGTGGCACGTGCGCGCGCGCTATCAGGCGCGCGGCGCGGAGATCGTCGAGCTCACGCTCACGTCGCAAACCTGGCGCGGCGTGGCGTGGAAGCACCAGGTGGCGCTGATCAAGCCGTCGCGCGTTGACGATCCCGGCCGCGGGCTCCTGATCGTCGGCGGCGGCCGCTGGCGCGAGAGCTACGACACTGACCCCGCGCCCGACGAGCTCCAGGAAGGCGCCGACACCTTCATCGCGATCGCGCGGCGCCTGCACACCGTGGTCGCGGTGCTCGGCCAGGTGCCGTTCCAGCCGCTGTTCGACCGCCGCGAAGACGAGCTCATCGCCTACACGTTCGACGAGTACCTGAAGACGGGCGACCCCGAGTGGCCGCTGCTCTTGCCGATGGTGAAGTCCGCCGTGCGCGCGATGGATGCGAGCTCGGCGGCCGCGGCGGCCGAGTGGCGCACGCCCCTATCGACGTTCACGGTGCTCGGCGGCTCGAAACGCGGCTGGACGACGTGGCTCACGGCCGCGGTCGATCCGCGCGTGACCGCGCTCGTGCCCGCCGTGATCGACGCGCTCAACATGGAGAAGCACTTTCCGCACCAGACCGAGACCTTCGGCGCGCCGTCGGAGAAGATCAGCCCGTACACCAAGCTCGACTTGCCGCGCGTGCTCGGCTCCGACGACGGCGCGGCGCTGCGCCGAATCGTCGATCCGTGGGAATACCGCGCGTCGATCACGCAGCCGAAGCTCGTGGTGCTCGCCACGAACGACGGCTACTTCCCGGTGGACTCGGCCAATCTCTACTGGGACTCGCTCGTCGGCCCGAAGTATCTGCTGTATCTGCCGAACGACCAGCACAGCATCCGCGACTACCGCCGGCTCATACCGACGCTCCAGGCGCTGCACGAGTCGGTGAACGGCGGCAAGCCGATGCCGGAAGTCGCGTGGGAATATCGCTGGACGGACGGGGAGGTGGAGCTCTGCGTGAAGTCGAGCCCCGCGGCCGACCGCGTGGTGTTGTGGCGGTCGGAGTCGCACGACCGCGACTTTCGCGACGCCACGTGGGCGCGCGCCGCCGAAGAGAAGCGCGGCGCACGGCACGAGTTCGCGGTGCAGCGGCCCGCGAGCGGCTACTCCGGCGTGTTCGCCGAGCTCGTGTATGGTCATGGGTTGCTGCCGTATTCGCTGTCCACCAATCTCGCGCTGCTCACGGCCGCGGGCACGCCCGATATCGAGCCGCGTCCGGCCGGAACCGCCGGCGTGTGCGACGCGGCCGGGGCGCGCTGAGATTCCGGTTCGGTAGTTACCGGCGAGCGGGAAACGAGAAGGCGGGATCAGAACGGGTTGGTCACGCCCTTCATGCGGTCGACCTTCAAGAAATAGCGGCGGGCGAGGGCGACGAGCTCCGGGTCGGCCGGGTGATCCACCACCTCGTAGCCGACGATGCGGGCGGCCACCTGCGGCCGGTGTTTCTCCGCGTAGTGGCGGAAATCGGCGACCGCCTTGCGGGAGCCCGCGATCAGCACCTCGTCCACGTTCTTCACGGCATCGCAGACCTCGCCGAAGAACTCGTGCTCGGTGCGCACGCCGCTGTGATGTTGGCGCGTGTAGTGGCTGCTCTCGCGGATCTTCTGCGCCTGCACGTGCTCGGCGTCGAACCCGAGGAGCCGGGCGTTATGGTGGTCGGTCCAGACGACGGTGTGCGTCAGGCGCATGTCGAATCCTCTACGTTGCCGCGGAACTGCCGCGACTACGATGCAGAATAGCTCCCCGCGTGCGGGGAATGGATACGTGGAACTACGGATTACTCGCGCTTCGTGCGGGCGTCCCGCCGTGCCCGCGAGTAGACGAGCAACACGCGCACGATCTCGAGCGCCGCGAGCAAGCCGAGATGCACGGCACCGGCCAGGGGATCGAACGCGGTCATGATCCAGTGCGCGAACGTGAGAACGGCAACCAAGTAGACGGCGCGGTGCAGCCGCTTCCAGCCGCGCCGCAACCAACGTACCGACGTGTCGTTGCTCGTGAGCGCGAGCGCGAGCAGGCCGGCGAGCGCCACCCATCCCGCCGCCATGGGCGCTTCCGCCGCGTCAGTCGCGATCGTCGCCGCCGGCTGACGCAGCAGATAGGCCGCGGCGTGCAACGCCGCGTAGCCGAACACCGCGACGCCGATCTGGCGCCGGCGGCGCATGAGCCACGCGGTGAAGCCGGCGTTCGGGAACGCGAGCCGCAGCGGCGTCACGGCCAGCGCCACGATCAGCAGTCGCGCCGCGAGGTCGCCCGTCTGGTGCACGTATTCGCCGTAGAACGAGGCCCCGGTGGCGTAACGATAAGTGAACACCGCCGCGGGCAAAGCGAGCAGAATCGAGAACAGCGCGATCGAATCGAGCGGACGCCTAGACGAGGACTCGCGTGTTCTCCCTTGCGCTGCGTTCACGCGTCCGATCTTACAGGGCCTGTCGACGCCGAGCGCCGGGATGGCGCGTGCGCTACCGAAGTCCTACGATGATGCGGTCCATTCGACATCCAGCCATCCTACGGGGGGAAGATACATGCGTGCAGCATCGCTGATAGTGACGGTCCTCGCGCTCGCCGCGGCCGCGGGCGCTCGAGCCCAGGTGGGCGCCAACAAGGGCCTCGCCGACCCGAACCTCGCCGATCGGACGGCGCTCGAGGCGCTGCCGCACATGACCGGTCAACTCGCCGGCGCGATCGTGGCCGCGCGGCCGATCGTCACCGCCAAGGCCCTCGACGACGTGGTTGCGAAGTCGCTCAGCGAGACGCAACGCGCCGAGCTCTACGAGAAGCTGTTCCGGCAGATCAACCTCAACACCGCGAGCCGCGAGGAGATCATGCTGATCCCGCGGATGACGAGCCGCATGGCGCACGAGTTCGAGGAGTACCGTCCGTACACGTCGCTCGAGCAGTTCCGCCGCGAGATCGGCAAATACGTGGATGCGAACGAGGTCGCGCGGCTCGAGCAGTACGTGTTCGTGCCGATGAGCTTGAACAAGGCCTCCGCGCAGGACTTCATGACGATCCCCGGCATGACGAACCGGATGGTGCACGAGTTCGAGGAGTACCGTCCGTACACGGGCATCGAGCAGTTCCGGCGCGAGATCGGTAAGTACGTCGACCAAAAGGAGGTCGCTCGCCTCGAGAGCTACGTCACGCTCCCTTGAGACCCGGGTGCCACGACCGATGTGAACGATCGTGCGCGCACCGTGTTGTGTCAGGCACCGAGCCGCTCGCCGCACACTCGGCAGTAGCGCGAGTCCGCCGTGTGCTGGC
The DNA here is from genome assembly GCA_036274615.1 of Gammaproteobacteria bacterium. Lineage (GTDB taxonomy): Bacteria > Pseudomonadota > Gammaproteobacteria > Steroidobacterales > Rariloculaceae > FEN-1219. The sequence continues at coordinate 4,970 of DASUFK010000208.1, read as the reverse complement.
CCGCGCCGCATTTCGCGCAGCCGCGCCCGGTGGGTACCCGCAGCCGCTGGCTCGTGATCTCGGCAGTCACGATGCCGGTGGGCACGGCGAGCACTCCCCAGCCCATCAGCATCATCACGCTCGCCACGAGCCGGCCGAAGCTCGTGTGCGGGGCGATGTCGCCGAATCCCACCGTGGTCATCGTGGTGATCGCCCAGTAGACCGACACTGGAATGCTCGTGAAGCCGTTGGCCGGGCCCTCGACCACGTACATCACGGTGCCGAGCGTCACGACGATCATCAACACCGCCGAGAGAAATACTGCGATCTTCCGGCGGCTCGCACTCAGCGCCGCGCCGAGCAGCTGAAACTCGGCGAGGTACTGAGTGAGCTTGAGAATCCTGAACACGCGCAGCATGCGCAGCACGCGCACGTCGATCAACGCGTGCAGCTCGGGCAGGAAGATCGCGAGGTAAGTGGGTAGCACCGACGCGAGATCCACGAGGCCGTAGAAGCTGCACACGTAGCGCCACGGCCGGTCCACGCAGATCAAGCGCGCGACGTACTCGATCGTGAACAACGCGGTCACAAGCCACTCGATCGTCACGAGCGGTCCGTGATACCGGCTCGCCATGGGCACCACGCTGTCGAGCATCACCACGCCCACGCTCGCGAGAATCGTCACGAGCAGCGCGCGGTCGAAGAGCAGGCCTTCGGGCGTGTCGGATTCGAAGATCACGCCGTAGAGCCGGCGGCGCCAGCCGCCGGCCGGCCGGCCGAAGCGCGCGGCGTCGATCTCGGCGGCCGCGTCCAGCAGCGTTCGCGCCCGGTTGGTGCTCATGCCGCGGAGCGCCGCCGCTGGGCGCTGTGCTGGACGACGGCCGTCATTTATGCCGCGGGAGCCGCCGTCTTGATCGCGGCGCCGACGATGAGCGGGCGCACGAACGGCGGCGCCTTGGCGAGCACTCCCTTCTCGAGCGAGCCGATCGTGAATCCCGCTTGCTCGATGAGGCCGAGCGTCGAGCGGTTGCAGTTGCAGCCGTGAGCGACGATGCGATTTATTCCGTTCAGGCGGTCCTGCCATTTCGCGAGCTTCGGCTCTTCGGACCGCACGTGCTCGAGAAACAGGAGTTGCCCTCCGGGCTTCAGCACGCGCCACACCTCGCGCAGCGCGGGCGAGGGATCGGGCACGGTGCAGAGCACGAGCGTTGAAACGACCGTGTCGAGCTCGCCGTCGGGCAGCGGGAGCTCGTCGGCGCTCGCCTTCACGAGGTCGGCGGTTCTCGACTGCTCGCGCAGGTGCTTGGCGAGGCGGCGCGCCATCGGCGCTTCGGGCTCGGTGAGGGTCAAGGTCTCGACTCCCGGCCCGTACAACGGCAAATTGGCGCCCGTGCCGGCGCCGATCTCGAGCACCTTGCCGCGCGCGGACTCGAGCAGCCGAGCGCGCCGCTCGCGCAGCCCGGCGTTCTCCACGCCCGCGAGCATCCGGTCGTACATCGCCGCGAACAGCCAGCCGCCGAAGCTCATCGCATTACCTCTGCACGACGAGACGACCGTCGCCACGGCACAGCCTTCCGCCCTTTGGCGAGACGCTCGATCCAAGCATGCACGCCCTCGGCCCGATACACCTGGCCGGTGCGTTCGATATCGGCGTCCGCAGCCCATGCCTCGCTGACAAAGCTCTGAACGCGCTCCGCGTGGCGCTCCACGGCTTCCAGGATGAAGCTGTGCGCCGACCGGCCCGACTTGCCGGCAGGCGCTGCAATTCGTGCCTTGAGCTTTGGAGGAAGCTTCAAGGACGTGGTGTCGGCGGGCATGGCACACATCTCCGAGCTGACACCAAGGTATCACCAATCGCGATCGACGATCATTCTTGCGTGTGGCGGCGGTGGTGAAGCTCTCGAAGTCATCCAGGATCCCTTGCCGCGCGACTGACGCGTACGGGATTCTACGAATGCCGGCCGTCGGCCCGATGCGCCATCATTTGCGGGTCAGTGACAGACCGGAGGAGCGGGTCATGGTGAGCGAAAAGAAGGTGAGCCCGGAGCAGCGCAGGCAGATGATCGCCGAGGCGGCCTACTTCAGGGCCGAGAAGCGCGGGTTCGGAGTGGACCCGTTGGCCGACTGGATCGAGGGCGAGATCGATGTGGACGAGCGCGTGCGCGAGATCGAGAACGCGCAGCTGCTCGAGCGTCTCGAGAACGGTCTGGCGGCCGCCACCGAGCGCATGGCCGCGCTCAAGAAGAAGCTCAGGCGCGGCGCGGCGGGCGCGCGCGTGGAGTGGCGCGGCGACGTCGAGAAGCTCGGCGAGCTGCGCGACGCGCTCAGCGAGAAGGTGAAGGACCTTCGCACTCAGGGCGAGCAGGCCGGACAGACGGCGCGTCAGCACGCCGAGAAGATCTGGAACGAGATCAGCGACACGATGCGCCGCGTTGCGGCGCGCGCGCCCTGATCGCGGGCGCACGCCGCGCGGCGTGCCGATGAACGCCGCGCGGGGTCCGCCGAGCCTAGCGCAGTACCGGACCACGAGTACCCCGGAGAGCGTGGCGGCTTGATCGCCGTCATTGCCGCCGCGAAGGCGTTTGGCTACTCTCGCGCAGATGCCCGACGATCCGAATCAGCAACCGATACGGCGCACCGTGGGCCGCCGCGTTTCGCGCCACGGCCGGCCGCTCACGCCGGAGGATCGCAAGGCGCTCGCGAGCATGGCCAATTACCGAACCCGTGCGCCCAAGGGCGTGTTCATCTACTACTCCGCCGAGGAGATGGAGCGCGACCGCTTGCGCTGGACGGTCGACGCGATAGTCGAGCGGCACACTTGACCGAGTACACCCGCCCCGCGACTTGGGACGACGTGAAATCGTTGGCTCGCTACTTGGACGAGCAAGGCGTCGAGTACGCGTTGGTGGGCGGTTACGCGCTCGCCGCGCACGGCCTCAGTCGGTTCACCGAGGACATCGACATCCTGGTGAATCCGTCGGCCGACAATTCGAGACGATGGATCGCCGCGCTCTCACGCCTTCCCGATGCCGCTGCAGCAGAGCTGGCCGGCGAGCGCGATGTCTTCGCGGACGACAAGCGCTACGCGATTCGAATCAACGACGAATTTACCGTCGACGTGATGCCGTCGATCGCGGGCTTGTCCTGGGAGGAGCTGCAATCGCACGTTACCTCCAGGAAGATCGACGGAGTGACCATCCGCCTTCTGGACTTGCCCGGACTGCTCAGCACGAAGCAAGGCATGCGGCCGAAAGACCAGATGGACGCTGGCGCCATCGCGGCAGCACTCGAGAAGCTGAAAACCCTGCAGCGCTGACGGGCGCCAGAGCCTAATCCCAGTTCACGTCGGCGGGTGCCGGCGCGGGTTGCGGCGCGGGGTTCGAGGGTACCGGTTGTTGCGCGGGCGCCGGGTGCACGAGCGCCGCAGTGACGATCAGGGCAGCAGCCAACAATATGGTTCTCATCGGTTGATCCTCCGATCGATCTACCGGACTCTCTTCGCGAGAACGATCATTAGGCCGGCAGCCGGCCCAAGAAATATGCAGAAATACGTACGCCGGCAGCGCCGAATCGGTGGCACGCTGCGCAGCCATGCTCGACTGGATTGAAGCCACGGGTGTGGCGAGAAGTGTGGCCGCGTCGGGCACGATCACGGCCTGGCTCAGCGCCGTTCACGCCGTGGGTTTTGCGCTCGTGATGGGCTCCGCGCTCGTGGCGAACCTGCGCGGCGTGGGTGCCTTGCTGCGGCAGTGCCCGCTCGCGGACGTGGTGCCGCCGGCGAACGCCGCCATCGCGCTCGGGCTCGCGGTGAGCGCGTGCACCGGTTTGCTGCTGTTCGCGGCGCGCGCCGCGGACGTGGGCGCGAACGGCGCCTTCGGTCTCAAGATGCTCCTGCTGATCGCGGCCGCGGCCGTGCAATTCACGCTCGTGCGGGGCGCGGCCACGCGCGACGCGGCACGCGCCGCCCGTGCGGCGAGCGCCGCGGCGCTCGCGCTGTGGCTCGGCCTCGCGCTCGCGGCGTTCGTGTTCGTGCTTCTCGAATGAGCGCGGGAGCAGCCAAGGTGTTATGGACGGCGCGCGCATGAGCCTGCTCGGCGTGTGCGAGTGGCTCGAGCAGACGTGGCTCGCCGCGGCGGTGCAGGAATCCCGTTACGGATTCCCGTTGCTCGTGGCCGTGCACTTGCTCGGGCTCGCGTTGTCGGTGGGCACGCTGCTGTGGGTGGATCTGCGGATGGTGGGCGTGGCGCTGCGGCGTGCGGCGGTGGCCGAGGTCTATCGCGCGCTCGCGCCGTGGTTCTCGATCGGCTTCCTGTTGTCGTTTGCGAGCGGCGCCGCGCTGTTCGTGGCGTTCGCGTCCGCGGCCTACGGGAACACGTTCTTTAGGTTGAAGATGGCGGCGCTTGCGCTTGCCGGTGCGAACGCTGTTGTCTTTCATCTCCTGAGCGGGGGCTCTCGGCCTAGCGCCGACCGCGGCTCCCGTTCGCGGGCGACGATGCGCGCAGCCGGGTGGGTCTCCATCGTGCTTTGGACGGGGGTGACACTTGCAGGTCGGATGATGTCGTACACGATGTTCTAGGTGGGTGCGCCAGCGAAGTGCTCCGTGCGCGCGGCGAATCCTCTACCCTGCAACGACGAGTTTCAGCTCACGTGGCCGTAGCTCTCGTCCGGCGAGCTCGTACTCGCCCGCGTGTCCTCGCGCGAGTCGGCGTGCTTTGCAATCACTCCATCGCGCTTGTGCTGTTTCGATGTCTCGCTGCTGGCGGCCTTTTGTGCCGCCGCCAAGGAGCACGATCAACCGTGCATCGTCGCAACGATTTTCAAGGGACCCTTCTCGAAGCTCGCCGTGCCGCCGCGATTGCGGTCGATCCGGACTTTCTCGGACGGAGACCGGAGGCTTCGCAACGCTCGCGGATAAGGACTTCTACGTAGCGGGCTCTCTCGGCCGGCGCGCTCGCCGCGGCTCCTCGCCTTTCCAGAACCGCTCCTCCTCG
>DASUFK010000207.1:0-3013 GCA_036274615.1 Gammaproteobacteria bacterium | reverse complement strand
CGGCAGCGACGAGTAGTCGCGGAAGATCTTCGTGAGGTCGTTCCAGGCGAGCACGTCCCAGCGCGCCGTCATCATCACGGCGGGCACGCCGAGCGCGTCGAGCATGCGCCGATGAGTCGGGCTCACCTCGTCGATGCGCGTCGCTTTGATCGGCGCCGGCCGGTGCTGCACGAGCGTGAACAGATACTCGCGCTCGTCGGGCGACATGCGCAGCGTGGTGCACACGCGCTCGAGCACGTCGGCGGAGACCTGGATGTCGCGGCCCTGCTCGAGCCACGTGTACCAGGTCACGCTCACGCCCGCGAGCGCCGCAACGTCCTCGCGCCTCAGGCCCGGCGTGCGGCGGCGGCTCGGGTTTGGCAGGCCCGCTTCCTCCGGCGAGAGCCGGGCGCGGCATTTTTTGAGGAATGCGATCAGCGATGAGCGCTGCGTTCCCAACGGCGTCTCGTGGCGAATGAATAGAGGTGTTTCGGTACTCTAGTGAAAACGCCCGGGCCTGCCAAGGCACGGGGCGCGGATCGCCGCGTTGAGCCCGGAGTGGCGGGTGACGCGAGCTATCGGCACTTCTCCTTCATCCGCGCGTCGACGTCGCCGAGCAGCTGCGGTGACGCCACCGACGGTACTTGCACGTAGCCGCGGCTCCGGCACCAGTACTCGCGCGCCATCGGGTTATCGTCGACGAAGTCGAGCCAGGTCTGTGCCTGGTCGCCGGGACGCACGCAGTTCTCGATCTTGCCGTAGGGTCCCCACGGCCGCCGTTGCCCGTCGGGCATCACGAGCATGTGACCGTGCACGACGTTCGGCCACGTGCCGCCGGCCGGCGGCGGACGTCCGTTGGTCGAAAACTGCTGCTTGTACGCGAAGCCGCAGACCTCGATCACGTCGCCGGGCTTCAAGAAGCTCGGCGCGAGGTTCATTCGTTGCAGCCTCGCGACGATGGGGCCTTCCACGGTCCACTGCTGCACCTGCCCGTCGGCCCCGGGGGCGTCGAGCGTGATCAGAACGTGAGGGTTGATGGGCTCGTAACGCACCACCGTGCCCTTCAGCCACACCGGCACCGAGATATCGAACATGCTGATGGAGTGATGGGCGAACAGCGGCGCGGCGTAGGCCAGCGCCGCCAGCGCCGCTGCACACGCGCTTCTCTTGATCATGCCGTGATCCTCTACATTCGTCGATATATATTATCTACAGACGTAGAGATTGCAAGCGGCTAGGACGTGCAATGCCGTTCCGCTAGACTGGGCGCCTGCTCTCTCTTCGATGACTCCACGGTAGCGGACCGGGGTGCCGCGATGAAATCGTTCGACGGGCGTTCGTGCACCAGCCGTAGCGAACGGCGGGCGCCGCCGTGAATCTACGCCAGTTCGACTTGAACCTGCTGGTTGCGCTCGACGTGCTGCTCACGGAGCGCAACGTCACGCGAGCGGGCGAGCGGCTTTACTTGAGCCAGCCCGCGATGAGCGGCATCCTCGCGCGCCTGCGGCACGCGTTTCACGACGAGCTCCTGGTTCGCGTGGGCCGCAACCTCGAGCTCACGGCGCTCGCGGCGGAGCTCGCGGGGCCCGTGCACGACACCGTGCGGCAAATCGAGGACCTGCTCAACTTGCGCCGGCCGTTCGCGCCGGAGAGCGCGCGCTGGCAATTTCGGATCGCGGCGAGCGACTACGTCGTGTTCCTGCTCGGGGCCGGGCTGCTGGCGTCGTTGACCGAGCACGCGCCCGGCATCTCGGTGCGGCTGTCGGCGCTCGAGCCGCCGCCCGGCGAACGGCTCGCCGCCGGCGAGATCGACTTCGTGGTGCTGCCCGCGCAGCTCGAACCGAGCCTGCCGTCGGTGCCCCTGTTCGAGGACTCCTGGGTGTGCGCCGTGTGGTCGGGGCACAGCCACACGAGAGACCGCTTCACCCTCGATGAATACCTCGCGCTCCCGCACCTGAGCTTCCGCCCCGCGGGCCCGGACAACGGCTCGGTCGCCGAAACCTATCTCGCGGAGGGCGGCGGCGAGCGCAGGATCGTGGCGTCCACGGAAAGCTTCGCCACGGCGCCGTTCCTGCTGCGCGGCACGCGGCTCGTGATGCTCGTGCCGCGCCGCTTGGGCGTGCGGCTCGAGCGCGCGGCCGACATCAGGCTCGTGGAGCCGCCGCTCGAGATTCCGCCGTTGCGCGAGAAGCTGGTGTGGAGTCCGCGCTTCACGGCGAGCGCGCCGCACGCCTGGCTCCGCGATCGGCTGGTCGAGGTCGCGAAATCGATCTAGCGGCTGGGCAAACGCCGCCGCGGTCCCATTGGGCTATCTACGGCTTCGCAGGCGCGGCCTCACACGGGAACGCACCGAGCAACGCGCGCGCCACCAAGGCTACGGCGGAGTCGTCCCAGCTGTCGGGGTTGGCGTTCAGGTACTTCGCGACGGCGGCGCTGAGTTGACCGGGGTTCGACTGGCTGCCTACGCAAATCATCGACGACGCGGAGAGCGTGTCGGCCACGCCCGTGACGTAGCCGAGATAGTTCATGAAGCGCAGATTGTCGTCGGCTTCGAGGCTCCTGCCATGGTCCACTCGCTCCCATCCGCGCATTTGCTCCACTAGCTTGCTGCCCGAGTAGAAGGCGAGAACCGCCTCTGCCGATGCGTACGTCGTCGGCAGCGCCGCAACCGCTGCAATCAGGAGCAATCTCGCAATTCTCACTGTGGGGCCTCGTTTTTCATGATCGGGTCCCTCGACCCTGCCGGACCCGAAGTTGACCATGTCCGAGCACGCCAGCGCGAGGGGGCCGGTCACAGTAGTACGAATGGTCGATGCGCTATCCTGTCCGGCCGCCCGGGATCTCGAACACCTACTATCGGACCGGCCGATACCCGGTATTCGCCGATTCCATTTCCCAAGCGGCGGTGCGGCGACGAACGATGGCGCTCTACTCGTGTGTTCGGAGCCGCTGTGATACGCCCGTTCTTCGCAATGCTCTGTCTCGCGGCCGTGGCGCTGCCCGCCGCCGCACACCACGGCACGTTGACCACCTA
>DASUFK010000206.1:0-12197 GCA_036274615.1 Gammaproteobacteria bacterium | reverse complement strand
CGCGTCTGGGGCCTCGACGTGCTGCGGTTCTATCCCCGCTCCACGCGCCATCGCATCTCGAACAACGCGCTCGAGCGCGGGCGCAACTGCTACATGTGTCAGTTCCAGAAGTTCACAGGACTCGCGGGTGTCGAGGCGAGCAAGAACCTCGAGATCGTGCCGTCGGTGACCACGTCGCGCACCGACGCGCGCGCCAACCCGGCCGTCGATCCGTTCACTCACGGCAACGTGGAGACCGAGCTCGGCTTGAACGTGCGCTGGGCGCTCACGCAGAACTTCACCACCAACCTCGCGTTGAATCCCGACTTCTCGCAGGTGGAGGCCGACGTCGCGCAGCTCGACGTGAACAACCAGTTCGCGCTGCAGTTCCCGGAGTCGCGGCCGTTCTTCCTCGAAGGTGCGAGCTACTTCTCGACGCCGATCCAGGCGGTGTTCACGCGCACTGTGGCGGACCCGGACGTCGGAGCCAAGCTCACGGGTCAGAGCGGCGATCACGCGCTCGGCACGTTCGCGGCCGAGGACGAGGTCACCAATCTGCTGTTCCCCGGTCCGCTCACGTCGCAGCAGACGTCGATCGACGACTCGTACGAGACTTTCGTGGGCCACTACTCGCACAGCGTGCTCGACAACTCCCAGGTGGGCGCGCTCCTCACCACGCGTCACGGCGGCGACTACCGCAACGACGTCGGCGGCGTCGACGGCCGCATCAGGATCGGCGGCGCGCACAGCCTGCGCTTCCAGATGCTGCACTCGGAGACCGAATATCCGGACGCGACGGCTGCGGCGTTCGCGCAGCCGCAGGGCGATTTCGCCGGCAACGCCGCCCTGCTGCGCTACAACTACTCGAGCCGCGAGTGGTACTCCGACGTCACCTACAAGCGCTACGACCAAGGCTTCAGAGCCGACTCGGGCTTCGTCTCGCGCGTGGACATCGAGCAGGAGCAATTCGAGGCGGGCCGCACTTGGCAGCGCGGTCAGCAGCGCTGGACCCAGATCCAGCTCTCGACGGATGGCACGTACACCGAGGACCTCTCCGGGCGGCTCCTCGACAACAACGCCGAAATCTTCGCCTCGTTCTCCGGGCCGTGGCAGTCGTACCTGCAGGTAGGCGGCGGTCCGATGAAGCGCTTCTGGAACGGCGTGATGTACGAGGGTGACGGCGCGTTCATCTTCAGCCAGTTCCGGCCGCGCGGTGGCCTCAACTTCTCGATGCTGATCCGCGACGGCGACCAGGTGGACTTCTCGAACTCGCGGCTCGGCCACGAGTTTCGTCTGCGGCCGAACGTCGACTGGAACGTGAACCAGCACCTGCTGCTCAGGCTCCAGCAGACGATGGTGCGGCTCGACACGCAGGAAGGCGCGAAGATCTTCGACGCGGACCTCACCGACCTGCGCGTGACCTGGCAGTTCAACGTGCGCTCTTTTCTGCGCTTCACCACCCAGCGGCAGAGCGTCACGCGCAATCTTGCGATGTGGGTGGATCCGGCCACGGACGCGAAGACCGTGACGATGGGCACTCAGCTGCTCTACTCGTACAAGGTGAACCCGCAGACCGTGCTCTACGTGGGCTACTCCGACAACAGCCTGGAGGACGACCAGCTCGTCGACCTCACAGAGACCAACCGCACGTTCTTCGCGAAGTTCAGCTACGCCTGGCTGCGCTGAACCGCGCCACGAAAAAAATCCGGCCCGGGCTGCTCGCGCCGGGCCGAATCGCGACGGTCGAAGCCGTCTGACACCCGTGGTGTCTGACACCGGTGGTGTCAGACACCAGGCCGTTCAGCTCGAGGGCAGCAAGCCTTGTTTCTGGAGCTCCCGGGCCGTCTTCTCGGCGGTTTCGCGGATCAGCTTGTCGACCGAGCTCGGGTTCGTGGACTTGCTCTGGCCGCCCCACACGAGCTTGTTCTGCCGCAGCGAGTAGACCAGCGTCTCGATCGTGACGATCGTGTTGGTCCTGATGTCGCCGCCGACCACCGCGCCGCCATAGGCGCCGCCCCAGCCGTACGGGTAGTAGCCGCCGTAGAAGCCGCCGTAGGTCGGCCCGACGTAGGTCACGGGCGTCGAGACGACCTCCTTGTCCTTGCTCACGGGCCGCATCGTGACGGCACCGCCGAAGTTGCCCGCCTCGAGCGCCGCCTTGACCTTGGCTTCGTCCTTCGCGTCCGCGTCGTTCGGCAGGATCTGGTAGAGCGGCACGCCCATGGCGCCGCGGAGATTGAGCTCCCGCACGAGCGCGTCCTCGGCGGCGCGCCGCGACGACGCGTCTTGCATCATCACGATGGCCGCGACCTTCGCGCCGCTCACTTGCAGCGGCGTCGCATCGGGAGCCTTCCAGGACGAGACGAAATCGCTCGCGCAGCCGCAGAGCAGCACGACCGCGCCCAACGTCATCAACTTCTTTGCCGTTTGCATTCGATTACTCCCGTGTGCAGAGACCGCGCCCACGACTCACGAACCCGCGAGTTAACCGGGGTCCGCGGCCGGATGGTAGCAGCTTACTTGTGGGCGAAGTGCCCGAAACATTCGCTCAAGGGGCTATTGCCAGCGGCTCACGGCTGTGTCCCACGCCGCGGCAGGGCGAGCAACCCGAGGCCACCCAGGATCAGCGCCATACCGGCGCCCTCGGCGAGACTCGGCCGTTCCCCGAGGTGGAGCCACGCCGCGAGCACGCCCACGATCGGCACCACGAGCGAGCTCAGCGAGCTGATCGTCGCCGGCAGCCGCTGGAGAATGTAGAGCCAGAGCAAGGTCGCGACCGCCATGCCCGCCACGATGTTGAACAGGAGCGCCACCTCGAACGTGCCGTTCCACTCGATCGGCCGCTCGGGCACGATCAGCGCGGCGGCGATCAGCGGCACGACGCCGTAGCACATCTGCCAGGTGGTGAGCGACAGCAGATCGTCGCGCGTGTCGACGGGAATCTTCTTGAAGATGATCACGCTCGCGCCCCACGCCGCGCCCGCCGCGAGCGCGAGCACGCTGCTCGTGATGGTCGCGTCGCCGTGCCACGGCTCGAGCACCAGCACGAGACCGGCGAGCGCGAAGCCGACCGCGGGCCACTGCCAGCCGCTCAGCCGCTCGTCGAGAAACGGCCAACCGAACGCGATCATCCAGAACGGCATCGTGTACGCGAGCACTGCGCTCTTGCCCGCCGCCCCTGCCGTCAACGACCACGAGATCAGCCCCACGAAGCCCGTCGTCTGAAACAAGCCGAGCAGCATCGTCATCCCGACGTGCCGCGGCTTCAGCGGCACCCGCAGCGCCACCAGCACCCCGAACAGCACCAGCACCCCGAACCCGCCGCGCAGCGCCGCGAAATCGAGCGGCCCGCAGTACCGCATCGCGATCTTCATCACGACCCAGTTGTAGCCCCACAGCAGCGCCATCACCGCAAATGCAACGAGCGGCCCACTGAGCCCGCGCCCACGAGATTCGGAAGCAGAAACGTTCATCGGCGTCGATCGCGACCACAAAGGCGCGAGAGCCTGAAGACTCCCACCCCCGCGGTCAAGCGTCAGAGCGCGCTCTCGTCTTGCCTTGGCCGCGCGCAACGCGGACCGGCGAAAAATAGGGACATGTTACTTTTTCGCCGGTTTGCGGGGTCCGACTTGGGAGGCCGCCGAAAAAGTAACATGTCCCTATTTTTCGCGAGGTGCGGCCGCAGCTACCGCAGCGCCCAAACGGCCAAAGTGAGACGACTTAGCGGAACAGCGACAGGTCGATCGAGTCCGCCATCGCCTTGTACCCGGCATCGGCCGGGTGCAGATGATCCCCCGAGTCCGCGCTGGCCGCGAACTTCTTCGGCGCCGCCGCATCGCGCGTGGCCTTGTCGAAGTCGATCACCCCGTCATACGCCCCGCTCGTGCGAATCCAATCGTTCAACGCCTGCCGCTTCGCCTCGCCCTCCGGCGTGCAGTACGCCGCGCCGTCGTACGGCGTGAGCGTCGCGCCGATGATCTTGAGGCCGCGCGCGTGCGCGCGCTCGATGAGCTGCTTGTGCCCCGCGATCAAGTCGTCCGCGCTCGGAGTCGGCGCGTTGCGCGCGACGCCGATGTCGTTGATACCCTCCATCACCACCACGTGCGTGACGCCCGTCTGCATCAGCACGTCGCGGTCGAAGCGCGCGAGCGCGCTCACGCCGGCGCCGTCGCCGAGCACGCGGTTGCCGCTAATCCCCGCGTTGAGCACGGCCACGTTGCCGCCGAGCCGGCGCGCCAGCTGGTCGGGCCAGCGGCTGTTGGTGTTCGGAGTGGAGCGAGCGCCGTCGGTGATCGAGTCGCCGAACGTGACGATCGCCTTCGTGTTGGCGGCTCCCGGCACTTCGACGCGCGCGAGCAGGAACCACGCGTTCGTCTGGCTCGCGACTTTCAGTGCGGGCTCGCCCGTGTGGTCGCCCGTCTCCGACAGATAGCCCGTTTGCCCCGCGCCGTTGTGGGTGGTCGCCGGCGACGGGCTCACACCGATGTCGCCCGGGATGTAGAGATCCACCACGAGGTCCGACAGCGGCGCGACCTTGATCGCCACGGGATCGCTCACGAGCGTGGCGCCGGCGAGGATCGTCGCCTTCGTCCTGCCGCCGAACGTCATGGGCTTCACCGAGCCGGCCACCACGTTGGCGTCCTTGTCGCGCAGGCCGACGTCGGCCGCGCCGATGTCGAGCGGCGCGGTGCCGAACGCGTTGCTCAACACCACGCGCACGCGATCGCCGCCGGCGCTCAGGTGCACGATCTGCCGCAAGGTCTGGTTGGTGACGGTGGTGGGGGCGAAGCGCGGCGGGCCGCCGTTGCCGCCGGCCGGCGCTGCCGGCGGGGGAGCCGGCGGCGGCGCCGCGCAGGACGCTCCGGCCGCCGCGGGGGGACCGCCGGGCGGTGGACCGCCGGGACCGCCGGGACCGCCCCCGGGCGCAGGCAGCGGCCGCGCGACGAGCGCCGTGGCCCAGGTGGCGACCCAGCGCTCACCGGCGCGTTGGCTCGACGCAGACGACGGCTGCTGGCTCGAGACAGGCGACACGACGAGCGCAACGAATCCGGCGGCGAGCAGCGTCCGCAGGCTCGCGCGGGCTACGACAGGCATCATGGAGGCCCCCTTCTGTGCACGCCTTCGGCGTGGCGTTGTTTTTTCGGAAACGCAACAGCGGCGCACGATTGGAACGCGCACCGCGCCGCCTGTCAATCGGCGCGCCGCGCCGTATACTCGACGCCGCACGGCGAGCGACCGCGAACGAAACATTGCTCCGGAACCGGGCTCGCCGCCGCGAGGCTGCCCAATGAACGCAACCAACGTGTCCATCGTGTTCGCTCGCACGGCCGTCTGTGCCGCCGCCCTGCTGGCGGTGCTCGACGCGGCGGCGCAAACCCCGTCGGGCGGCGCGAGCCCGGCGCCGAAGACCTGGACCACGGCCGAGGATCACGCCGACATGCTCGCGCGGCTCGGCATCCGCGCGCTGCGGCCCGGTCCGAGCGGCAACGAGCAAGCGCCGAATCACGCCAACTACGACGAAGCCCAAGCCAATCCGTTTCCGGTGCTGCCCGACGCGCTCACGCTCGCGAGCGGCAAGAAGGTGAAGTCGGCGCGGGTCTGGTGGAACGAGCGGCGGCCCGAGATCGTCGAGGACTTCGAGCGCGAGGTTCTGGGCCGGGTGCCGAGCGCGGTACCCGCGGTCGCCTGGAGCGTCGCCGAGACGCGCGAGTGGCAGGTGGGCTCGCGGCGCGTGATCGGCCGGCAGCTCGTCGGCCGTGTCGACAACTCGGCGTATCCCGCGATCTCGGTCGAGATCTGCATGACGCTCGTGACGCCGGCGGACGCGCCGGGTCCCGTGCCGGTGATGATCATGCTCGGCGGCGGGCTGTTGCCCGACGCGTCGGGAGCGCCGCCGTCGCCGTTCGGCGGACCGCCCGGCCCCAACTGCACGACGCCGGCGCCCGCGGCGCAGCGCCCCGCGCCGCCGGCTCCGCCCGCTGCGTCCGCGCCGGCCGATCCGCCCGCAACGACGCAGCTCATCGCCGCCGGCTGGGGTTACGCGTCGCTGTCGCCGACCACCGTGCAAGCCGACAACGGCGCCGGCCTCACCCGCGGCGTGATCGGCCTCGTGAACAAGGGCCAGCCGCGCAAGCCCGACGACTGGGGCGCGTTGCGTGCGTGGGCCTGGGGAGCGTCGCGCGGACTCGACTATCTCGCGACGCAGCCGGCGGTCGACGCGAAGCGCGTGGGCGTGGAAGGCGTGTCGCGCTACGGCAAGGCGGCGCTCATCGCGATGGCGTTCGATCAGCGCTTCGCCGTGGTGCTCGTGGGCTCGTCCGGCGAAGGCGGCGCGAAGCTGCATAGGCGCAACTGGGGCGAGGCCGTCGAGAACCTCACGGGCAGCGGCGAGTATCACTGGATGGCGGGCAATTTCCTCAAGTACGGCGCATCCGACGCGACGTTCGGCAGCATGAATGCCGGCGACTTGCCCGTGGACGCCCACGAGCTCATCGCGCTCTGCGCGCCGCGGCCCGTGTTCATCAGCTACGGCGTGCCCGAGCGAGGCGACGCCAAGTGGCTCGACCAGCAAGGCAGCTACATGGCCGCGATCGCCGCGCAGCCCGTATTCCGCCTGCTCGGCGCCAAGGACCTGGGCAAGTCCGACGACTATCGCACCGAAAAGATGCCCGCCGTAGGCGTGAGCCTCACCGACGGCGCGCTCGCCTGGCGCCAGCACGACGGCGGCCACACCGACGGCCCGAACTGGAAATACTTCATCCCTTGGGCCGACCGCCAGCTCGCCCGGAAATAGGGACTGGTTACTTTTTCGGCGCGACCCTCTCACTCGGTGCGCAACACGCCCACCGAAAAAGTAACCTGTCCCTATTTCCGGGCGACGCGCCGCCGCCGAGGTAGCGCGCCGTTCTTCCTCCATCTATCTGTGACGTCGACGGCTACTGGACGATCTTGCTCGCCGCGTTCGACCACGCACTCTCCACGTCCGCCGTGTTGCGCGCCGTGATCACGAAGAAGTAAGTGCCGGGCGCGAGGCCGTCCACCTGATAGCTCGCGATCCCCGGGCTATCGACCACCACCGAGTTCGGATAGCTGCCGAGCGACGAACCCCAGTAGATCTTGTAGCCCTTGAGATCGGTGAGCGCCGTGCCGTCGGTGTTCTGCGTGGGCGGCGTCCAGCTCAGTTGCGCCGATCCGGTCGCAACGGCCTGGACGCTGATCGAGAACGGGGCCAACGAAGTCTGCGCGACGCCGTCGGTCACCGTGATGACGAGATTCCCATACGTACCGACGTCGCCTGCGCTCGGCGTTCCTTGCAACCGGCCCGTCACCGTGTCGAACGTGGCCCATGCGGGCGTCGCGTTGATGCCAAACGAGAGCGTCGTGCCGGCATTGGCGTCGGTTGCCGTTGGCGTGAAGCTATAGGGCGTGCCGACGATCGCCGTAGCCGGCGGAACGCCCGAGATCGCGGGCGCCGCGTTGGTCACCGTGATCGCGAACGCGCTCAACGCCGTCGACAGCCGGCCGTCGCTCACGCTGATCACCAGGTTCGGATAGGTGCCGGTATCCGCCGTGGCGGGCGTTCCCTGCAACCGGCCCGTCGTGGAGTCGAACGTGGCCCAGGCCGGCGTTTGATTGATGCTGAACGTGAGCGTGGTGCCGGCGTTCGGGTCGCTCGCCGTGGGCGTGAACGAGTACGCGGCGCCGGCCGCGACGGTGGTCGGCGGTGCGCCGGAGATCAGCGGTGCGGCGTTCGTCACCGTGATCGCGAACGCGGGCAACGACGCCGACGCATTACCGTCGCTCACGCTGATCACGAGGTTCGAGTAGACGCCCGCGTGCGCGGTCGCCGGCGTTCCTTGCAGCCGGCCCGTGGCCGGGTCGAGAGCGGCCCACGGCGGCGTGGTGTTGATGCTGAACGTGAGCGTCGTGCCGGGATTCGCATCGCTCGCCGTGGGCGTGAACGAGTACGCCGCGCCCACCGCCACGCTCGTCGCCGGTGTGCCGGAGATGACGGGCGCGGTATTCGTCACCGTGATGGAAAACGCGGCGAGCGAGTCGCTTGCCGTGCCGTCGGTGACGGTGATCACGATGCCGTTGGTCGTGCCGATGTGGCTCGCGTTCGGGGTGCCTTGCAACGTGCCGGTGGCCGTGTCGAACGACGCCCAGGCCGGCTGATTCACGATGCTGTAGGTGAGCGTGGTGCCCGCGTTCGAGTCACTCGCCGTGGGCGTGAACGAGTACGGGGCCCCCGCCACGACGGTCGTCGGCGGCGCGCCGGAGATCACCGGCGGCGCGTTGATCACCGTGATCGAGAACGGCGTCAACGCCGTCGACAGCTCCCCATCGCTCACGCTGATGACGATGCTCGAGGTCGTGCCGGTGTGCGCCGTAGCGGGCGTTCCCTGCAGCTTGCCGGTGGCTGCGTCGAACGTGGCCCATGGCGGCGTGGTGTTGATGCTGAACGTGAGCGTCGTGCCGGGATTGGGATCGCTTGCCACAGGCGTGAACGCGTACGGAGCCCCCACTTCGACGCTCGTCGCGGGCGCGCCGGAGATCACCGGTGCGGTGTTGGTCACGGTGATCGAGAACGCGGCCAGCGACACGGCGGTGTGCCCATCGCTCGCCGTGATGACGATGCCGTTGGTGGCGCCGAGGTGGCTCACGTTCGGCGTGCCGTCCAACGCGCCGGTGGCCGCGTCGAAGGTCGCCCAGGCCGGCGCGTTCGTGATGCTGAACGTGAGTGTCGTGCCGGGGTTCGGATCGCTCGCCGCCGGCGTGAACGAGTACGGCTCGCCGGCGGCCACACTCGCCGGTGGCGTGCCGGAGATCGATGGCGCCGTGTTCGTCACCGCGATCGAGAACGGAGCGAGCGACGCGGAGAGTAGCCCGTCGCTCACCGTGATCGCGATGCCGTCGGTGGCGCCGATGTGGCTCGCGTTCGGCGTGCCCTGCAACGTGCCGGTGGCCGGGTCGAATGTCGCCCATGCCGGCCGGTTCACGATGCCGTAGGTCAGCGTCGTGCCGGCGTTCGGGTCGGTGGCGGTCGGCGTGAACGCATAAGCGACACCGGCGACGACGGCCGCCGGCGGTGCTCCGGAGATCGCGGGCGGCGCGTTCGTCACCGTGATCGAGAACGGCGCCAACGCGGCCGACAGCTGCCCGTCGGTCACGCTGATCACGATGTTCGACGTCGTTCCGGTGTTCGCGGTCGCCGGCGTTCCTTGCAAGCGGCCCGTGGCCGGGTCGAAGGTCCCCCACGCGGGCGTCGTGTTGATGCTGAACGCGAGCGTCGTGCCCGGGTCCGGATCGCTCGCCGTGGGCGCGAACGAGTACGCCGCTCCCGCCGCCACGCTCGTTGGCGCGGTGCCGGAGATCACCGGCGGAGCGTTCGTGGCCATGACGGTGATCGAAAACGCCGGCAGCGATGCCGATAGCTCGCCGTCGCTCACGCTGATCGCGAGGTCCGGGTAGCTGCCGGCCTGCGCCGCCGCCGGCGTTCCCTGCAACCGGCCCGTGCGCGTATCGAACGTGGCCCACGACGGAGTTTGGTTGATGCTGAACGACAGCGTGCTGCCGGGATTCGGATCGGTCGCGACGGGCGTGAACGAGTATTCCGTGCCGACGGCCACCGTCGTCGGCGCGATGCCGGAGATCACCGGTGGCGTGTTCGTCACCGCGATCGAGAACGGTCCCAGCGATGCGGCGAGCTGTCCGTCGCTTACCGTGATCACGATGCCGCCGGTCGTGCCGAAGTGGCTTGCGGTCGGAGTGCCCTGCAGCGTACCCGTCGCCGAGTCGAAGCTCGCCCATGCCGGGCGGTTCGCGATGGTGTAGGTGAGCGTCGTCCCGGCGTCCGGATCGATTGCGGCTGGCGTGAACGAATAGGCCGCGCCGGCGGCGACGCTCGCCGGCGGTGTGCCGGAAATCGACGGTGCCCGGTTCGGCTGCACGACGGTCACCGTGAACGCCGGCAGCGCGACGGGCGGCGCTTGGCCGTCGCTCACGCTGATCACGATCGGGCCGGCGGCGCCGACGTCGCCGGCTCCGGGCGTGCCGTGCAACGTGCCGCCGGTGAGGCTCAGCCACGCGGGAGCGCCCGCGACCGCGTACGCCAGCGTGGCGGAATCCGGGTCGCTCACGTCGGGCCTGAAGGAGTATGGCACTCCGACCTGCACATTCAGCGGCGCCGTGCCGCCGATCGTGGGCGGAACGTTGGGAACCGGCACCGTGATCGAGAACGGCGGCAACGCCTGCGTCGTGTAGCCGTCGCTCACGAAGATCACGATGTTGGGGTAGGTTCGCCCGGCGTCCGCTGCGGTCGGCGTGCCGCGGAGCTCGCCGGTGCCCGAGTCGACGCTCGCCCACGGCGGCCCGTTGGTCCCGCTAAAGGTCAACGTCGAGCCGGCGTCCGCGTCGGTCGCCGCCGGTTTGAACGAGTACGGAACGCCCACCGCCGCCGTCGGCGCCGGTGTGCCCGTAATCACCGGCGGCCGGTTCACGAGAATCGAGAACGCCGGCAGCGCAGCCGTGTTTGGCCCGTCGCTCACGGAAATCACGATCGGCAGAGTCGGTCCCGCGTCGCCGCCAGCGGGTGTTCCCTGCAAGCGTCCGGTCGCGTAGTCGAACGCGGCCCACGGCGGCCGGCTCCCGATGCTGTAGGTCAACGGGTCGTGATCGGGATCGCTCGCGGCCGGCTGGAACACGTAGACTTGCCCCACCGTCACGACGCTCGCCGGGAGACCGGAGATCGCCGGCGGATGGTTCGACGACGCCACCGTGATCGCGAAGGCCGGCAGCGCCGCCGACGCCTTCCCGTCGCTCACGCTGATGACGATGTTCGCGTAGTTGCCCACGTGTGCCGCGCTCGGTGTACCGGCGAGCAGGCCCGTGGCCTTGTCGAAGTGCGCCCACGCGGGGGCGTTGGCGATGTCGTAGGTGAGCGGATCGTTGTCCGCGTCGGTGGCCACCGGCTGAAACGCGTACGCCGTGCCCTCCACCGCCGCCGTGGGCGCGCTGCCCGTGATCACGGGCGGGCGATTCGACGTCGGCGCCGTCACCGCGATCGAGAATGCGGGCAGCGCGGCGCTGAGCGCACCGTCGCTCACGCTGATCACGATGCCGGCGAAGGTCTCCGCCGTGCCGGCGGGCGGAGTGCCGCTCAGGCGCCCCGTTCCCGTGTCGAACGCGGCCCACGGCGGCGCTTCGAGTACCGCAAACGTTAGCGCGTCGTGGTCGGGATCGCCGGCCGTCGGCACGAAGGTGTACGAGTTGCCCGCTTCCACCGCAGTCGGCGGCGTGCCGGAAATCGACGGCGCGCGGTTCAGCGCCGGCGCCGTGACCACGACGTCGAACGCCGCGAGCGACACCGTGGCCGAGCCGTCGGTAACGGAGATCACCACGCCGGCGAACGTGCCCGCCGCGGGCGGCGTGCCGGCGAGCCGGCCGTTGCTCGAGTCGAAGCTGGCCCACGGCGGCCGGTTTTGGATCGTGAACGCGAGCGGGTCGTTGTCGTCGTCCTCCCCGCTCGGCGTAAACGCGTAGGCAGCGCCTGCCAGCACCGACACCGGCGGCGTGCCGGAGATGTGCGGCGCGTGGTTCGTCGCGGCCGGGCTCGTGACCATCAGATCGAACGCCGGGAGCGCCGTGACGGCGCTGCCGTCGCTGACCCAGACGACGATGCCTCGATTGAGGCCGGCATCCGTCACGGCCGGGGTGCCGCTGAGCCGGCCCGTGGCGGCGTCGAATGTGGCCCAAGGCGGCTTGGCGTCGACGCCGAAGGTGAGCTGGTCGCCGTCGCTGTCGCCGGACGTGGGTGTGAACGCGTAGGTGGCGCCCGCCGCCACCGACGTGGCCGGCGTGCCCGCGATCAGCGGCGCGGTGTTGGTCTTGACGGCGGCGGCGACCGTAGCCGGCGCTTCGTCATGCCCGCCGCCGCTGCACGCAGCGAGCGCGAAGCACGCGCACAGCAGTACGCCGCAACCCGATTGTCGCCGACCCACGCGCATCTTCGTGTCTGTCGTTCTCAGCTCTACGGCCGATCGAAACGACTTCCGTGCCGTACACGTCGGGACCCTGCGTCAATCAGCGGTGGCGGCACGCTCCGCTCTGCACCCTCTCAGGGGACGCAGTGCGGCGGCGGACCACGGACTCCCAATGCAACCGCTCCGGGGCCGGCTCGGGTGACACGCGCGTGCGGATTGGCTCAACAGCGATGCGCC
>DASUFK010000205.1:0-8894 GCA_036274615.1 Gammaproteobacteria bacterium | reverse complement strand
AGCGTGTAGCCGTAGCGGAACTCGTCCTTCGGCTTGATCTCGACGATCTGCGTGGGCCGGTTGACCACGCGGTCGCTGGCGCGGACCGCCAGCGCGTAGTGCGACTCGAGCTCGGTGGAGTAGCTCGGCAACGCCGATTTGAGCGGGCTCAGGTCCTGGCGCGCCTCGAGCAGCACGACGCGACGGTCGGGCAGAATGCAACGCACCTCGTCTTGCTGACGAATGATCTCGCGACCCGCCCCGTCGAGCGACACGATGCGCTCCGCCGTCTTGCCGTCCTCGGTGCGATGGATGATGTGCAGCGTCTCGGCGTTGCCGGCGAGCACGTGCACGAAGGTGCCTTGATAGGTGAGATCCTCGACCGCGCGGTTCATGCGATCGAGCCAGGTTCGCGCTTCTTCCGCCGACACCTCGCTCACCACGGCGAGCGTGAGCAGCAACAGCGGGTGGCGCAGCCCGCGGCAGCTCGGCAGCATCATTCCAGGACGACCTTCGCGGCGTCGGCGTCGGCCTTCTCGGCCGCGGCCTCGTCGAGCAACATCTCGGGAGCCGTAACCACGTTCGAATGAACGGACGTGCGGTTCAGTCCGGAAGCGTACTCGCCGTGGTGCACGAGATAATTGGTGAGGCGGATCGTCGGCGTGACCGGATGGCCTTCGGCGACGTCACGCGGCACGACATAGCTCGGCGGCTCGACGACGTCCGCGGTTTCCGCGGCGACGGCCGCCGGGCCGGCGGGCTCCGGCGTCTCGTTGATCTGGCGAAGCCCCAAGATCGCGATCGACGCCACTCCGGCGGCTATCGCGAGACCCGCGAGCGGCCGGACGACTCTCGCAGACCAGTGCGGGCCCCGCGGCGAGGCGGCCGTGGCGGCTTGAACGGCCGGCGCGGAGGCACCGTCGAGCGCGCTCGAGATCCGCCGCAGCAGAATTGCGGGATCGGGTCTGAGCAGCTCGTTGCGCAGCGCGGAGCCGATCATCGTGTAGCGCACCGCCTGCCCGCGGGCCAGCGTGTCGTGCTCGAAGCGCCTCACCAAGAAAGCGCACTCTTGCTCGGACAGCTCATCGTCGACGAACGCCGAAATCTGGTCGTTGATCTTGTCTGTCATTGAGCTATTGAGCGCCGGTTCGATGGTTGTTGGATGAGTGGGGGGTCGAAACGTTCACCGCAGCAAGGGTGCGATCTCGCGATCGATCGCTTCGCGCGCGCGAAAAATTCGGGAGCGGACGGTGCCTACCGGGCACTCCATCGTCTGAGCGATTTCCTCGTAGCTCATGCCCTCGATCTCGCGCAAGAGAATGGCCGTTCGCAGCTCTTCGGGAAGGTTGCGGATCGTCCTGTTGATGACCTCGCGGATCTCGTCGGACTGGGCAAAACCCTCGGGCGTGTCCAAGTCGTGCAAATCCGTGAGCACCTCGGACTGCTCGGGATCCTGCGTATCGAGGTTGAAGTGGGCGGGCCGCCGGCCCATCGCCACGAGATGGTTCTTGGCGGTGTTGATCGCGATCCGATAGAGCCAGGTGTAGAACGCGCTCTCGCCGCGGAATGACGGCGCGGCCCGGTAGGCCTTCAGAAACGCCTCCTGCGCAACGTCCATTGCCTCGGAGGAGTCACGCACGTATCGCATGATCAGCTTGAGAATCTTGTGCTGGTACTTGACCACCAACAGATCGAACGCCGATCTGTCTCCTTGCTGCACGCGTCGAACCAGCGCGAGATCCGACGCAGCGCTTCCCTGCTGGACACCGTCGGCTTGCTCTGTCAAACGCTGTTCGGTAGACCTCATACGGCACCAAAAAGTTCGCGCACCCCCCGAAGGAACGCGGCCCCCTTCCGTGACGGAATACCGGACCACTTCGGATTCTAGCGCAGATTGGCGGAACCGCGTGCGGAAGCCGCGCGGGTCCCGGCTGCCGCGCCGCCCGTGGCCGAGCGCAACGCCGCTTGCAGCACGCGCCAGACTCCGGCGTCGAGCTGATCGACGACCAAAACTATGTCAAGCGGCCGCTTGGCTGCGACAAGACTCAGTCGAACCCACAGGGTCGTGAACCGGGTACGCGGCCCGAGCCGCAGGCCCGAGAGCCCGAGAGCCGGCACCGCCCAGGCGCCGTCGCGGTAGCACACCACCCTCGGCGCCGCTCGAGGCACACGGGCCGCCGCGTGCAGCAGGACCAGAAGCACTGCGCAGACTTTGACGATCACGGGCCCGGGGGCGTACGCGGCAACGCCGAGCAGCAGCACGTGCAAGCCGGTCCACCAGGCCGCGAGCAGCCGCGACCGTTCAGGCTCGAGGTCGATGACTACGTCGGATGCGGTCGACGAGGCTGGCGATGTCGGCGTCGGCGGGGACACTGCGCCCGCTAACGTACCCGAGCAGCTCCGGATCAGGCAGGTCGAGAATCCTCTCGAAGCACGCCATTTCGCCGTCGGCCAGGCTCGCGAACTCCGCCTCCAGAAACGACTGCAGCACGGCGTCGAGCTCCCGCATGCCGCGCCGACAACGCCACCTGAGCCGCTCGAGGTCGGTTCTTCTCATCAAACAAATGCGTCCCGGTGCGGCGGTGCCATGTGAGGGTCGCCCCCGAGACCGTCGGCGCACAGGGACGTGCGCCGACGAGCCCCAGGGACGGTATTCCGGCGTGTCTCGGAGGCGGCTCTCACATGGCACCGCCGCACCGGGACACCTCTCAATAGCGGCGTTCCGCGATCATCTTTTTGATCTCGGCGATCGCCTTGCCGGGGTTCAAGTCCTTCGGGCACGCCTGCGTGCAATTCAGGATCGTGTGACAGCGGTACAAGCGGAACGCATCGTCGAGCTCGTCGAGCCGCTCGCCCGTCGACTCGTCGCGGCTGTCCACGATCCAGCGATACGCTTGGAGCAGCGCGGCCGGGCCCAAGAACCGGTCCGAGTTCCACCAGTAGCTCGGGCACGACGTCGAGCAGCACGCACAGAGGATGCACGCCGACGGCGTGTTGATCTTTTCCTGGTCGTCCTTCGACTGCAGCCGCTCGCGGTCGGGCGGCGCCGGCGTTTGCGACTGGAGCCACGGCTTCACGGCCGCGTACTGCGCGTAGAAGTTCGTGAGGTCGCCCACCAGGTCCTTCACCACCGGCAAGTGCGGCAGCGGATAGATCTTCACGGTGCCCGCGCAGTCCTCGATCGACTTCAGGCACGCGAGAGCGTTCATGCCGTCGATGTTCATCGCGCACGAGCCGCAGATGCCCTCGCGGCAGGAGCGGCGGAACGCGAGCGTGGGATCGATCTCGTTCTTGATCTTGATCAGCGCATCGAGAACCATCGGCGCGCAGTGATCCATGTCGACGTCGTAGGTGTCGACGCGCGGGTTCTCGCCGGTGGTCGGGTCGTAGCGGTAGATCGCGAACTTCTTGACGTTCTTCGCGCCGGCGGCGCCGCCGTGGTCCTTACCGGCCTTGATCTTGGAGTTTGCAGGGAGAAAGAAATCGGCCATGGTCGGTCCTCAGTAGGTGCGCGCCTTCGGCGGAATCGGCTGCACCTCGTCCGTCAGCGTGCTCATTTGCACCGGGCGGTAATCGAAGCGCACTGCGCCCTTCGAGTCGACCCAGCACAGCGTGTGCTTCATCCAATTCTCGTCGTCGCGATCGGGATAGTCCTCGCGCGCCTGTGCGCCGCGGCTCTCCGTGCGATTGAGCGCCGACTTGATCGTGCCCATCGCCTGCAGCAGCAGGTTATCGAGCTCGAGCGTCTCGACGAGGTCCGTGTTCCAGATCAGCGTGCGATCCGACACGCTCACGTCGGAGAACGACGCGAACACCTGCTCGAGCTTGTCGATACCCTCCTGCAGCGACTCGCCCGTGCGGAACACGGCCGCGTGACTCTGCATCACGCGCTGCATATCGAGCCGGATCTTCGCGGTGGGTGTCTTGCCCTTGGCGTTGCGGAGCTTGTCGAGCCGCGCCACGGCCTCGTCGCCGGCGCCCGGGGCGAACGCGCGCGGCCGCGCGCCGCGCTCGAGGACCTCGCCGCAACGGTGCGCCGCGGCGCGGCCGAACACGACGAGGTCGATCAGCGAGTTCGAGCCGAGCCGGTTGGCGCCGTGCACCGACACGCAGGCCGCTTCGCCGATGGCCATGAGGCCTTCCACGACGTGCTCCTCGCCGCGCGCGCTCTTGGCGAGCGCCTCGCCGTGATAGTTGGTAGGCACGCCGCCCATGTTGTAGTGCACGGTGGGCAGCACCGGGATCGGCGCCTTCATCACGTCGACACCGGCGAAGATCTTCGCGGTCTCGGAGATGCCCGGCAGCCGTTCCTCGATGACCTCGCGGCCGAGATGCTCAAGGTGCAGGTGCACGTGGTCCTTGTGCTGACCGACGCCGCGCCCTTCGCGGATCTCGATCGTGATCGACCGGCTCACCACGTCGCGCGACGCGAGATCCTTGGCGTTCGGCGCGTACCGCTCCATGAAGCGCTCGCCGTTCGAATTGGTGAGATAGCCACCCTCGCCGCGCGAGCCTTCGGTGATCAGGCAGCCCGCGCCGTAGATGCCGGTGGGATGGAATTGCACGAACTCGAGGTCCTCGAGCGGCAACCCGGCCCGCAGCACCATCGCGTTGCCGTCGCCCGTACAGATGTGCGCCGACGTGCACGAGAAGTACGCCCGGCCGTAACCGCCGGTGGCGAGGATCACCATCTGCGCGCGGTAGCGGTGCAGGCGCCCCGTGGCCAGGTCGAGCGCCACCACGCCGCGGCACGCACCGTTCTCCATGATGAGATCGATGGCGAAGTACTCGATGAAGAACTCGGCCGAGTGCTTGAGCGACTGCTGATAGAGCGTGTGCAGCATCGCGTGGCCGGTGCGGTCAGCCGCGGCACAGGTGCGCTGCGCGGTGCCCTTGCCGAAGTTCGTGGTCATGCCGCCGAACGGCCGCTGGTAGATGCGGCCGTCCTCGGTGCGCGAGAACGGCACGCCGTAGTGCTCGAGCTCGATCACGGAGGCCGGGGCCTCCTTGCACATGTACTCGATCGCGTCCTGGTCGCCGAGCCAGTCCGACCCCTTCACGGTGTCGTACATGTGCCAGCGCCAATCGTCCGGTCCCATATTGCCGAGCGCGGCGCTGATGCCGCCCTGCGCGGCCACCGTGTGGCTGCGCGTCGGAAACACCTTGCTCACGCACGCGGTGGAGAGGCCCTGCTCGGCGAGGCCGAGCGTTGCGCGCAACCCGGCGCCGCCGGCGCCGACGACCACCACGTCGTACGTGTGGTCGATGAACTCGTAGTCCTTGCTCATGCGACCGGCCCGAATGCGATCTTCAGGATCGCGAACAGCGCGGCAATCGCGAGCGCGGCATGCCCGAACGCCGAGCCCATGATCGCCAGCACCTTGAGCCCTTTTGCGTGCACGTAGTCCTCGATGACCACCTGCACGCCGAGGTACGAGTGATAGCCGATCGTGAGCACGCTCAAGATCAGCAAAATGCTGGTGATCGGGCGCTGCGCCCACTGCACGACGGTGGCGTACGCGAAATCGGGTAACAGCGCGAGACTGATTGCGAGCCACAATCCGAGCGGCACGAGCGCGACGGCCGTCAACCGCTGGGTCCACCAGTGCTCGCCGGCGCCGCCGGCGGTGCCGAGGCCGAGCACTCGATTCAAAGGCGTGACTAAGCTCAACTGAGTTTCCCTGACGTTAGAAAATCGCTACGGCGCTGAACACGGCGGTGGCGACGACGGCGAGCACGATCACGGCCCAGCCGCTTGCGCGGAACTGGGCCTTCTCGAAGCCCGCGCCCGTATCCCACACGAGGTGGCGCACGCCGTTCGCGAGATGAAAGAAGAAGCAGAAGGTCCATGCGACCAGCAGCACCTTGAATCCCGCACTGGCGTAGAGCTCGCGTACCTCGGCGTACGCGCTCGAGCCGCTCGCGAGCGCCGCCAGCCAGATGGCGAGCGCCAAGGCGCCGAGCGACAGCAGCAAACCGGTGATCCGATGGAGGCTCGACAGCCACATCGTGATCTGCCAGCGATAGACCGTGATGTACGGCGACAAGGGCCGCGAAACCCCGTGCATATCTCTCCTGCTCTCTATATCCGTGCCGGCGGACCGCGCCAGCGCCGCTCAAAAGTCAATGCAACGACCTGCGCGCTCCCAATCGCCATAGCGCGTCGGCTCGAGGCCCTTCGGGCCGCCGATCTCCCGTCTGCGCACGCTCATGCCTTCCGGCTCGGCCGGGAGGCGGTCGTCGACACCGTTGGATCGCGTGGTGCTCGGCGGCCGGTCACCATCCGCCGATTCTTCTGCACGCTCGACAGGCATGGATCGAAATTTTGCCAGAAACCCCTTGGCTCCGCGAGGCTTGCGGCTTCCGGCGGTCGTCTATACTCGTGCGCGAGCCGGCGTCATTCGTGAAGCGATGAGCCCCCTGTACTGCCTTCTGCCCGACCGTGCGTGCATCGAAGTTCGCGGAACTGACGCGGCCTCGTTCCTGCACGGCCAGCTGAGCCGCACGGTGGACACGCTCGCGCGCGAGCACGCGCCGCTTGCGGCATGGCTCGACGCGCGCGGCCGAGTCCGGGCGTTGTTTCGCGTCGTGCGGCTCGACGACCGGTTCCTGCTGCTCACCGAGCGCGACGCCGTCGCCGCGGTCGTGCCGAGGCTACGGATGTTCGTGCTGCGCGCGGCCGTCACGATCGAGCCGAATGACGACTGGCGTGTCGCCGCGCTCGTGGACGCGGCCGACGACGCGCCGGCCGCCCCGCCCCGCACCACGCCGCCGAACGCATTGGTCGCGCACGGCGGTCTGCGGTGGGTGCGCATCGGGCCCCATGTCTGGCACGTGCTCGGAAGCCGCGATGCCGTGGAGAGCTTCGATCCCGGGATCGCGCGCGCGCCCGAGTCGGTCGCCGCGCTCGCGGAGATCGAGCTCGGCATACCGTCGATCGCAACTGCCGTCGCCGAGCGCTACGTTCCGCAGATGCTGAACCTCGACAGGCTCGACGCGCTCTCGTTCGACAAGGGCTGCTATCCCGGTCAGGAGGTCGTCGCACGCGTCCGGCACCTGGGGTCGGTGAAGCGCCGCATGCGGCGCTATGCGAGCGAGGCGGAAGCCACACCGCCCGCGCCCGGCGCCGAGGTCGTCACGGCGGCCGGCCAGTCTGCAGGCGAGATCGTGCGCGCGGCGCAGGCCGGCGGAGGATTCGAGGCGTTAGCCGTGATCGACGACGCAGCGGCCGAAGCCGAGCTCTTCGCGGCCGGCGCCCGGTTGCGCGAGCAACCGCTGCCGTAGCCGAAGGCACGGCTTCGAGCTCGCAGCTCCGCACGGCGCGTGTCGCTCGACGCGCGAAGCCGTCAACGGCGGTAGGCGAGCCGCTCGCGCAGCTCGCGCCACTCCGGCAGCTCGAGCGCCGGATCGCTCCAGGTGTTCTCGCGAATTTGCGCCAGCGGCAGCGGATCCGCGCCGACCGTGCGCGTGGTGAGCGCTCGTTCCACGGCAGCTCGTGCCGCCGCATGGTCGCCCCGCGCGAGCGCGGCCATCGCTTGCAGGCTCGAATCGACGTGCTGGCCGGCCGAGCGGCGCTCGAACTCGGCGACGAGCCGCTCGGCGTCCGCCCGCGCCCCGGCGTGCGCATAACTCAACGCCGCGTCGAGACGAAAGCTGCGCAGATCCTCCAGGAACTGCTCGCCGAAGCGCAGCGTCTCCATGACGAGAGCGCCGTCCGCGGTCGCCGTCTGCGTACGCGCGAGACCGATGTAGCCGATCGCAGCCGTGGGCGCGGCGTCGATCATCCGCTCGTAGGCCGCGATCGCGCCGCGCAGGTCGCCCGATGCGCGCAGCGCCATGGACAACGGCGCATGCGGCGCCGGGTTTTTCGGATCGAGCTCGAGCGCCCGGCGCGCGGCCGCGATCGCTTGCCCGGGATCGCCGCGAAGGAAGTCGAGCATCGCGCTGTAGTGCAGCACGGATGGGTCGTTCGGCGTGACGTCGAGGGCGCGATCGAGTGTCGCGCGCGCGTCGGCGAGCCGCCAGCGATACATGTCGAGGCGGGCGAGCGTCGCGTGCGCCGCGCCTTGCGCCGGATCGAGCTCGAGCGCGCGCCGCGCATCCGTCTCGACCGCGCGCGTCATCGCCTCGTTCGCCACGGCCCACTCGTCTTCGTCGAAGGCGCCGAACATCAGCGCATCGAGATTGACGTGCGCCCGCCAACCGAGCGCGGCGGCGAACTCGGGATCGAGCTCCAAGGCCCGATCGAGGTACTCCTTCATCGTTGCGCGAATCGGGACGGGCATGCTCACGCCGATACCGCCATGGGTCCGATAGAGCGATAGCGTCTTCAAGTACAGCGCGTAGGCGGCCGCGGACGTCGTCGGTCTCGACGCGGCGCGCGTACCGCCCCCGAGCGCCGGTTCCAGTGCCGTCGAAACTCGCTGCGCCACCTCGCTTTGCACGCGAAACGCATCGTCGAGACCGCTCTCGTAGGTGTCCGCCCAAAGCTCGGCGCCCGTCTTGCCGTCGACCAGCCGCACGCTGATCCGCACGCGGTCCGCGGCGTAGCGGACGCTGCCCTCGAGCACCGTGCCCACGTTGAGCTCGGCGGCGATCACCGGCAGCGGCGGTGCATTTTGCGCGTAACGCTGCACCGACGTGCTGCCGATCACGTTGACGCCCCGGATGCGTGCGAGCTCGCCGAGCAGCTCCTCGTGCATTCCGGCCGCAAAGAACGCGTCGTCCTCGCTCGGGCTCAGATTCTTGAACGGCAGAACTGCGACGGAGCTCGGCAGAATCGCGTGCTTGTCCGTAGGCGTGTCCGCATCGAGCACGTAGCGCGCGCCCAGCACGGCGATGAGCACCGCCGCGGCGGCGCCGACCAGAACCGCCAAGCGCCGCCGGCCGCCGGCCGGCGCCGGGTGCGCCACAGC
>DASUFK010000204.1:0-16106 GCA_036274615.1 Gammaproteobacteria bacterium | reverse complement strand
CGTTCTGCCGCGCGTAGAGCTGCACCACTTCGTCGCCGCTCACGCGCCCCACGTTCTTCACGCTCACGGAGACGTTCACCGTGTCGCCGGCGCCCGCGCGCGGCCGATCGACCTCGACGCCCGAGTACTCGAACTTCGTGTACGACAGCCCGTGCCCGAACGCGAACAGCGGCTCGCCTTCGAAGTAGCGATAGGTCCGGCCCTTCATGGAATAGTCGTCGAACGCCGGCAGCCGCTCCGACGCCTTATAGAAGGTGACGGGCAGCCGCCCGGCGGGGTTGGCCGCGCCGAACAGCACGTCCGCGACCGCGTCGCCGCCGCGCTCACCGGGATACCAGGCCATGACGATGGCGGGCACGTGCTCCTTCGCCCAATCCACCGCGAGCGCCGACCCGCCCGTGAGCACGAGCACCACCGGCTTGCCGGTGGCCTGCACGGCTTCGAGCAGCTTCTCCTGACTCTCCGGCAACCGCAGGTCGGAACGGTCGCCGCCCGCGAAGCCCGGCAACTGCACGCGCATCTCCTCGCCTTCCACGTCGCCCGTGAGGCCGCCGACGAACACGACGGCGTCGGCGGCGCGCGCGGCGTCGAGCGCCTCGTCGAACGGCGGCTTCGCGCCGGGCAGGCGCCACGCAAGCCGCACCTCGGCGTCGCGGATGTCCTCGAGGTACTCGAGCTTGAGATCGCGCGCGCGGCCGGCCTCGAGGTCCACGAGCACGCTCTTGCTGTCGATGCGCGCGTTGATCACCCAGTTGTCGAGGAGCAAACGGCCGTCGAGATAGAGACGGAAGCCGTCGTTCGCGCCCACCACGATCTCGTACCGGCCGGTGACCGGCGGCACGAGCTTGCCCGTCCAGCGCACGCAGAAGTCGTCGCTCGGCACGGCGCGCTCCGCCGGCAACTGCCCCTGCGCGATGAGATCGTCGGTGGGGCCGCCGCGGTCCCAGCGAAACGCAACGCGCGGGTCCACGCGCGAGTACAGCGGCTCGCCGTTGCAGTCGCGGTTGCCGAAGTAGTCGCCCTTCAGGCCCTGCCCCGCGCCGGACGGCGGCGCGAGATACGCGGGCTCGATCACGGGCGCCGCGCGCGGCTCCGCGCGCCCCTCG
This sequence comes from Gammaproteobacteria bacterium, assembly GCA_036274615.1. Lineage (GTDB taxonomy): Bacteria > Pseudomonadota > Gammaproteobacteria > Steroidobacterales > Rariloculaceae > FEN-1219. The sequence goes on along the minus strand of DASUFK010000204.1, from coordinate 15,000 downwards.
ACGAGATCGGCGCCGCGCGCGTAGATCACCTTGATGTTGCCGCCCGCGGCCTTGCGCACGCCGTCGAGCACGGTGACGGGCGCCGCCGGCGTGCCGTAGTAGTTGCCGAGCAGCGACATGATCTCGTCGGCCGTGGGCCCGATCACGGCGATCGTCTTCAGCTTGTCGCGCGCGAGCGGCAGCACGCCGTCGTTCTTGAGCAGCACGATCGACTCGCGCGCGGCGCGCAGCGCGAGCTCGTTGTTCGCGGGCGACTGGTTCGCCGAGTACGGGACCTGCGCCCAGCGTACGCTCGCCGGCGGGTCGAACTCGCCGAGCTCGAAGCGCGCGAACATGAGCCGGCGCAGCGAGCGGTCGATGTCGGCTTCCGTGACCAGGCCTTCGCGAACGGCTTCGCCGAGCGCCGCGTAGGTCGTGCCGCAGTTCAAGTCGAGCCCGGCCTTGAGCGCGAGCGCGCTCGCCTGCGCAGCCGTGGCCACGATCTTGTGCTGCGTGAAGATGTCGTCGACGGAGTCGCAGTCCGATACGACGTAACCCGTGAAGCCCCAGTCGTCGCGCAGGATCTGCTGGAGCAGCCGCGGGCTCGCCGAAGCGGAGTCGCCGTTCACGCGGTTGTACGCGCCCATCACCGAGTCGACGTGGCCTTCCTGCACGAGCGCGCGGAACGCCGGCAGATAGGTTTCGTAGAGGTCGCGCTCGCTCGGGTGCACGTCGAAGAAGTGCCGCGTGGACTCGGGCCCGCTGTGCACCGCGTAGTGCTTCGCCGTGGCCACGACCTTCGTGTACTTCGGGTCGTCGCCCTGAAGACCCGTGACGAACGCCACGCCCATGCGCGCCGTGAGCCACGGGTCCTCGCCGTAGGTCTCCTGGCCGCGGCCCCAGCGCGGGTCGCGAAAGATGTTGATGTTCGGCGACCAGAACGTGAGGCCTTGATAACGGCCGCGCTGGCCGCGGCGCACGAACTCGTGGTGCTTCGCGCGCGCCTCGTCGCTGATCGCGGTGGCAACGTCGTGCATGAGCGCGGGGTCGAACGTGGCGGCGAGCCCGATCGCCTGGGGGAATACCGTGGCCGCGCCCGCGCGCGCCACGCCGTGCAGCGCCTCGTTCCACCATTCGTAGGCGGGCACGTCGAGCCGCGGGATCGCCGGCGCGTTGTTCTGGAGCTGGGCGATCTTCTCCTCGAGCGTCATGCGCGAGACGAGGTCGGCGGCGCGGTCCTCGAAGCTGCGCGCGCTGTCGCGGTACACCGGCGTCTGTGCGAACGCCGTTGCGGTGAGCAGCATGGCGGCGAACACGGACACGGCGCGGACGGAAGGCACTTCAGCGCGCATCGAGCGGCTCCATCGGTTTCATCGGCGGCGGCACGTCGAGGTTGGTGACGGGCGCCCAGTGCGGATTGAGCAAGTGAACCACGAGCAGCGCGAGCAAGTACGCCACGCTGCAGAACAGGAAGATCGGCGTGTAGCTGCCCAGCGTCTGGAGCACCGCGCCGGCGTAGCTCGACATCAGCATGCCGCCGGCCGCGCCGGCGAATCCGCCGAGCCCCACGATCGAGCCGAGCGCCCAGCGCGGGTACGAGTCGCCGGGCAGCGCGAACAGATTCGTCGAGAATCCTTGATGACCGGCGCACGCGAGCCCGATCAACAGCACCGCACCCCACACGGTCGACGCGTACTGCGCGAACGCCACCGGCACGACCACGAGCGCGCAGAGCAGCATCGCAGTCTTGCGCGCGCGGTTCGCGTCGACGCCGCGCGCGAGCATCCTCGACGACGCGTAGCCGCCCAAGATCGAGCCTACGTCCGCGATCACGTAGATCGCGACGAGCGGCGGGCCGAAGCCCTTGAGATCGACTCCGTAGGTGCGGCTGAAAAAGTCCGGGAGCCAGAACAGGAACATCCACCAAACGGGGTCGATGAGGAACCGGCCGCTCATGTAGGCCCACGCTTGGCGCGTGCCGAGCAGCCGTCTGAACGGAACCGGCCGCTGCACGATCGGCGGGTCGGACTCGATGTAGGCGACCTCGGCGGTGGTGATCGTGCGGTGCTCGCGCGGCTTGCGGTACCACACGGCCCAGGCGCCGAGCCAGCCCAAGTTGAACAAGCCCGTCACGATGAATGCGGCCTGCCAGCCCATCGCGAGCGTGAGCGCGGGCACGAGCAGCGGCGTGACGACGGCGCCGACGTTCGCCCCCGCGTTGAAGATGCCGATCGCGAGCGCGCGCTCGCGTTTCGGAAACCACTCCTGCGCGGCCGCAAGGGCGGCGGGGTATGTGCCCGACTCGCCGAGTGCCAGCGGAATGCGCACGAGCGCGAAGCCGAGCATCGACGTCACGAGCGCGTGGGCCATGTGCGCGGCGGTCCACACGCCCATCGCGAGCAAGTAGCCGAGCTTCGCTCCGATCCGGTCGATGAGCCGGCCGAACAGTAAGAACCCGATGCCGTACGCCGCCTGGAACGCGGACGTGATGTATCCGTAGCCGATGTCCGTCCAGCCGTAATCGGCCTCGAGCGTCGGCTTGAGCACGCTGATCACGAGGCGGTCGATGTAGCTCAGCACCACCGCGAGGAACAACAGGCCGCAGATGATCCACCGGACCTTGCCCGCGGGCGGCGGCGGAACCTTCGTTTCGGCGCTCATCGTCGGTCGTGGAAAAATAGGGACATGTTACTTTTTCGTTGAACGTCGTTGCGAAGCTCGATCGGTCCGTCGAAAAGTAACATGTCCCTATTTTTCACCAGCTCCACATGGAGCCGTCTTCGAGGCGGTTCACCGGGAGGTAGGCGCGCTTGTACGAGTGCTTCGCGGCGAGCGCTTCGTCGATGTCGACGCCGAGGCCGGGCGCTTCGCCGGGGTGCAGGTAGCCCTTCGCGAACGAGTACGCGTGTGGGAACACCGCGTCGGTCTCCGCCGTGTGGTGCATGTATTCCTGGATGCCGAAGTTCGGCACGGACAAATCGAAGTGCAGGGCCGCAGCCATGCACACCGGCGACAGGTCGGTGGCGCCGTGGCAGCCGGTGCGAACGTTGTAGAGGTCGGCGAAGCTCGCGATGCGGCGCAGGTGCGTGATGCCGCCGGCGTGCACGACGGTGGCGCGGATGTAGTCGACGAGCTGCTCCTCGATGAGCTGCTTGCAGTCGAAGATGCTGTTGAAGACCTCGCCCACCGCGAGCGCCGCGGTGGTGTGTTGCCGGATCAGGCGAAAGCTCTCCTGGTTGTCGGCCGGCGTCGGGTCCTCGAGCCAGAACGGGCGAAAGGGCTCGAGGTCCTTGCCGAGCCGCGCCGCTTCGATCGGCGTGAGCCGGTGATGGATGTCGTGCAACAGGTGAATGTCGGCGCCGAGCGTCTCTCGCGCGCGCGCGAACAGCGGCGGCACCGAGCGCAGATACTTCTCGCTCGACCACGCGCTCTCGGTCGGCAGGTCGGCGTCCGCGGGCTCGTACGCGCCCTTGCCTTTCTGCACGCCGTACGTCGAGGCGAGACCCGGAACGCCGGCCTGCAGGCGGATCGCGCGATAACCCTGGTCGCGAAACTCGACCGCGCGCTCCACGGCCTGCGCTGCAGTGGCGCCGTTCGCATGCGCATACACGAGCACGCCGTCGCGGCACGCGCCGCCGAGCAGCTGATACACGGGCAGCCCCGCGACTTTGCCCTTGATGTCCCACAGCGCCGTGTCGACGGCCGCGATCGCCGTCATCGTCACCGGGCCGCGGCGCCAGTACGCGCCGCGGTAGAGGTACTGCCACGTGTCCTCGATCCTGTGCGCGTCGCGGCCGATCAGGCACGGAATCACGTGGTCCGATAGATAGCTCGCGACGGCGAGCTCGCGGCCGTTCAAGGTCGCGTCGCCGAGACCGTAAACGCCGTCGTCCGTCTCGATCTTGAGCGTGACGAAGTTGCGGCCCGGGCAGGTGACGATGACCTTGGCGGCGGTGATTCTCGACATGGGCGGAGGCGGCTGCTGGTTTATTCGACGACCGTGAGCGTAGCCGTTTTCAGGTCCACGGAGTTAGGCCCCGCCATCACGTCGAACTCGCCGGGCTCCACGACGCGCTGCATCTCCGCGTTCCAAAATTGCAGCGCCTCCGGTCCGAGCGTGAACGTGACCGTCTTCTGCTCGCCCGGCCCGAGCGTCACGCGCTGAAACCCCTTGAGCTCCTTGGTGGGCCGCGTCACGGAGCTCACCTCGTCGTGGACGTAGAGCTGCACCGTCTCGTCGCCGGCGCGCTTCCCGGAGTTGCGCACGTCCACCGACACGGTCGCCGTGCCGTCCTTCGCGACTTGCGCCGGCGAAAGCCGCGGCGCGCCGATCTCGAACGTCGTGTAGCTCAGGCCGTAGCCGAACGGAAACAGCGGCGCCGTGGTGTCGAACAGATAGCCGCGGCGCGCGCTCGGCTTCGCGTTGTAGAACACCGGCAGCTGCCCCACCGAGCGCGCGATCGTCACCGGCAGCTTGCCGCCGGGATTCACGTCGCCGAACAGCACGTCGGCGAGCGCGGTGCCGCCCTCCTGGCCGAGATACCACGCCTCGACGAGCGCGTTCGCCTTCGCGGCCACGTTCACGGCCGACAGCGGCCGCCCGTTGATCAGCACCACCACCGTGGGCTTGCCGAGCGCGAACAGTGCGTCGGCGAGCTCGTTCTGCTGGCCGACGAGGTCGAGGCTGTCGCGGTCGCCCAAATGGTTGTCGGCCCAACCCTCGCGGCTCGTCTGCTCCGTGTCGCCGATCGCGAGCACGATCGTGTCCGCGCCGCGTGCAACTTCCACCGCGGCGGCGATGAGCTCGCGGTTCCGCGCGGGATCGGCGAGCTTCACCTCGTCGGCCCACCAGTCGTCGTTCTCCGTGATCGCCACGCCTTGCGCGGTGACCACGCGTACGCCCTTCGCGCGGATGCCGTCGAGCGGCGTCACGACGTGCCGCGGCTCGTTCGAGTAGCCGCCGAGCCGGGCGACCGCGGCGTTCGGCCCGATCACCGCGATGGTCTTGCCGGACTTCGCGTCGAGCGGCAGCACGCCGTCGTTCTTGAGCAGCACGATCGACTTGCGCGCCGCCTCGAGCGCGAGCTGAGCGGCCTCCGCGTTGCCGGTGATCGCCTCGGCGCGCTTCGCGTCGGCGTACGGCCGCTCGAACAGGCCCGCGCGGAACTTGAGCTCGAGCAGCCGGCGCAGCGCGGCGTCGACGAGCGCCTCCTCGACCCGGCCCGCGCGCACCGACGCCACGAGCGTCGCGAACGACCCGCCGTCCGGCAGGTCGCTGTCGACGCCCGCCCTGAGCGCGCGGATCGCAGCCGCGGACTGGTCGGGCGCCACGTGATGGATCGACACGAGCTGGTCGATGGCGAAGTAGTCGCTGACGATCGCGCCTTTGAAGCCCCACTCGTCGCGCAGCACGTCGGTGAGCAGCCAGCGGTTCGCATGGCTCGGAATGCCGTCGATCTCGTTGTACGACGGCATCACGGCCGCGATGCCCGTGCGCTTCACCACCTGCTCGAACGGCGGGAAGAAGTTCTCGCGCAGCGTGCGCTCGGAGATCGGCGACGGCCCGACGTTCGTGCCGCTCTCCGGCTGACCGTGGCCGGTCATGTGCTTGAGCGTGGCGAATACTCTATCTGGCGGGAGCCCGGCCTTGTCCGCCCGGAGCGGAGACGTGCCGAGCAGGACGCCGTCGCCTTGCAGCCCCTGCACCGTGGCGACGCCCAGCTCGCCCGCGAGGTACGGGTCCTCGCCGAACGTCTCCTCGATGCGGCCCCAGCGCGGATCGCGCGCCACGTCCACGACCGGCGACAGCACCTGCTGCACGCCGCGCGCGCGCACCTCGCGCGCGATCACCGCGTTGATGCGGCGTGTGAGGCCGGGGTCCCACGCGCTCGCCATCGCGATCGCCTGCGGAAACATCGTGGCGTGCAGCGCGGCGTAGCCGTGCAGCGACTCCTCGTGAAACCACACCGGAATGCCGAGCCGCGTTTGCGTGACGGCCCAGCGCTGGATCGCGTTGACGAGCTCCACGGTTTCGGCCGGCGTGCGGCCGCGCGCGAGCCGCGGCGACACGGCGCCGCGCGCATCCGACGGCCGCGCGAACGTGCCTAAGCCATTCGGAAACTTCGCCTGCGCCTTGGCGGCGTCGAAGCGCAGGTCCGCGTCGAACACTTGGGTCTTGTCGAGCCACACCGAGACGAGCTGCGCCACCTTCTCCTCGAGCGTCATGCGCGCGACGAGATCGGCCACGCGCTGCTCCACCGGCAGCTTCGCGTCCTTGTAGGGAGGGTTCTGCGCCCCGGCGGCGCCGGCCGCGAGCAAGGCGCCGAGCGCAACGGCGCGAGCCAACCCGCGCGCACGCGAAAATCCGTCCGGAACGCGCCGAGCGCGCATCGTGGGAGCCCCCGCTACTTGATAGCGGTAACATGATACGCTGCCGTCGGCTTTGTCAATCGCGGCGCCGGCGCGCCCCTCGAACGCGCCGCGACGCGGCTGCTATAACGGTGACCATGGCTCGGCAAGCTCTCCGCGTCGCGCTCGCGCTCCTCGCGCTCGTCGCCGCGCTCGCGCGCGCCGAAGACGGCTACGACCTCTGGCTCCGCTATCGGCCGCTCGACGACGCCGCCCAAGCGCGCTACGCGCCGCTCGCGCGCGGCGTGGTCGCACCGCGCGCGTCGCCCACCCAGCAAGCCGCGCTCGCCGAGCTGCAGCGCGGCCTTCGCGGCCTGCTCGGCGCGGAGCCGCCGCTGCAAGACACGCCGGCCTCCGGCGCGATCGTGATCGGCACGCCCGCGAGCTCCGCAGTGATCGCGGCACTCGATCTGCCGCTCGCCGAGCTCGGCCGCGAGGGCTATTTGCTGCGCTCGGTGCGCGTGTCGAACACGCCCGTCACCGTGGTCGCGGCGAACGACGACGCGGGCGTGCTCTACGGCGCGTTCGCGTTGCTGCGTCTCGTGCAGACCTTGCAGCCGATCGACCGGCTCGACCTGCGCTCCGCCCCGCGCGTGCAGCTGCGCGTGCTCGATCACTGGGACAACCTCGACGGTCACGTCGTGCGCGGCTACGCGGGCTCGTCGCTCTGGGATTGGTGGAAGCTGCCGGGCTACGTGGACCCGCGCTACACCGACTACGCGCGCGCGAACGCGTCGATCGGCGTCAACGGCGCGGTGCTGAACAACGTGGACGCGAACGCGCTGGTGCTCACTGCGCGCTACCTCGAGAAGGCCGCCGCCATCGCCGGGGCGCTACGGCCGTACGGCATCCGCATTTACCTGTCCGCGCGCTTCTCCGCGCCGATCGAGATCGGCGGACTGCAGACGGCCGACCCCCTCGACGCCGCCGTGCGCGCGTGGTGGGCCGCGAAGGCCGACGAGATCTATCGCACGATCCCCGATTTCGGCGGCTTCCTCGTCAAGGCCAACTCCGAGGGACAACCGGGCCCCGGCGACTACGGCCGCACGCACGCCGACGGCGCCAACATGCTCGCCGCGGCGGTGGCGCCGCACGGCGGCGTGGTCATGTGGCGCGCGTTCGTCTACGACCAGAACAACACCGTGGACCGTGCGGCGCAGGCCTACGACCAGTTCAAGCCGCTCGACGGCAAGTTCGCGGCCAACGTGCTCGTGCAGGTGAAGAACGGCCCGATCGATTTCCAGCCGCGCGAGCCGTTTCACCCACTGTTCGGCGCGATGCCGGGCACACCGCTCATGCTCGAGGTGCAGATCACCAAGGAGTATCTCGGCTTCGCCACTCACCTCGCGTACCTCGGCACGCTGTTCGAGGAAGTGCTCGAGTCCGACACCTACGCGCGCGGCGCCGGCTCCACCGTGGCCAAGGTGGTCGACGGCAGCCTGTACGGCACGCGCCTCACGGGCCTGGCGGGCGTGGCCAACGTGGGCAGCGATCGCAACTGGTCGGGCTCGCAGTTCGATCAGGCGAACTGGTATGCGTTCGGCCGCTTCGCGTGGAATCCGCACGCCGAAGCACGCGACGTCGCCGAGGAATGGGTGCGGATGACCTTCGGCAACGCGCCCGAGCTCGTCACCGGCGCCGTGGACCTGATGATGGGCTCGCGCCAGACGGTGGTCGACTACATGACCCCGCTCGGCCTGCATCACCTGATGGGAACCGGCCACCACTACGGCCCCGCGCCGTGGGCGAACGAGCTCAAGCGCGCCGATCAAAACCCCGTCTATTTTCATCGCGCCGACGCCGCGGGATTGGGATTCGATCGCACGGCGTCGGGCAGCGGCGCGGTGACGCGCTACGCGCCCGAGGTCGCGCGCGTGTTCGGCGACGTCGCGCGCGTGCCGGAAGAGTACTTGCTCTGGTTCCACCATGTTCCGTGGGATCGGCGGCTCGCCTCGGGGCGCACGTTGTGGGACGAGCTCGTGGTGCGCTACTCGCGAGGCGTGGACGGCGTGGCGGAGATGCAGCGCCGCTGGAGCGCGCTCGCGCCGTACGTCGACGCCGAGCGGCACGCACAAGTAGCCGCCTTCCTGCGGATCCAGGCGGAGGAAGCGCGCTGGTGGCGCGACGCGTGCATCGCGTATTTCCAAACGTTCTCCAAGCGCCCGCTGCCGGCGGGCTATGCCCCGCCGGAGCATCCGCTCGACTACTACCGGCAGCTCGATTTTCCGAACGCTCCCGGCCGCTGAGCGCCCTGCCGCCGGGCTCCGTTGAAAGTCGTACGCTAACAGCGCTCCTTGACTTTGGCTGCGGATGTCTATAAACCTCGCGATGTGATCGCTACCATTTTGTGGTAGAAAAGCCAAAACGCGCCACACGGCCGACCAATCAGGGGGATAACCGATGACCCGGCAGCACTTGTTCGCCTGGACCCGTTCGCCTCTCTCCGCCTCCGTCGCCGCCCTGCTCGCGTCCGCGCCGCTCGCCGCGCGCGCGCAAGACGCGAGCCCGAGCGCCCCGGAGACGATCGTCGTCACCGGCTTCCGCGGCAGTCTCCAGGAGTCCACCGACTTCAAGCGCAACTCGGTGGGCTTCGCGGATGCGATCTTCGCCGAGGACATCGGCAAGTTCCCCGACACCAACATCGCGGAGTCCTTCAACCGCATTCCCGGCATCACGATCAGCCGCGAGATCACGGGCGAGGGGCTCAACGTCACGATCCGCGGCCTCGGCACGAACTTCACCAAGATCCTGCTGAACGACGCACCGGTGGCCGTGGCGTCCACGGGCCGCACCGACTCGCAAAACACCAACCGCGAGGTCGACCTCGACATGTTCCCCACGGAGCTGTTCACGCAGCTCACGGTGAACAAGACCTCCACCGCACAGACGATCGAAGGCGGCGCGGCCGGCACCGTGAACATGCGCAGCGCGCGGCCGTTCGACAACCCGGGCGGACAGCTCGCCTACTCGTTCCACGGCATGGACAACAGCGAGGCCGACGATCTCGGCGAGCGCGCCTCGCTGCTCTGGAGCCACACCTGGAACGACAAGTGGGGCCTGCTCGCCGGCGCGGCCGCCGTGCGCAACAAGGTGCGCGTCACGGGTTTCGAAACGATCGGCTGGACGAACGCCGGCCTGTCCACGCCGTCCGCCACCGTCACGACGCCGCAGTGCGTGCCGTCGGCCACGGTGACCTGCAACGCCACCGGCGGCGGCAACTGGTCGATCCCGGGCACCGTGCCTGCGAACGCCGGCAACGGCCTCGCGCAGGGCGCGGTGATCGATCAGGCGTTCCTGCTCGCGCGCAATCCCGGCGCCACGATCCAGCAGCTCGACAACGGCCTGATCCCGCGCCTCGGGCGGCCGTCCGACGAGTTCGGCGACAAGGATCGCGACAACGCGATCGTGAGCTTCGAGTGGAGGCCGAGCGACAACTTCAACTTCTACGTCGACTCGATGTACGGCAAGCGCGAGAACGACCTCCAGCGCATCGACATGAACTGGGTGGGCCGCAACGGCAGCATGATCCCGCTGAATCTCACGTTCGACCGCGCGGACTGCACGCAGGGCTGCGTCGTCACGAGCGGCACGTTCGCGAACGCGCAGTTCTTCCTCGAGTATCGGCCGTTCATCGAGACCGTCGAGTTCCGCGGCGTGAACCCGGGATTCAGCTGGAACATCTCCGACAAGCTCGCGATGAACGTCGCCGCGAACTACACGAGCAGCGACTTCCACCGCGAATCGCCCACGGCGCTCGTGATCACGCCGGGGAGCTCGGGCGTCACGGTGAGCTACCGCAACGACGGCGGCATCCCGCAGATCACGCCCAACGTCGATCTCAACAACCCCGCCAACTTCAACTGGCCGGGCGGGCGCGTGAACATTCAGGACGAGCAGCGCAAGACCGAGACGAAGGGACTGCACGCGAACTTCACGTTCGGCGACGCCGACGGCGTGCAGCTCGGCTTCGGCGCCGCGTACGACGACGTGATGCGGCAGATCAACGCCTTCGACAACTCGCAGGCGTGGCAGAACGCCGTGTGCGGCAACCAGCCGAGCATCTTCGTCGACCCGCCGAACGCGCAGCCGCCGTGCAACGGATTGAACGTGCCCGTCACGGTCACCGCGGGCGGAACGAACGTACCCGCGGGTCATCCGAACTATCCGGCCCTCGGCACGAACTTCACGGCCGGCCGGCCGAACACGTTCAGCTACCTGGGATCGCTCGTCCCGGCCGGCGCGCCGGTGCAGTCGTTGCTGACGCCGGGCCCGGACGGCTTCATCACGGTGGACTGGAAGCGCTTCGTCGGCGCGTCGCAATACGACGCGTTCCACTCCGCAGCTCCCGAGACGGGCGCCTCGAACACGGGCGCGAACGGCGGCCTCGTCGAGGAGAAGGTCACCGGCGCGTACTTCGAGGTGAACGGCGACAACGACGTGGCGGATCTCAGGCTCCGCTACAACGCGGGCATCCGTTACGTGCACACCGATCAGACGATCGGCGGGCGCATCTCGATTCCCGACCCGCGCAACCCGCCGAACGCACCGGGCACGAACGCGCCGCCGCCGGCGGCGCAGGGCGGCCTCTACCCGAACACGATCAACTTCGCAAAGACCGAGCACACCTACGAGAACTGGCTGCCGGCCGCGAGCTTGTCGGTGGGCCTCACCGACAGCGCGATCGCGCGGGTGGCGCTGTCGCGCACGATGACCCGGCCCGATCCGAACGCGATGCTGCCCGGCCTGTCGTTCACGTCGCCTTCCGCCGACGTGGGCACGCTCGGCAACTCGGCGCTCGACCCGTTCCTCTCGGACAACATCGACCTCGGCCTCGAGTACTACACGAGCCGCGAAGGCATGATCGGCGCCGCGGTGTTCCGCAAATCGATCGAGGGTTTCACGGTCAACGGCAACGTGACCGTGCCGTTCAGCTCGCTCGCGCCATTCGGCGTGACCTTCTCGACCCTCACGCCCACGCAGCAAACGGCGATCAACTCGCGCGGCGGCCCGGACGTCGCCACGGTGGTGATCCAGCAGCAGGTGAACGCGAGCGGCAAGCTCAACGTCAACGGCATGGAGTTCACCTACGTGCAGCCGCTGCCCGCCGGCTTCGGCCTCGCCGTGAACCACACGATCATCGATCAGAAGGGCTCCGGCGCCGCGCCCGCCGTGGCGATCGGCGTGTCACCGCACACCACCAACCTCACGTGGTACTACGAGCGCGGCGGCATCAGCGTGCGCTTCTCCGGCACGGCTACCGAAGGCTCGCAGGTGGCCAACGCCAACCAGAACGGCATCGCCGCGGCGGCGCTGTTCGGCGACGACTACACGCAGTGGGACATGTCCACGAGCTTCGACCTCGGCGCGATCGGCAACCGCGAGCGATCGCTGCTGCCGCAGATCACGCTCGACGTCATCAACCTCACCGACGAGGAGCAACGCAGCTACTTCCAGTTCGCCAACGCCACCTTCACGAGCTACGCGCCCGGCCGCCAGGTGGTCCTCGGCGTCCGCGGCCACTTCTGAACGGGCCCGGCCCCTGCAGAGGGCGGATTCATGCCGGCGCGCATAGAATCCGCCCTCCTTTTTCGGTCGCATCTCACTTCGGCCACGCGCGTGACACATGACGGTGGCACGGTCTCACTTTGGCCGCCTGCGATGCGCGTAACGGCTGCGGCCGCGCCGCGAAGGGCCCTCCCGAGACCGTCGCCGCACAGGGCCGCGATTTGCGTCCTGCAATCGCGGCATGCCCGCCATCCCTGGCGGGCCGATGTGCGGCGAGGAGGCCCAGGGATGGTCTTCCGCCGTGTCTCGGGAGGGCCCTTCGCGGTGCGACCGCAGCCACCACCAACGCCAAGCGGCCAAACTGAGACACGGAGCGGGAGTCTGCTATCCTGCGCGCCGAAGTGAACGTCGTCGTCACAGTGCAAGGCCGAGTCTCGTGAAGCGCAAGCCGGGTCGAGGTGGTCGCGGTCCCTCGACGATCCACGACGTGGCCGAGCACGCCGGCGTCTCGCCGATGACCGTATCGCGCGTCATCAACGGCAAGAAGAACGTGAAGCCCGCCACGCGCGAGCGCGTCGAAGCCGCCATCCGCGCGCTCAACTACTCGCCGAACCCCGCCGCCACGAGCCTCGCGCGCGACGATCAGATCCGCATCGGCTTGCTCTACGGCAACCCGAGCGCCGCCTACTTGAGCGAGTTCCTCGTGGGTGGCCTCGAGGAGTGCAGCCGCTGGAACGTGCAGCTGGTCGTCGAGAAGTGCGAGCCCGGCGACGAGAACACCGTGGCCGAGCACCTGATCACCGGCGGCATCGACGGCATCATCCTGCCGCCGCCGCTCTGCGACTCCGCGTCGGTGATCGCGGCGCTCGCGAAGGCGCGGACGCCGGCCGTCGCCGTGGCCACCGGCGCCCCGGCCGAGTCCGTGTCGGCGGTGAGCATCGACGACTTTCACGCCGCGGCCGCGATGACCCGCCATCTCATCGCGCTCGGCCACCAGCGCATCGGCTTCATCATCGGCAACCCGAACCAGACCGCGAGCGCGCGGCGGCTCGAGGGCTATCGCGCGGCGCTCGCCGACGCGCGGATCCCGGAAGCCAAGGAGCTCATCACGCAGGGCTACTTCACCTATCGCTCGGGCCTCGACGCGGCGGAGCGGCTGCTCACGCTCGAGACGCCCCCGTCGGCGATCTTCGCGAGCAACGACGACATGGCGGCGGCCGCCGTCGCCGTCGCGCACCGTCACCACCTCGACGTGCCCGCCGATCTCACGGTGGTGGGCTACGACGACACCGGGCTCGCCACCACGATCTGGCCGGAGCTCACGACGATCCGCCAGCCCATCACCGAGATGTCGCGCGTGGCCGTGCGCATGCTGATCGAGGAGATCCGCCGCCGCCGCGCCGACGAGCCCGCGCAGCACCCGCACACGCTGCTCGACTTCGCGCTGATCCGCCGGCAGTCCGATGCGGCGCCGCGGCGCCGGCCGCCGGTGCTGCGCGAGGCCGGCACCACGCCGTGACCGCGCGCAAGCCGGCGCGTCCGTTCCGCTCGCGCGACTGGTTCGCCGACGCTTCGCGCATCGACCAGAGCGCGCTCGCGCTCGAGCGGTTCATGAACTACGGGCTCACGCCCGACGAGCTGCGCGCGGGCAAACCGATCATCGGCATCGCGCAGAGCGGCAGCGACTTGTCGCCGTGCAACCGCATCCACCTCGAGCTCGCGAAGCGCGTGCGCGACGGCATTCGCGACGCGGGCGGCATCCCGCTCGAGTATCCCGTGCATCCGATCTACGAGAACTGCCGGCGGCCCACGGCAGCGCTCGACCGCAACCTCTCGTATCTCGCGCACGTGGAGATCCTCCACGGCTATCCGCTCGACGCCGTGGTGCTCACCACGGGCTGCGACAAGACCACTCCGGCCGCAATCATGGCCGCGACCACGGCCGACGTGCCCGCGATCGTGCTGTCCGGCGGCCCGATGCTCGACGGCTGGCACGACGGCGAGCTCGCGGGCTCCGGCGCCGTGATCTGGAAGAGCCGCCGGAGGCTCGCCGCGGGCGAGATCGACGAGCGGCAATTCTTGGACGCCGCATGCGCGTCGGCGCCGTCGGCCGGGCACTGCAACACGATGGGCACGGCGTCCACGATGAACGCCGTGGCCGAGGCGCTCGGGCTGTCCCTGCCGGGCTGCGCGGCGATCCCGGCGCCGTATCGCGAGCGGGCGCAGATGGCGTACGACACGGGCCGGCGCGTCGTGGACCTCGCGTACGGGGACTTGCGGCCTTCGAAGATCCTGACGCGCGACGCGTTCTTGAACGCGATCGCCCTCGTGACCGCGATCGGCGGCTCGAGCAACGCGCAGCCGCACATCGTCGCGATGGCGCGGCACGCGGGCGTGACACTGGGCGCGGATGACTGGATGGACGCTTACGACCTGCCGCTGCTCGTGAACATGCAGCCGGCCGGCAAGTATCTCGGCGAGCGCTTCCATCGCGCGGGTGGCGTGCCGGCCGTGCTGTTCGAGCTGCTGCGCGCGCGCAAGCTGCGCGGCGGCTGCCTCACCGTCACGGGCAGGAGCGTCGCCGACAACGTGGCCGGACGCGAGAGCGGCGACCGCGAGATGATCCGCGCGTTCGACGCGCCGCTCCGCGAGCGCGCCGGGTTCCTCGTGCTGCGCGGCAACCTGTTCGACTTCGCGATCATGAAGACGAGCGTGATCTCGCCCGAGTTTCGCGCTCGTTATCTATCGACGCCGGGCCGCGAGAACGTGTTCGAGGGGCGCGCGATCGTGTTCGACGGCCCCGAGGACTACCACGCGCGGATCAACGACCCTTCATTGAACGTCGACGAGCGCTGCATCCTCGTGATTCGCGGCGCGGGCGTGCTCGGCTGGCCCGGCTCCGCCGAGGTCGTGAACATGCAGCCGCCGGACGCGCTGATCCGCCGCGGCGTCACGAGCTTGCCCACCATCGGCGACGGACGGCAGTCCGGGACGTCGGACAGCCCGTCGATCTTGAACGCGTCGCCGGAAGCCGCGGCGGGCGGCGGGCTCGCGTGGCTCGCGACGGGCGACACGATTCGCGTGGACCTCGACAAAGGTAGCTGCGAC
>DASUFK010000203.1:0-3388 GCA_036274615.1 Gammaproteobacteria bacterium | reverse complement strand
TTCCGCTCGCGCCCCGTCGCGGGCGAGGTCGGCTCGTCGACGATGCCGCACAAGGTGAATCCCATCGACTTCGAGAACGCGGAGGGCAACTTCGGCGTCGCGAACGAGATGCTGGGTTTCCTGGCCGGCAAGTTGCCGATCTCGCGCTGGCAGCGCGACCTCACCGACTCCACCGTGCTCCGTAACGCGTCCGTGGCGCTCGGCCACTCACTGATCGCGCTCGACGCCGCCCAGCGCGGCTTGAGCAAGCTCGACGCCGACCTCGACCGGATCGCCGCCGATCTCGACGACCGTTGGGAGGTGCTGGCCGAGGCGATCCAAACCGTGATGCGCCGCCATGGGCTTGGCGACGCCTACGAGCGCTTGAAGGACCTCACGCGCGGCAGGCAGATCAACCGCGACACGCTGCGCGAGTTCATCGCAACGCTGGAGATCCCGAAGGCGGAGCGCGACCGGTTGCTCGCGCTCGACCCGCAGACCTACGTCGGCCTCGCCGAGCGCCTGGCGCGCGGCGTTTGACTGCGTCCAAAGCCTGATAACGCCCGTCCGTTAGTAACTGATCGGGCAACAAACCGTGACCTGCGGCACAGCGCCGCAGCGCCCGTTAAGTAAACTCGTCGCTCTAAGCCGAAAAAGACGCAATGGCAGGGACGAGCGAACAGGTCAAGACGAAAGGCGTACGCCAGGTGCTGGCGAGCGTGGAGGACGTACGCGCCGCCGTCGTCGAAACCACCAGCCTCGCCAACCGGGCACTGTCGATCCTCACGCACGACCTCGAGCCCGAGATCTACGACCACGACGACTTCCTGAACACGCTCAAGCGGTTCATCCTCGCCAGGAGCTTCGCCCGCGTACGCGTGCTGATCCTCGATCCGGCCCGCGCAATCCTCACGAGCAGCCGGTTCGTGACCATGGCGCGGCGGCTCAACACCTACATCGAGTTCCGCAACGTCAAGCCGGAATACCGCACGCATTCGGAAGCTTTTCTGATTGCCGACGAGCAGGCGCTGGTCTACCGGGCGCGGGCCGAGAGCTGGGACGGCATGTCCGACACTTACGAGCCCGCCGTCGCGCGGCTCTATCTGAACACCTTCGACACGATCTGGAACGCCTGCGAGATCGAGCCCGAGCTCCGGCAGCTTCAACTATAATCGCCTCGTGCCGCAGGTAATCGACGTAACGGTGGCCGCCGTGATCGAGCGCGACGGCCGGTTCCTCGTAGTGGAGGAGCTCGTGAACGGCCGCCCGGTGCTCAACCAACCCGCCGGCCACCTCGAGCCCCACGAATCCCTGGTCGAGGCCGTGATCCGCGAAACCCGCGAGGAAACCGGGCACAGCTTCGAGCCGCGCGAGGTCGTCGGGCTCTATCAATGGCGGAGCGAGGAGACGGGCACCGCGTTCCTCCGCGTCGTCTTCTGCGGCCCGGCGAACGCGCCGGCCAAACCCGCGCCGCTCGACGACGGCATCCTCGGCTTCCACTGGCTCGGCGCGGCCGAGCTCGAGCGCCGGCAGCACCAGCTCCGGAGCCCGATGGTGCTGCGTTGCCTCGAGGATTACCTCGCCGGCGTCCGCTACCCGCTCGACGTCCTCACGCACATCGCCGCCACCGCCGCCGCGCAAACCGCCGCGCGCGCCTGACAAGATAGGGACAGGCTGGATTTTCGGCGGCGCCGGCCGCCGCCCGTATCCGTGCGGCCGAAAATCGAGCATGTCCCCTGTTTTCGTCACGATAGAATTGCGCATGGCCCGCAAGCGCGTGATCGTTGCACTGTCCGGCGGAGTGGACTCCGCCGTGGCCGCGCTGTTGCTGGGCGACGCCGGCCACGACGTGCAGTGCTTGCACATGACGAACTGGGAGGACGACGGCTACTGCGACTCCGCGCGCGACTTCCAGGACGCGCGCGCCGTGTGCCTCGCGCTCGGCGTGCCGCTGCACCGCGTGAGCTTCGCGCGCGAGTATCGCGACCAGGTATTCGCGCAGTTCTTGGACGAGCACCGCGCGGGCCGCACGCCGAACCCCGACGTGCTCTGCAACCGCGAGATCAAGTTCGGCGAAATGCGCCGCCACGCGGAGCGGCTCGGCGCGGATGCGATCGCCACCGGCCATTACGCGCGGCTCGCGCGCTCCGGCGACGGCACGCCGCGTCTCTCCAAGGCCGTCGATTCGAGCAAGGACCAGAGCTACTTCCTGCACGCCGTGAGGCCCGCGGACTTCGAGCGCGTGCTGTTCCCGCTCGGCGAGCTCGCGAAGTCCGAGGTCCGCGCGATCGCGCGCCGGGCCCGGCTCCCGGTGGCCGCGAAGAAGGACAGCACCGGCATCTGCTTCATCGGCGAGCGCCCGTTCGCCGAGTTCCTCGCGGGCTATGTGCCGCCGTCGCCCGGCCCGATCGTCGACGTCGACGGCCGCGAGCTCGGCCGGCACCCAGGACTCGCCTACTACACACTCGGCCAGCGCGGCGGCATCGGTCTCGGCGGCACGCCGGGCGCGGCCGAGGCGCCGTGGTACGTGGCCGCGAAGGACACTCGGCGCAACGCGCTCGTAATCGTGCAGGGGCACGATCATCCGCTGCTCTACCAGGACACGCTCGCCGCCGCCGGTATGCATTGGCTGGGCGCGCCGCCGCGCGGCTGGGACAGCGGCGCGCCGGTGCGTTGCACGGCTAAGGTCCGCTACCGGCAGCCCGACCAGCCCTGTACGGCGGTCCCCACCGAAGACGGCGGCATCGAGGTGAGCTTCGATCAACCGCAGCGCACGCCGACACCGGGCCAGTACGTGGTCTTGTACGGCGGCGACGCGTGCTTGGGAGGCGCGACGATCGAGCGCGCGTGGAATCGCGTCGGCGACGCGGCGGCGAGCCGCGACACGTTGCGCGCCGCCGTCTAGCGGCACGATCCGCCCTCGCCCGCCGCTCGTTCCCGCTTATAATCGCGGCGTCGATTCACTCACGCTCCGGGGTTCCCCATGACAGACAGCTTCGGCGCCCGCCAGTCGCTCGCGGTCCGCTCCTCGAACTATCAAATCTATCGCCTCGACAAGGTTTCCGGCCCGGTGGACACGCTGCCGTACACGCTGAAGATCCTGCTCGAGAACCTGCTGCGCTTCGAGGACGGCGCCAACATCACCAAGTCCGACATCCTGGCGCTCGCGAACTGGGACCCCACGGCCGAGCCCGACCGCGAGATCGGCTTCACGCCGGCCCGCGTGATCCTGCAAGACTTCACCGGCGTGCCCGCGGTGGTGGACCTGGCCGCGATGCGCGATGCCGTGGTGAAGCTCGGCGGCAAAGCCGCGATGATCAACCCGCTGTCGCCGGCCGAGCTCGTGATCGATCACTCGGTGCAGGTGGACAACTTCGGCACGCCGAAGGCGCTCGCCTTGAACAACGCG
>DASUFK010000202.1:0-3304 GCA_036274615.1 Gammaproteobacteria bacterium | reverse complement strand
TCAACGGCGACAACGACGTCGTCTCCGCGACGCCGCAGGTCCAGGCGTTCTACGCGCTCTGGGACAAGGCGGCGAGCCCGTCGGCGATCACCTACGGCACCGACCGCACCACCGTGCTCCAGCAGCAGTCGATCTTGTTCGAAGGCAAGCCGGCCAACAGCGTTCTCAACACGCGCGTCACGTCGGCCAACGCGGTTGACTGGACCACCAAGCGCGGCTGGTACATGGACCTCGTGAACCCGAGCGGCACGGCAGCGGGCGAGCGCGTGGTCTCGATGCCGCGGCTCGAGAACGGGCGCATCCTCTTCCCGACGCTGATTCCCTCGACGAGCCCGTGCGAGTTCGGCGGTACGAGCTGGCTCATGGACATGCAAGCGGTTACCGGCCAGCGCCTCACCGACCCGCCCCTCGACATCACCGGCGACGGCAACGTCAACTCGAGCGACACCGTTAGCGTCACGGTGGGTGGCACGACCGTGACTGCGAACATCAGCGGCGTGCAGTCGCGCGAGGGCATCATCGATACGCCGGTGAGCGTCAGCACCGGCACGGGCACCGAGATCATGGTTTCGAGCGGTACCACGGGTAACGCCGAGCACTTCCTCGGCAGCACCGGTCTCGGACGCGCCCGCGGTTCCTGGCGACAATTGCGATGAGCGAGGTACGGCATCCCATGAACGCAATGACCATTGCAGGCCGCGGCACTCGCCGCTCCATGCGCGGCGTCACTCTCGTCGAGCTCATGATCGTGTGCGTGGTGATCGCGATCCTGGCCACGATCGCGATTCCGAGCTACCGCCAGTACATGCTCCGCACGCATCGCGCGGAGGGCAAGGCGACCCTGATGCAGACCGCGCAGGAGCTCGAGCGTTGCTATACGCGATTCAACGCGTACAACGCCGGGGCCTGCACGATCGCCACCACGCTCGGCGGCGCCGGGGTCAACTCCACGGGCAACCACTACACGATCACGGCCACCCCGACCGCGTCCGCCTACACGCTGACGGCCGCCCCACAGGGGCCGCAGGCGCAGGACACCGGCTGCGGCAACCTCACGCTCACCCAGGCGGGTGCGCGCGGCCAGAGCGGTTCCGCCGCGAACTGCTGGTAGACGGACCGCGCGCGGCTAGGGGTCAGTAGCTCAGGCCGAAGCCGAACGCGAACAGCGGCGCGTAATTCGCGTCGCCGACGTTCACGGGGATGTCCGCCATCGCGCGCGGCCACGAATGGCTCAGCTTACCGCGCGGTTTGGAATCGCCGAACAACACGTCGGTAACCCCGGCGCCCTCCGTGCCCGGCAACCATGCGGCGACAACCGCCGACGCACGGTCGAGCACGGAGCCCAGGATCATCGGGCGGCCCGACAACACGACTACTACGACCGGCACTCCGGTCGCCGCCACGCGCTCCACGAGCGCCACGTCGTCCGACGCGAGCGTGAGATCGCGCCGGTCGCCGACGCCCTCGGCATACGGCTGCTCGCCGACCACCACGATCGCGGCGTCCGCGCCTTCGCCGCCGCCTTCCAAGTCGAAAGTGACGCTCGTACGCGACGACACCGCGGCCTTGATCCCCTGGAGCAGCGTGGTGCCGGCGGTGGTGGCTCCCGCCCGGCCCTGCCACGTGACGGTCCAACCGCCGCATTGGATGCCCACGTCGTCCGCCGCGCGGCCCGCGACATGGATGCGCGCCGCGTTCTTCGCGAGCGGCAGCACGCGCCGGTCGTTCTTGAGCAGCACGAGCGACTCCCGCACCGCGCGCCGCGCGACCTCGCGGTGCTCGCGCGACCCGAAGCTCGCGTGCAGCGACCGGTCGGCGAGCTGCGAGCGCTTCGAGTCCATGAGCCCCATCGCGAGCTTCACGCGCAGGATCCGCGTGACCGCATCGTCGATCCGCGCAAGCGGGACGCGGCCTTCGTCCACGAGCTCACGCAGCGTGGCGATGAAGCGCGCATAGCCCGCAGGCTCCATCGCCATGTCCATGCCGGCGTTGATCGACTTCATCACCGCCGTCTTGTAGTCGCGATCGATCTGGCCGATCGCGTAGTAGTCGGAGATCAAGAAGCCCTCGAAGCCGAGCTCGTTCTTCAAGATGTCCGTGAGCAAATGCGGAATACCGGAGACTTTCGCGCCGTTCCAGCTGTTGTACGACACCATGATCGAGCCGACGCCGGCGGCTATTGCCTCGGCGTACGCGGGCAGATGGATGCGGCGCAGCGTCGCCTCGTCGACGCGCGTGTCGCCCTGATCGAGCAGCGTGGTGCGGCCGCCGGGCAGCTCGCGCGGCTCGTAGCTCGTGCCGCCGTCGCCGACGTAGTGCTTCGCGCACGCGAGCACCGCGCGCGCCGCCATCGAGCCCGGAGCGCGCTCCGCCGCACCGCCTTGCAATCCCCGAATCGCGGCGGCGCCGAGCTCGCCCGCGACGTCCGGGCTCTCCGCAAAACCTTCGTACGTCCTGCCCCAGCGCTCGTCGCGCGGCGTGGCAACGCACGGCGCGAACGTCCACTGAGCGCCCGTCGCACGCATCTCGAGCGCCGTGATCCGCCCGATCTCCTCGACCAGCGCCGCGTTACGCGTGCAGCCGAGCCCGATGTTGTGCGGAAAGATGGTCGCGCCCTCGACGTTGCTGTGCCCGTGCACCGCATCCACGCCGTACAGAATCGGAATCTTGAGCCGCGTGCGCATGCTCCGCTCGACGAGCCGATCGATCGTGTCGGCCCAAGGAAGGAGTCCATTGCCCTCCTTCGGATCGGCATCGCCACCCGACAGCACCGAGCCCAAGAAGTAGCGCTCGACGTCGCTCTCATCCTTGATCTGATTGAGCTCCCCCTGCGCCATCTGCCCGATCTTCTCGTCGAGCGTCATCTGCGCGAGCAACGGCCGCACCGCCGAGTCGACCGCCGACCACCGCGCCGGCCCGACGACCTGGGCGGATGCACCGCGCCACGCAAGCGCCAACGGCACCGCGCCGCCGCAAACGGCCGCGCGGGTCAGAAACTCCCTACGTCGCATGCTTCCCCCGTCACGCGCGGAACGCGCTCCGGCGCATCATCCGACGCACCCAAGCCGCCCGCAACCGCCGGCTGACGGTCTTCTTTCACTTTGGCCGCGCGATGGCCGTGACGCGGCGGTTGCACCTCGTATGGCTCCCTCGCGGCGGTAGCGACCGCCGAGCCACAGCGCCGCGAGCCGCGGAGCCGGGCGCGCAGCGCCCGGGGCGAGCCGAGAGGCGAGCATCCAGAACGCGGCGGCACGCCGTTTGTATGTGTGATTCGGTAGGAACGACCGCGTTCTGGGCCCCGGCG
>DASUFK010000201.1:0-29344 GCA_036274615.1 Gammaproteobacteria bacterium | reverse complement strand
CACGTGCGCCACATTCTCACCAAGAAGGCTCCGAAGCGTAAGCGTCAGCTCGCCGGCCCGATGCAGGTGGCCGACGTCGACGTGCCGGGCCTCCGTAAGCAGCTGCCCTACGCCTAGGAGACGACGATGGCAAGAGTAAAGCGTGGCGTCACCGCAGGGCGCCGCCACAAGAAAGTCCTGAAGAAGGCGAAGGGTTACTACAACGCCCGGCGCAAGGTCTATCGCGCCGCCAAGCAAGCCGTCATCAAGGCCGGCCAATACGCGTTCCGCGACCGGCGGGTGCGCAAGCGCGAGTTCCGCGCGCTGTGGATCACGCGCATCAATGCCGCCGCTCGTGCGAACGGTCTGTCCTACAGCCGTCTGATCAACGGGCTCGCGCTCGCCGAGATCGAGGTCGACCGTAAAGTCCTCGCGGACATCGCGGTCCACGACCAAGATGGCTTTGCGGCGTTGGCCACCGTGGCCAAAGAGGCGCTCGCAAGCGCAACCAAAGCAGCCTGATCCTTCGCGCGAGCGAGAAGGGGGCGCGGTGAGCAGCATCGCTCAACTGCTCGACCAGGCCGAGTCCGCCGTACGCGCGGCCAACGACTTGGCCGCGCTCGACGCCGTGCGTGTGCAGTATCTCGGCAAGAAGGGACTGTTCACGGCGCAGCTGCGCGAGCTCGGCAAGCTGCCGCCCGCGGAGATTCCCGCCGCTGGCAAGGCGATCAATACCGCCAAGCAAACGCTCGAAGCGGCGCTCGATGCTCGGCGCGCGACGCTCGAGGCGGCGCAGCTCGAGGCGCAGCTCGCGGCCGATGCGCTCGACGTGACGCTCGCGGGCCGCGGCGAGGCGCCGGGCCACCTGCATCCGGTCACGCGCACGCTGCGGCGCATGGTCGCGATCCTCGGCCATGCGGGCTTCGACGTGCAGACCGGTCCCGAGGTCGAGGACGACTTCCACAACTTCACGGCGCTCAACATCCCCGAGGACCACCCGGCGCGGGCGATGCACGACACCTTCTACCTGAGCTCCGGACTCTTGCTGCGCACGCACACGTCGCCGGTGCAGATCCGCGCGCTGCAAAAGCACGGCGCGCCGATCCGGTTGATCGCTCCCGGGCGCGTCTACCGGCGCGACTACGACCTCACGCACACGCCGATGTTCACGCAGATCGAAGGGCTCGTCATCGATCGCAATGTGAGCTTCGCCAACTTGAAGGCGCTGCTCTACGACTTCGTGTCGAAGTTCTTCGAGCGCGAGGTGCGGCTGCGCTTCCGGCCGTCGTACTTCCCGTTCACGGAGCCTTCGGCGGAAGTCGACGTCTGGTCCGACAGCGGGCGCTGGCTCGAGATCTTGGGCTGCGGGATGGTTCATCCCAACGTGCTGCGCGCCACCGGCCTCGATCCGGCGGAGTGGGGCGGTTACGCGTTCGGCATGGGCGTGGAGCGCCTCACGATGCTGCGCTACGGCATCGACGACTTGCGCTCACTGTTCGAGAACGACCTGCGGCTGCTCGAGCAGTTCCCATGAGGGCGGCTACGTGCGGATAAACCTCGATTGGCTGCGCGACTTCGTCGCTCTCGACGCGGATCCCGTCGTCGCCGCGGACGCGCTCACGAGCTCGGGCCTCGAGGTCGAAGCGGTCGAGCCCGCGGGCGCGCCGCTCGAGGGCATCGTCGTGGCGCAGATCACGGCGGTGGAGCGGCATCCGAACGCCGACCGCCTGTCGGTCTGCACGGTCGACGACGGCGCCGGCAAGCTCCAAGTCGTCTGCGGCGCGCGCAACGCCGCCGCCGGCATCAAGGCTCCGTTCGCGCGCGTGGGCGCGCGGCTGCCGAACGGCAAGGAGATCGGCGCGGCCGAGCTCCGCGGCGTGAAGTCGAACGGCATGCTGTGCTCCGCGAAGGAACTCGAGCTCGTCGACGACGTGGACGGCCTGCTGCTGCTCGACGCGGGCGCGCCGGTCGGCACGCCGCTGCGCGAGTACCTCAAGCTCGACGACGCGATCCTCGAGATCAACGTCACTCCGAATCGCGGCGATTGCTTCAGCGTGCTGGGAATCGCCCGGGAGCTCGCGGCGCGGCTCGAGAAGCCGCTGCGGCAGCCGACCCGGCCGCCGGTTCCCGTGACCCTCGACGAGCGGTTCTCCGTGGAGCTGCAGGCTGGCGATCGCTGCCCGCGATTCGCGGGCCGCGTGGTCCGCGGGATCCGCACCGGACTGAAGTCGCCGCTCTGGCTCCGCGAGCGGCTGCGGCGCGCCGGACTGCGCGCGATCCATCCCGTCGTCGACGTCACGAACTACGTGATGCTCGAGCTGGGGCAGCCGCTGCACGCGTACGACCTCACGAAGCTCGACCGCGGCATCGTCGTGCGGCTCGCCGCGCCGAACGAGAAGCTCATGCTGCTCGACGGCAAGACCGTGGATCTCGCCGACGACGTGCTCGTGATCGCCGACGGCCGCGGGCCGGTCGGTCTCGCCGGCGTCATGGGCGGGCAGTCGACCGCCGTGAGCGCCGCCACCGACACCATCTTCTTCGAGGCTGCGTTCTTCAGTCAGCGAGCGCTCGCGGGCCGGGCGCGGCGCTTCGGTCTGCATACCGACGCCTCGATGCGCTTCGAGCGCGGCGTGGACCCGACGCAGCAGGCGCGCGCGATCGAGCGCGCCACCGAGCTGCTGCTCGCGATCAGCGGCGGACGCGCCGGTCCGCTCGTGGTCGCCGAGCGGCCGGCGGACGTGCCCGCGCGGCCCGCGGTGACGCTGCGCCCGGAGCGGCTCGAGTCGGTGCTCGGCCTCGACGTCGCGGCCAGCCAGGTCGAGCAGGTGCTCGCGCGGCTCGAGATGCCCGTCGAGCGCACCGCCGGCGGTTGGCGGGTGACGCCGCCCGCGTTCCGCTTCGACGTGAGCATCGAGGAGGACTTGATCGAGGAGGTCGGCCGGATGGTCGGCTACGACCGCATCCCGCCGACACACGGGACGGCCACGGAGCGGCTCGGAACCGCGACCGAGACGCGAGTGCCGTCCGACCGGGCCGCCGACGTGCTGCTGGCGCGCGGCTACAGCGAAGCGATCACCTACAGCTTCGTCGACCCGAAGCTCGAGAAAGCCGTGGACGCGAACGCCGTGCCCGTGCCGCTCGCCAATCCGATCGCGAGCGACCTCGCGGTGCTGCGCACGTCGTTGTGGCCCGGATTGCTCGGCGCCGCTAGACATAACGTGAGTCACCAGCGCACCCGGCTCAAGCTCTTCGAGATCGGTCCGCGGTTCGCCGCGGAGTCGGACGGAGTGCGGGAGACGGCCATGCTCGCGGGCATCGCGCTCGGCAGCCGCGCGCCGGAGCACTGGGAGGGCTCGGGGCCCGCGATCGACTACTACGACGTCAAGGGCGACGTGGAGGCGCTGCTCGCGTGCACCGGCCGGCGCGACGAGTTCCGGTTCGAGCCCGCGAGCCATCCTGGGCTGCGGCCCGGCCGCACGGCCCGCATCCTGCGTGGCGCCGCGGCCGTGGGCTGGCTCGGGGAGCTGCATCCCGATCTCCAAGAGCTGCTCGACCGCAAGCGTCCGGCCGTGGTGTTCGAGCTCGAGCTCGACGCGACCTTCGCGGCGACCGTGCCGGCCTTCCGCGGCTACTCCAAGTTCCCGTCGATTCGCCGCGATCTGGCGGTGGTCGTCGACGCACACACGGAAGCTGCGACGCTCGTCGACGCCGTTCGCGCAGCGGCCGGAGAGTTCTTGCAACACGTCGTAGTGTTCGACGTATACCGGGGCACCGGGGTAGATTCAAGACGAAAAAGCATCGGGTTAGGCTTGATTTTGCAGGGTACATCCCGCACGCTTACCGACGCCGACGCAGACCAAACGATGCGATCGGTGACGCTCCGCCTGGAGCGTGAGCTCGGGGCCACAATAAGAACTCAACAAAACTGACGCCGAACTGGTATGGCACTGACGAAAGCAGACATGGCCGAGTCGTTGTTCAACGAGCTCGGTTTGAACAAGAGAGAAGCGCGCGAGCTCGTCGATTCCTTTTTCGAAGATCTTCGCGCAGCGCTCGCCGTCGGCGAACAAGTCAAGCTATCGGGCTTCGGCAACTTCGATTTGCGCGACAAGAACAAACGACCCGGGCGAAATCCGAAAACCGGTGAGGAGATTCCGATCACGGCGCGGCGCGTCGTGACTTTCCGACCGGGTCAAAAACTAAAAGCGCGAGTCGAAGCGTATGCTGGAACCCGGGAATAACGACGAGCTTCCCCCAATCCCGGGCAAGCGTTACTTCACCATCGGTGAAGTGAGCGAGCTCTGCGGAGTGAAGCCCCACGTCCTGCGTTACTGGGAGCAGGAGTTTCCGCAACTGAAGCCGGTCAAGCGGCGCGGCAATCGCCGCTACTATCAGCGCCAGGACGTCCTGATCATTCGCCAGATCCGCAGCCTGCTCTACGAGCAGGGCTTCACGATCGGCGGCGCGCGGCAACGGCTCACCGGCGACGAGGCTCGCACCGACACGAGCCAGAGCCAGCAGATCATCCGGCAAGTCCGGGCCGAGCTCGAAGACGTCCTGAAGCTCCTGCGCCGCTAGGAGCCTGTCCTCGCGGCGGTTCCCAGCGTCGGTCCTTTGCCGCTAAACTGCCGGCTCGGTCGGGGCGTGGCGCAGCCTGGTAGCGCACTTGCATGGGGTGCAAGGGGTCGCAGGTTCAAATCCTGTCGCCCCGACCAACTCGAAGATCCCAAGCAGACAATGCTTGGAAAACAGCGAGCTAGCAGGCATTCCTCGAGTAACGAACGAGCATCGCCGCTGCCCTGGCGGTGACCGCGGCCTCGTCTCCCGTAACTGCCGGCGGGCGGCGCGAGGAATTGCTGGCTCGCACCGATCTACCACGGTATCTTGACGGGAAACGCTGCATCCCTAGCTCAGGCTTCCACCCGTTGTTCATCGAACAGTACAAGCTCGAGACGAATCCCTTCGCCGTCGACGCGGCGCGGCCGGTGTTCGCTTCGCACTCGATGCGTTATGCGTCGCTCAAGATCGAGGAGCTGCTCGCGCGTCAGAGTCATGCCTTGTTCTTGAGCGGTCCCGCGGGCGTCGGCAAGGCCACGCTGATCCGCCAGCGGTTCCGCGGTCTGCGCGACGCGATGGTGAGCTGGGTCAAGCCGGATTGCGAGACGAAGGAGCAGCTGTTGACGCAGCTCCTCGAGGACGTCGGGCCGGGCGCGGTCGAAGGCTCGGACGCCGAGCTGCGCAACATCCTCGAGGTGTTCTTGCGCCACCAGGCCGGCAACGGCCGCTACTCGTACATCGTGTGCGAAGCGCTCGAACGATTCTCCGTGGCGGCGCTACGCGAGCTCGAGACGCTCGCCCAGCTACGGCTCCGCAACCGCCCCGTCGTTTACATCTTGCTCTCCACGCGCAGCGAGGAGCTCGTCACCAACCTGCTACCGCAGTACCACGGCGGCCCTTACGCCCGCGCCGTTCATCAACGCCTCACCGGGTTTACGCTCGAGGAGACGCGGGCCTACGTGCACACGTGTCTGCGCGGCGCAGGTTTCGCGTGGGCGGAAGAGCTGATCCCCGAAGAGGTCATCGTCGACATCCAGGCGTTCACGCAGGGCGTCGTGGGCGACATCAACGAGATTTGCCGCGTCTCCCTCGAGGAGGTGGCGAAGCGATCCGCGGGCGGAAACCGCGCGCCGAAGGTCACGCGCGCGGTGCTGAAAGAAGTCGGCACGCAGCTCAACCTGCGTTACGACGCCTCCGCGTGGGCCCCGGTCGTGGAGGAGGCGCTGTCGCCGGAGGCCGTGCACCTCTCGGACCCGGGCGAGCTCAAGGTCGAAGCCGCGCGCCTGATCGTCTCGAGCGGCCGAAAGCTCGTCGCCGAGATCTCGCTGAATCGGCCCCGCATGGTGCTCGGCAGGGACGAGAGCTGCGACATCAGCCTCGACAGCCGCTACGTGAGCCGCTACCAGAACCTGTTCATGGAAACTCCGGAAGGCTGGATCTTGATCGATTTGAGCAGCACCAACGGTTGTTTCGTGAACGGCCGCCGCGTGCGCGAGCACCGGCTCCGCGACGGCGACCTGATCGCGGTAGGCCACCACCAGCTGCGCTTCTCGGGCCCCCATGGCAAAGCGGCTCGAACCGGCGAATACGCGCAGCCGGACATCAGGCCGAAGAACGAAGACAACACGCTGATCAACGACGTGAAGTCGGCCGAGTCGGGCTGATCGAAGCGCGAGCGCCCGTCAGGCGCTCGCCGGTTGCCGCAGCTGCTCGCTGCTCTCCGCCGGCATGCTGCTCGGGTCGAGCACGCGGTCCTCGATGCCGAGCAGAATCGGGTCGGCATTGTGCCGATAGATGTTGACCTTGGCGTTGAACACCCGCCGCGAGATGCCGTGCTTGTCGTTGATCGTGAGCCGGCGCACGGTGAATTCGCCGTTCTGGAGCCGCGTGCCGGTGAGGTAGCAGCGGATCGCGTCCACGCGCTCGCCCGAGAGCTCGATGCCCGCGAGCTGCTCGACGGTGCGGGTCGCGAGGTCGACGAACCCCATCGAATCGAGCCGCCGGGTCGCAGCGCCCGGTCCGTCGCCGGCGGCTTGCATCTCGGCACGGAAGTCGCCCACCAGAATCTGACCGGGCAGTGCCCGCTCGATCATCCGCGCAAGCTCCACCGTGACGTCGCCCACGATGTAGTTGTAGAGCGTGGGATTGAGCCCCTCGGCTTGATGGAACTCGTAGCTGCTGCCCACGTGGAAGCACGCGCGCAGCTCGGGCACGGTGTTGCGCCGCGCCTTCTTGTGCGCGATCGCGTTGTCGGCCAGTACGAGCTGCATGAAGTGATAGAGGTTGACGTTGCCTTCGAGCGTGAGGTTTCTGTTCCAGATGTAGAAGCCGTCGCCGGTGGT
The DNA here is from genome assembly GCA_036274615.1 of Gammaproteobacteria bacterium. Taxonomy (GTDB): domain Bacteria; phylum Pseudomonadota; class Gammaproteobacteria; order Steroidobacterales; family Rariloculaceae; genus FEN-1219. Next base: position 22,466 of record DASUFK010000201.1, on the reverse strand, counting down.
CGTGCGCGAGAAGTCGACGCCGATGCGCTTGGTGAGCAGCTTGGCCTGCGCCGAGTTCAGCGAGTAGGACAGACTGTTGAGCTGCATCATCTGCTCGAACGGAGTCAACAGGCTGAAACCCACGATGTCGAATAGCGACACGCCGCGGTTCGGCACATAGGTGATGCTGTAGCGCTTGATCATCTTCTCGATGATCTCGTTCTGTGCCGGTGTGTTCTTGAGCGACTCGCGCAGCGGCAAGTGAGTCGGCTCGATGCCGAGCAGGCGCGCGACTTTCTGCATCTGGGTCGGGAGCAGGCAACGGCGCCCAGAGAGCAGCGTCTGCAAGAAATCCTGTTTCGGCCTTATCGCGATCCCGGGCGTGGGACGGGGCCCGGCAGCGTCCGTCGTCTCGGTGGAGTACTCGGCGACGCCGTAGTGCGGAATCACGAGCAACGCGATTCCGTCGCCCTCGGGGCACCAATTCAAGATGACGTTCTGGCCGAGCCCCCAATGCTCGTGCAGGCAGCGGTCGAGGAAAATGAGGTTGCTGCGCTCCTTCAGGCTCAGCTCGTCGGTGACCGTCCCGTCGAGGTAGACGCCTACGCTCGCGAGCCTGAAGATTCCGGAATCGATCGGATCCATCGGCATCCGAATATTTGCGACCGCCGGATCATACTATTCGGCCCCGACCCGGAATAGCCGAGCCGATCCCCGTCCGGCGCAGGCCCGTGACGCAGGGAGGTGCCGGCGAAGGCCGCGACGGACGCCCGTGCCGCGGTTGCCCCATCGTGGCTCGACCGCCATAATCGCTGCCCCGCGAAAGGCGGCACCGAACGATGGCAGGCAAGGACCCCCCGGATCGAACCACCCACGACCCCCGCCGCTACTCGCGCGTGGTGGTCGACGGACTGAGTCAGGCCCCGAGCCGCGCGATGCTGCGCGCCGTCGGCTTCAAGGACGAGGACTTCTCCAAGCCGCAGATCGGCATCGCGTCGACCTGGAGCATGGTCACGCCGTGCAACATGCACATCGACGGCCTCGCGCGCGAGGCCGCCCAGGGCGCCGATGCCGCGGGGGCGAAGGGCGTTCTGTTCAATACGATCACGGTGTCGGACGGCATCTCGATGGGAACCCCCGGCATGCGCTACTCGCTCGTGTCGCGCGAGGTCATCGCGGACTCGATCGAGACGGTGGCGGCCGCGGAAGGCTTCGACGGCCTGGTCACGATCGGCGGCTGCGACAAGAACATGCCGGGCTGCGCGATGGCGATGGCGCGGCTCGACCGGCCCTCGATCTTCGTCTACGGCGGCACGATCCAGCCCGGGCCGAAGCACCGCGACGTGATCTCGGTATTCGAGGCCGTGGGCGCGCACGCGGCCGGCAAGATCGACGACGCGGGCTTGCGCGAGGTCGAGTCCACGGCGATCCCGGGACCGGGCTCGTGCGCGGGCATGTACACCGCCAACACGATGGCGTCGGCGATCGAGGCGCTCGGCTTGAGTCTCGCGAACAGCTCGGCGCAGGAGGCCGTGTCGAGCGCCAAGCAGAGCGATTGCAGGCGGGCCGGCGAGGCCGTCGTGCGGCTCGTCGAGCGCGGCATTCGGCCGTCGGACATCCTGAGCAAGGAGGCGTTCGAGAACGCGATCGCCACGGTCATCGCGCTCGGCGGGTCGACCAACGCCGTGCTGCACCTGCTCGCCATCGCGCACGAGGCCAGGGTCGAGCTCGAGCTCGCGGACTTCACGCGGATCGGCGACCGCACACCGGTGCTGGCCGACCTCCGGCCGAGCGGCCGCTACATGATGTCGGAGCTGATCCGTATCGGCGGCATCCAGCCGCTGCAGAAGACGCTGCTCGACGCCGGCCTCTTGCACGGCGGCTGCCTCACGGTCACTGGGCTCACCGTCGCGGAGAACCTCGCGAGCGTGAAGCCGTACCCCGCGGGCCAGGACATCGTGCGGCCGCTCGACAAGCCCATCAAGAAGGACAGCCACCTCGCGGTGCTCTACGGCAACCTCGCGCCGGAAGGCGCCGTGGCCAAGATCTCCGGCAAGGAGGGCACGCGCTTCGCGGGCCGCGCGCGCGTGTTCCACTCGGAGGAGCAGGCGTTGCGCGCGATTCTCGACGGCGTGGTCGTCGGGGGCGACGTGGTGGTGATCCGTTACGAGGGCCCGAAGGGCGGTCCCGGCATGCGCGAGATGCTGAGCCCCACTGGCGCGATCATCGGCAAAGGACTGGGCGACAAGGTCGCGCTGATCACCGACGGGCGGTTCTCCGGCGGCAGCCACGGCTTCGTGGTGGGCCACGTGACGCCCGAGGCGGCCGTCGGCGGGCCCATCGCCATCGTCGAGGACGGCGACCCGATCGTGATCGACGCCAACCGCAAGAGCATCGAGCTGCAAGTGCCGCAAGACACGATCGAGCGGCGGCTGCGCGCCTGGCAGCCGCCCGCGCCGCGCGCCGAGCGGGGCCTGCTCGCGAAATACGCGCACCTCGTGAGCTCCGCGTCGCACGGAGCGGTCACCGACCTGCACCTGAACGACTAGAGATCCGCACGCATGCCGCTACATCCCACGCTCGGCGTCAGCCCGGCCGTCGCCACACCGTACCCGGACTCTCCGTGGGTGGTGCTCAAGTTCGGCGGCCGCAGTGTGTCGACGGCCGAGAATTGGGCGATCATCGCCGAGCTCATCCGCGACCGGCTGGCCGAGGGCGTGCGCCCGGTGGTCGTGCACTCGGCGCTCGTGGGTGTGTCGAACGCGCTGATCGCGCTGCTCGACACGGCAGTCGCCGGCGGCGACACGGACGAGAAGCTCCGCAAGATCCGCACGCAGCACGACTCGCTCGCGAAGGAGCTCAAGATCGCTCCGGCGCTGCTCGACGCCCGCTTCGCCGTGCTCGAGCAGGTGGTGGCCGGGGTGCGGCTCGTGGGCGAGGTGAGCCCGCGAGTGCACGCGCGCGTGCTCAGCTTCGGCGAGCTCGCGGCCACCGAGCTCGGCGCGGCCTATCTCAAGTCGCTCGGACTCGACGTCGCGTGGCTCGACATCCGCGAGTATCTCGAATGCCAAACGCTGCGCGACCAGACCGAGCGCGCGCGTTATCTCTCGGCGCGCTGCGACTTCAGCGCGGACAAGGAGCTCCAGCGGCGCTTCGCCACGATCGACGGCATCGTGATCTCGCAGGGCTTCATCGCCCGAAACGCGCAGGGCGAGACCGTGCTGCTCGGCCGCGGCGGCTCCGACACGTCGGCCGCCTATCTCGCGGGCAAGCTCGAGGCGCGGCGACTCGAGATCTGGACCGACGCGCCCGGCTTCTTCAGCGCCGATCCCAAGGCCGTGCCCTCGGCGCGGCTCATCAAGAGCCTGCACTACCGCGAGGCGCAGGAGATCGCGTCGGCGGGCGGCGGCATCCTGCACCCGCGCAGCATCTCGCCGGTGCGGGCGTCGGGCATCCCGCTGTATCTCAAGTGCACGACGCATCCCGAGTGGGAAGGCAGCACGATCTCGAACGCGCAGGACGACGACCAACCGCCGCAGCTCAAGGCCATCTCGCACCGGAGCGGCATCACGCTCGTGTCGATGGAATCGATGGAGATGTGGCACCAGGTCGGGTTCCTCGCGGACGCGTTCAACGTGTTCCGCGAGCACGGACTATCGGTGGACCTGATCTCGACGTCGGAGAGCAACGTCACGGTATCGGTGGACGTGACGCAGAACGTCGCGGACCGCGCTGCGATCGAGGCGCTCGCCGCGGACCTGCGCAAACTCTGCAAGGTCACCGTGATCCCCGACTGCGCCGCGATCACGCTCGTCGGCCGGCGGATCCGCACGATCCTCCACGAGCTCGGGCCGGTGCTCGAGATCTTCCAGGAGCAGAAGGTCCACCTCGTGACGCAGGCCGCGAACGACTTGAACCTCACGTTCGTGGTGAGCTCGGAGCACGCGTATCGGCTCGTGCAGCACCTCCACGGCCTGCTCGTGAACAAGTTCGAAGGCGGCGTGTTCGGCGCCACCTGGGAGCAGCTCACCGGCGGCGGCGCGCCCGCGAAGGCCGCACCGAAGCCCTGGTGGGTGAAGAAGAAGGCGCAGCTTCTCGAGATCGGCTCGGAGCGTGACGCGGCGTACGTCTACGACCGCGACAGCATCGAGGGCGCGATCGCCGCGCTGAAATCGCTGCGCGCAGTGGACTCCGTGTTCTACGCGATGAAGGCGAATCCGAATCGCGAGATCTTGAAGCTCGTGCACGAGCGCGGGCTCAACTTCGAATGCGTGTCGCCCGGCGAGGTGGCGCGCGTGCTCGAGCTGTTCCCGAGCATCGACCGCAAGCGGATCCTGTTCACTCCGAACTTCGCGCCGCGCGCCGAGTACGAGCACGCGCTCGAGCAGGGCGTGTGGGTTACGCTCGACAACCTGTTCCCGCTCCGGCAGTGGGGCAAGTCCTTCAAGGGCAAGGACGTGTTCGTCCGGATAGACACGGGGCAGGGCAGAGGCCATCACGAGCACGTGCGCACGGCGGGCGCGCACTCGAAGTTCGGCGTGCCGCTGTTCGAGATCGACGAGCTGGTCGAGCTCGTCGCGAAGGCGGGCGCACGCGTCGTAGGCTTCCACGCGCACACCGGCAGCGGCGTGCTCGACACCGACGCATGGCTCGACACGGGCAAGCAGCTCCTGAAGCTGCTCGAGCGATTCCCCGAAGTGCGCTATCTCGACGTGGGCGGCGGACTCGGCGTGCCGGAGAAGACGGGCCAGGCCGGCCTCGATCTGCGCGCGCTCGACGCGCGGCTCGCCGAGGTGAAGCAAGGCTGCGGCGACCGGCAGCTCTGGCTCGAGCCGGGCCGCTTCATCGTGGCGCAGGCGGGCGTGCTGCTCGCGCGGGTCACGCAGACCAAGGGCAAGGGCGACGTGCAATACGTGGGCGTCGCCACCGGTATGAACAGCCTGATCCGGCCCGCGCTCTACGGCGCGTACCACGACATCGTGAATCTCACGCGGCTCGGCAAGCCCGCGACGGAGCTCGTGACGGTGGTAGGGCCGATCTGCGAGACGGGCGACCGGCTCGGCTCGGACCGCCTGCTGCCGCCCGCGAAGGAGAACGACGTGCTGCTGATCGCGAACGCGGGCGCTTACGGCTACGCGATGGGCTCGCACTACAACCTCCGCGAGCCGGCGGAGGAGATCCTGATCTGAAGTCTCCGGAGCGATCGCCGCCGCTCACGGGGGCTTGAGCACCATCAACGCGAAGATCGCGATCACCGCCGTGAACGCAGGCACGCCGAGCCAGAACCACGCGCGCGCATAGCGCCGGTAGAGCGGATCGAGCGGCCCGCCGGCGCGCGCGGCGGCACGCGCGAGCTCGCGCATGCGAATTTGCAGCCAAACGACCGGGATCCAGCACGCGCCCGCGAACAGATAGAGCAGGATCGCGTGCAGTACCCATCCCGACGTCAGCGGCAATCCCGCCCGCCGCGCCAGCATCACGCCGGTCACCGCCTGTAGCAGCACCGCCGGCGTCGTGAAGCACCAGTCCGCGATCACGACGCGCTCGGCAACCACGGCGACGGCCTCGACATTGCGGCTCTTGTCGGTGTGCCATTTGAAAAACGCGATGCCGAGACCCGTGCCGAACAGAACCGTAGCGCTGAGAATGTGCGCGACCTTGAGCCACGCGTAGCTGATCATGGTGCAACCTCACGCACGTCGAGCGCGCGGAGCGGCTCGAGATAAGCTTCGATCGACAGCAAGCCGACGCACGGCACCGCGCCGGGCGGCAAGCTCTGTCCGGACGCAAGCTTGCGCACCAGCGCGATGGCGGCGCCGCACGGAATGTGCGGGCCGTGATTCTGCGCGGCCAGCAGATGCCACGTGAGCGCCAACGGCCGCCCATCGTGCCCCGTGCCTTCGAGCGTGACGAACATGCCGCCGCGATGGCTCACCAGCGGCTCGAGAACGCGCGACAGCCGATTGAGGGGCGCGGCAAACGGCGCGCCGCTCGACACGATTCCGGCTCGAACCAGCGCGGCGATCGCATAGACGGCGAGGTGACCGGCCGTGCTCGCGTACCCGGCGTGGAAAGTCACGGTGCGGACGCCGGGGTAACGTTGGGGGAAGAGCTCGAGGTCCGGTACGTCGCAGCTCGCCATCCAGCGCTTGCCGAGCGGCGCGGGAAACCGATGGCGGTCGAGATCCATCCAGCCGTGCGTCGTGACCCACGCGCCGTCCTCGAGCCGCGTGAACGGCGCGCCGAGGTAGCCGAAGATCCCCCGCACCGCCGCAAGCCCCGGCGCGCGCGCTCCCGACGCAATGCCCACGCGGATTGCCGCGAGATCGCGGAAGCGCGGGGCATAACGATCGACGACGGCGCTCGACAAGGCCGGAACCGAGCTCGCGCCGCTCACGAGGCTCACTCCGCGGCGCCGGGCGCGCTCGTCGAGCCCGCCCATGCCGGAGACGAAGCGGCGGCCGTCGGCAATGTCGATGTAGTGACAACCCGCAGCGACCGCGGCTTCGGCGACGTCGTAGCGCTGCCCCTGGAAGGGACCCGCGGTGTGCACGAGGACTTCGATCGCCAGCGCCTGCAGCCTCGCCGCGAGATCCGGGCTGCGGGCATCGAGCTCGACTGCGTGGTCCGCGGAAAGGCCCAGCTCGCGCGCCGCCGCCGCGGCCCTGCGGGCGTCGCGGCCGGCGACCACCAGTCGAATTCGTTCGTCGTTAGCGAAAGCCTTGGCGATTCGCAGGCCGAAGAATCCGTAACCACCCAGCACGAGCACGCTCAGCATCGGCGCGGATACTAACGCACGGGCGCCGTCTCGTGATCCGCCGTCGCGGCCCGTGAACCTTCCGAGCGCCGGCCGGGACATTACCTATTGAATGCCGCCCCGCGGCGGAGGTGCCGGCTGGTTCGATGACTGACGCGGATACAGAAACCCTCGAGCACGCGCCGCGCGCTCAGGCGCCCGCATTCGACGCGCTGGCGCCGGCGTACGACGCCTCGTTCGGCGCGACGGCGCTCGGCCGGGCTCTGCGGGCATTGGTCTGGCAGGGGCTCGACGAGGCGTTCGCCGGCTGCCGCCGCGTGCTCGAGCTCGGCTGCGGCACGGGCGACGACGCGCTCCACCTCGCGAGCCGAGGCGTCGCCGTGCTCGCCACCGACGCGTCCTCGGCGATGCTGCGAGCGGCCGCCGCCAAGGCGGAGGCCGCCGGTCATGCGGGCCGCGTGACGTTCCGCTGCCTGCCGATGGAGCGCCTCGGCGGCGTGCTCGCGGGCGAACGCTTCGACGGCGTGCTCTCGAACTTCGGCGCCGTCAACTGCGCGGGCGATGTCGGCCGTGTCGCTGCCGACGTGGCGGAGCTGCTCGTGCCCGGCGCGCCGCTCGTCTGGGTCGTGATGGGCAAGCACGTGCCGTGGGAATGGGCTTGGTTCCTCGCACGCGGCGAAGGGCGCAAGGCGTTCCGTCGCAGCCGCAGCGGCGGCGTCGCCTGGCGCGGTCTGCAAATCTCCTATCCCACGCCGGCCGAGCTCGAGCGCGCGCTGCGTCCGCATTTCGCCCCCGTGAGCCGGCGACCGCTCGGCGCCGCGCTGCCGCCGACCTACGCGTCGGGCTGGCTCGAGCGCTCGCCGCGGGCGTTTGCTGCGCTGCTGCGTCTCGAGCGCTCGCTTCATCGCCGCCAGGCGCTCGCCGTGCTCGCCGATCACTACATCTTCGAGGCACGCCGCACCGACACGCGGCGTACTGCGCGAGCCGCCGCCGATGCTTGAAGCGCCGCTGCCGTCGCTGCTCGACGAGCGCCGCCCCGGACGGATCGGCAAGCTCGCGGGCAAGGCGCTGACCGCGGCGTATCGCGTCATGGGCCGCCACCGCTACGACGACTTCCGCCTCGAGCACGTGCTCGGAATGCCGATCGTGGTGATTCCGGGCGTGGCGAATCCGAAGATCCTGCGCACGGGCGCGTTCTTCGCGTCGCGAATCGACGCGCGCCTCGCCGCCGGCGCGGCCGTGCTCGACATGGGCACGGGCTCGGGCGTCTGCGCGTTGTTCGCCGCGCGTCACGCGCGCCGCGTGGTGGCCGTCGACGTGAGCCGGGCCGCGGTGCGCTGCGCGCGCCTCAACGCCTTGCTGAATCACCTGGAAGACCGGATCGACCTTCGGCAAGCCGACCTGTTCGCGCCGCTCGCGGGCGAGCTTTTCGATCTCGTGCTGTTCAATCCGCCGTTCCTGCTCGGCGCGCCGAAGGACCACCGCGACGCGGCCTGGCGGTCCGCCGACGCGGCGCACCGCTTCGCGGCCGGCCTCGGCAGCCACCTCGCGCCGTGCGGCGCCGCGCTGGTCCTGCTCTCGTCGTGGGGCGACGCGTGCGCGCTGTTCGAGTCGGAGCTCCGGGCGAACGGCTTCAGCCTCGAGGTCTTCGCGAGGCGCCGCTACGTCAACGAGACTCTTACGATCCTGCGCGCGGCGCAGCACACGACGCGCGAGGCACGCGGGTGACCGCCGGCCGCGGCCGCGTGCTGCTGATCAACCCGCGGATCGCCTCGCGGCGCCACGCGCGCTTTCCGCTGTCCATCATGACGATGGCCGCCGCGCTGCGAGACCGTTACGACGCAACGTTGATCGACGGCAACATGGAGGCCGACGCCGTCCGGGCGGCGGCCGGCGCGGTGGCGAACGAGCGCTTCGACGCCGTGGGCGTGACCGTGATGGGGGGTCCGCAAGTCGCGACGGCGCTCGCCGTGTCGCGCGCCGTGCGCGCGGCGCGCCCGGACGTGCCGATCGTCTGGGGTGGCTACTTCCCGACGCTCTATCCCGACGTGGCCCTCAATTGTGACTGCGTGGACTTCGCGGTCCGAGGGCAGGGCGAAGGCACGCTGCGCGAGCTGCTGGACGCGCTCGCCGCGCGCAACGGCGGAGCGCTCGCGTCGATCGCGGGCTTGAGCTGGCGCCGCGACGGCCGGGTGGTGACCAACGCGCCTCGCGCGTTTGCGCGACAACACCTCGCGCCGCAATTGCTTTACGAGGAGCTCGGCGATCCCCGCGCCTATCTCGCGAAGACCTTCCTCGGCCAGCGCACCGCCGCGCATCAAGCGGCGATCGGCTGCCGCTTCCATTGCACGTTCTGCGGCGTGGCGGCGATGTTCGACGGCGTGACGATGCTGCCGCCGGCGGAGCGTCTCGACCGCGACCTCGCGACGCTCGAGGAGCGCATCGGCGCCGACTCCATTCAGTTCTACGACCACAACTTCTTCGACCGCGAAGCGGACATGGCGCCGCTGCTCGAGGTGCTCGCGCGCCACGAGCTGCCGTGGTGGTGCTATGCGCGCAGCGACGCGCTCGTGAAATTGTCCGCCGCGTCGTGGCGTCTCGTGCGCAAGAGCCGTCTCAGGATGGCGTACATCGGCGCCGAGACGCCGAACGACGCGCTGTTGCGATCGATCCGCAAGGGAACCCGCTCGGACCAGACGCTCGAGGCCGCGGAGCTCTGCCGCAGCAACGGCGTGATACCCGAGCTCTCGTTCATGGTCGCGCCGCCGGAGGATCCGGAAGGGGAGACCGAGCGCACGTTCGACTTCATCCGGCGCGTGAAGCGCGTGAATCCGGCCGCGGAGATCATCGTCTACGTCCACACGCCGCTTCCGCCGTCCGCCGTGCCGAACGCGCACCGGCTCGAGCTCGCCCCGTTGCTCGACGTGCTCGGCGAGCCGGTGGTCTTCCCGAAGACGCCCGAGGAATGGACCGAGCCTCGCTGGGTCGACTACGCCTGTCATGCGGATGCGCCGTGGATCACGGAGCGGCTGCGCGGCCGCATCCGCGACTTCGTCACGGTGCTGCGCTGCCGCTTCCCGACGGTGCAGGACACCGCGGCGCCGGCCTGGGGCAAGGCGGCCTTGCGCACGCTCGCGCAGTGGCGCTACTCGCTGCGGCGCTACGACCGGCCGTGGGAGCTCGAGGCTTCGCAGCGGCTCATCGAGCTGCTCGATCCGCGCGTCACGAGCATCTGAGCGTGCCGCCGCGCAACGAAGCGCCGCAATGAAGGCGTCGGCCGGCGACCCGTTCGGCGAAGACGTCCGCGTCCGCTCGCGCGCGCGGTTGAGCGTGCTGGGCGGAGACTTCGACGTCACCGCGTCCCACCGAGCCGTGCTCGACCTCGCCGTCGAAGCGTTCGGTGGCCTGCCGAGGCACCGGCTCGGGCGCCGCGCGGCGCGCCTCGCCGTGCATCTGGCGCTCAACGACCGGCCGACGTCGTGGGCCGACGGCGGCGCGCCGCCGCCGCCCGCGCACAGCTCCGGCGCGGGGTTGCTCTGTGCCACGATCGACGCCGGCAACTTCGCGATCGTGGACGCCGGCAGGTCTCGCGCGCTCGTGAGCGTGTCGAAGGCGCTGCTGCGGCAGCCGTACTATCCGCGCTACGAGCTCATCGAGCTCGCGTTCGTCGCGCTGGCGTCGCGCGTGCAACGGCTGGTGCCGTTGCACGCGGCTTGCATCGGGCTCGGGGGCAACGGCGTGCTGCTGATGGGTGCGAGCGGCGCCGGCAAGAGCACGCTGAGCCTCCATGCGCTCGCCGGCGGGCTGCAGCTGCTCTCCGAGGACAGCGCGTTCGTCGCGCTGCACGGTCTGCGGGTGACGGGCGTGCCGAGCTACCTGCACCTCGCGCCCGATGCGCTCCGTTTTCTACCGCCCGGACCGCTCCGGCGGTCGATCGAGCGCGCGAGGACGATCGAGCGGCGGAGCGGGGCGCGCAAGCTCGAGGTGGACCTGCGCACGCTCGGCGCCGCAACCGCTCGCACGGCGTTCCGTCTCGCCGCGGTGGTCTTTCTATCGCGCCGGCCGGCGGGCCGTGCACGGGCTCTCGCGCCGCTGGGCCGCGAAGCCGTGGCTCGGCAACTGCGGCGCGAGCAGCCCTATGCCCTGCGGCGTGCGGCCGGCTGGAACGATTTCGAGCGGCGCGTGGCCGGCGTGCCCGCGTACGAGCTTCGCCGCACGGAGCATCCCGACGTCGCCGTGGAGCAATTGCGTGGCCTGCTCGAGTAGCTCTACGGCTCAAAACAATCCGCCCATGCGCCAATCGTCCCAATGACGCACGAGCTGATCGACGCGGTGAAACCACGTGTGCTCGCCGTAGGCGCGCCGGAGCGCGCGCAACGCGACGGCGTTGCGCTCGGCGGGACGATCCACGTAGTGCTCGAACGACCGCAAGTAGTCGGAAGGCGAGCTGGCTTGGATGAGCTCGTCGTCGGCGAAATACCGGCGGGTGATCGGCGTGGGCAGGGTGAGCTGAAACGCACCGCATCCCGCCGCGACGAACACGCGCTGCGTGAGCTCGGCGCCGAACTTCGCCACGAAGCTCACGAGCGGGCTGAGCGCGATGCGCGACTGTGCGTAACGCAGCGGCATCTCGGCCGGCGGAATGTGCGGGAGCCCGAACCCCCAATTGCGGCCGGCCCATCTACCGCGATAGCCGGCGAGAATCGGCCGGAGAAAGCGGTAGCTCACCTCGACGCGCTCGTCGGTGAGGGACGTGGCCATGAAATAGTCGTAGCGCTTCGCCTCCGCCAGCGGCCGATCGGTGAACGGATTGCAGGCCTGCGCCACGGTCACGTAGTCGGTGCGCGGGCCGTGGCCGTCGCGCGAGAACCGCTCGTGGAACTCGGGCTCGAAGATCGAGAAGTGCGCGTCGGCCAGCAGATCGTCGCGTCGCACGCTTCGGCGCCACTCGTCCTCCCACTTCGACGAGAAGCCGCCCGGCGCGCCCGCGTGCCACACGGGCACGAACAGCCGCAGGCAGCCGCGGCGCCGCTTGTAGTCGCGGATGAACGGCAAATCGAGCGCTCGCAGCGCCGAAGTGGCTTCGACGGCGATCAGAACGTTCGGCTGAAACGCCTCGAGCGCGGCGTTGACCTCGGCTGCGGTCGACTCGGGCGGCAGCACGCGGCACTCGACGCCGGCGTGCCGCAGGCACGCTTCCAGGCCGCCAAACCAGATCTCGGCCGTGATGCTGCCCGGCTTCACCACCAGCACGCGGTAACCGGCGGCCGCATGCTTGCGCTCGTACGCGGCGAGCAGCTCGCGGCGGAGAGCACCGCCGAGCTCCACGATGTAGCCGTCGGCTTCCTCGGGATGCACGCCGCGCGGAGCCGCGAGCGAGCCGTGGCGGTAGGCCGCGCGCAGCGCAGTCAAACGGAGGGATCGCACCGGCAACGACATCCCGCGCCTCACCAGGCGAGCCGCTCTTGCGAGCGCGCGCGAGTACGTCGGCAGCGACGGCGGGGCGCCGGCGGATGGCTCGCTCACGCGCCGCGAAGGCGCCCATGGCGCCGATAGACCGGATGATCCGCAAGATCCCTCTCGGCCTCCTCGCGATCGCGCTGCTGTGCTGCGGCTGCGGCCGTGGCACGCCGCCGGCCGATCCCGATCTCGCCATCGAGCTGCGCTGGCTCGAGAGCTATGACCGCGAGAGCCGGTCCGACGTCGAGACCGGCCTCTTGTGGACGCTGTCGTTCCTCGGCGCGGCGCTGCCGGCGAACGGCGAAAATCCGCTCCGCTGGCACGGCAACGTCGTCACCCTGCACCTCGACTACGCGGGAGTGGATGCGGCTGCGCTGCCGGCGTGGCGGCGCCTGCTCGGGACGCTGAAGGCGAGCGAGGAGTATCGGATCATGGGCGCCCTCGACGCCGGCCGCTTCGTCGCGCTCACGTTGTGCAGCTCGAACCACTACTACGCGTTGACGGGCGCCGACCCGCGCTACGACGACGCTTACGCGCGTCATGAGTTCGGCCCCGAGCGCGTCGCGATCGTGGAATCCGCCGTGTCGCACGGTCACCGGCTCGTCGAGATCGCGAACGGAACTGCGGCCGCGGACATCGCGTTCGTGGCGCACGAGGGCACGGGCTCCCTCCCGCTGGACACGTTCGTGCCGAAGGAGCGCGAGCTCATCGACATCATGGCCAACGGCCAGCTGCGTTTCGCCCTGTACGGCCGGGACGGCGCACTCGAACCCTCCGCCGACGGCGCGCTCACGGCCGCCGGCAAACCGAGCAAGTGCCTCTGGTGTCACGAGATCGGGCTGTCGAGGCCGTTCAAGGGGCGAACCGACGTGCCGGGGTACGGCTCGCTCGACTCGTTCGTGCAGCGGATCGCCGATCGGATGAACGTGCTGCACGGCGCCAGGTTGGAGCTGCGCTCGCGCATCGACTTCGCGCGCACCCAGGACCACACCTACGCCGAGCTGCTGTACCTCGCGTTCTACGAGCCGTCCGCGGAACGTATCGCACGCGAGTGGAACGTGCCGATCGACGAAGCGCGGGAACGACTGGCCGGGCTGCCGGCTCACGCCAACGAAGAGCACGACTATCTCGGCAAGCGGTTGTACCGGCGGAGCGACGTCGACGCGCTCGTGCCATACGGCGTGCTCGAGCCGCCCACGGATCCGCGCGAGCCTTCCGCGCACGAGCCGGACCTGTTGCGCTGAGCGGCCGCCGCTCAGCGCAGCCATGACGACAGGTCGCGGCCGATCAGCTCGGCCGTCCTCCCGATTTCGTCGCGATAGTGCTCGACGAGCGTGCCGCGCTCGGCGCCGCTCATGACCCCGCGCGAGCGCTCGGCACGAAGCAAGCGCCGCAGCGGCTCGTGCCACTGCCGTGGAACCCACGTCGACAGCGCGCACCGCCCGCTCACGAGCCGCGCCGCCGCGAGCACGCGCGGCAGGCGGGGCAGGAGCGGCTCGTTGATCCGCCTCGACACGTCGAGCGGATGATCGAGATCGACGCCGAGAAACGCGAGGATCGTTCGACAGACCGCGCGCGGATCCGCGCACAAGTCCTCGTAGAGGTGAATGCTGAACCGATCGCGCGGGAAGCACGCGAAGAACCGCTCGAGCTGCGTCGCGTATCGGCCCACGTCCAGCACGTCGCCCCAACCGTCGCGCCGCTCGAGACCGAGCGCGATGCACTCGCCGAAGGTGCGCAGCGGCGACGCCCAGCGTGTCGCGCGATACTGCGAGAAGAATCGCCCCGCCGGGTCGCGAAGGATCAAGACGAAGCGCGCCTCCGGAAACCTGGCGCGAATCGCGCTCGGAGCGCCGGGGGCCCACAGATAGGTCACGCTTCCTTCGCCGACCGCGCGCTCGCCGCGAACGCCGCGGAACAGCGCCTCATAGCTGCGCCACTGCAGCGCGAATCCGTGCTCGGGCGGAGCGGGCCTCTCGCCGGCGAGCCAGCGCTCGACGGCGGCGGCTTTCGCCTCGGCCGCCCGAACGGCCTCGGCGCCGAACGACAGGAGCTCGCGGCTCGAGAAGTAGCTCGGCTCCTTGATCGGGCACATGAACACGTCGGGATGCTGGGCCAAGAACCGGCAGAGCGCCGTGGTGCCGGCCTTCGGCACGCCCGCGACGAAGAAGCGCACTCGGGCCGCGGGGGCGGCGCCGCGCGCCGCTGGCAGCGCCGGATCCGGCCTCCGTGGAGACTCGGCGAAGCGATCGATGGCGCGATCGGCGGCCACGTGCTGCCGCTAGCTTCCGGCGTCGCGCAGCGCCGCCGTCACCGATACGATCGTCTGGACGCGGGGCGGGCGCGACAGCAGCCAGCGCACGATGCGGACGCCGTACGGCAACTGATACCACGGCACTCGGGTGAGATGCGGATGGCGCGCCACCGCGCCTTGCATCAGCGCACGCGTCGTTCGGCTCGGCAGCGCGCGGCTGCGGACGTAGCGCAGCGCGTCCAACGGGGTGCGCGACCACGCGAGCCCGGGGAAGGCGCTGATCCGCAGGTTCGACCACGACACATCGGTGAGCTCCTCGCGATCGCTCGCGAGCCGCAGCAGGCGCGGACAACGGCGCCGGAGCGCGCGCAGCAGCGCCGCCGGCACCTCGCATCCGTAGTAGCGGCGAGTCAACTCGAGCGGCGGATACGCCCACCAGAGCTCGTCCGCGGCGTCCGCGAGCGCCTGCCAGTCCGCGTCGCCGAAGCGGCTCGTGAGGAGCGCGAGGTCGTGCAACTGGATTTGCCGGAGCGCGTGCGCCCGCATGTTGCCCGCGGCGTGCAACAGCAGATGCAGCGCGAGGGCCGCAAGGGTCGGGTAAGGATTGAGGCCCGGCCGCGCACCCGCGAGTTGCAGCCGCTCGGTGATATCCACGTTCCTCACCGGCAGCGGCTCGGCCACGAAGGTGTGCACCTCGATGGGAATCGGGTTGCCGGCATCCTCGCGATAGTCGCTGGCCTCCGATTTGACGCGCGGGTCGTAGGTGGTGTGGCGCTCCGTGACGAACGCTTCGACGTAGTCGATGCCGCGCAAAGCGCCGTCGAGGGCCGTGACGTCGGCCGCACGTACGAGCAGATCGACGTCGCCCATCGGCCGTTCGCCGGGGCGGTAGATGCCGAGCGCGCGCAGCGCCGAGCCCTTGAGGGCGACGCAGCCGACGCCGGCGTCGCGCGCGGCGGCATCGATGCGCTCGAGCAGAAGGCCGATCCGGGCGTCGCGCAGCCGCAGCTGCTCGCGCTGCTGCTCGAGAAAGCGCTGCCAGCCGGCCGGACCGCGCCAGCGCACGCGTTGCGCGAGCAGGGCGGCCGTGCCCTGCATCGCCACCGTCGAGCGCGCCACGCCCCATTCGAGCTCGCTCCAGTCGGGCGCGGAGCTCGACGGCTGGACGATCTCGCGCGCCAGGCGCTCGGTCGTCTTGCGCAGAACGGACGCCACGATCTTGAACGGCGGAAGCGCGATGGCTGCGTCGCTCATGCGTCGCTCCACTGGCCCATCGCCGCCTTCGCCTGCCGCGCGGCGTGCAGCAGCTCGGCCGCGCGAACCGGATCGTCGCGCTCGATCCGAGCCGCCTCGACCTCGCTGCGCAACCACCGGTCGGCGAGCCGGTAGTACGCCTTGGCGCGGCGCCCCGCGACCGCATGGTCGCGGTCCGACGCCCGGTCCCAGGCGATCGGCAACGTGACCTTGTCGCGCACCTTGTCGAAGTAGCCGGTGCCCTTGATCGGGTACGACACGGTCGTGAAGAACACGTCCGGCTGACTGACCTTCACGTGCTCCACCGTCGCGGCGATATCCTCGAGCTCTTCGCCTTCGTAGCCCCACATCAAGAACATTCCGACCTCGATGCCGTGCGCGTGCGCGAGCTCGATCGCCCGCCGTACCTGCTGCACGCTCACGCCGCGTTGCATCGCGTCGAGAATCCTCTGACTGCCGCTCTCGGAGCCGATCCAGATGCGATAGCACCCGAGCCGCTTCAGGAGCCGCACGCTCTGCTCACTCTGCAGCCGGTCGGCGCGCGTGATCGTCTCGAACGGCCGATGGATACGGCGGCGCTCGAGCTCGGCGGCGTACTCGTCGAGCCACGGATGGCTGATCGTGAACACGTCGTCCGCGTACCAGAGCTGGCCGGGATCGTAGCGTTCGACGATGGCCTGCGCTTCGTCGGCGACGTTCTCCGGGCTGCGTCGCCGATGGGTGTAGCCGTACACGGCGTGCGAGCACCAGTTGCAGCGGTAGGGGCAGCCGCGCGCAGTGATGAGGTTGATGCTGCTCGCGCCGTGGTGCGCCTTCCACGCGTCGAGATATAGACCATGGTCGATCGCCTCGCGGTCGGGGAAGGGCAGCGAGTCCAGGTCCTTCACCTTCGGCCGCTCGGGCGTGCGCACCACGGCGCCGTCGCCGTCGCGGAACGCGATGCCCGGTATGCCGTGCAGGCTGTCGCACCCGCCGCGCGCGAGCGCCGGAAGCAGCTCGGCGAGCGTGAGCTCGCCTTCGCCGATCACGACGACGTCGGCGCCGCGCTCGAGATACTCGGGAACGTAGTTGGCGCTCTCGGGACCGCCGAGGATCACGGTCCAGCCGTGGCGCTTGGCGGCGGCGACGATCTCGAGCACCGGCCGCCGCGTCAGCAGATTGGTATAGATGCCGACCACTCCGCCGGGGGCGTCCGCGAGCCGCGCGGTCAACCGGCCGCGCTCCTCGAACGTGCTGTCGAACACCTCCACCGAGTAGCCGCGAGACTTGAGGAATGCGGATAGATACATGAGCCCGAGCGGCGGATACGGCTTCATGATCTGCCGCTCCTTCTCGTCGTCCGCGAGGAAGTAGCCGTGCGTGAGGAGGATGTCCGCCATGACCGCCTCGCGTCAGACGATCCTGAGCGGGAGCCGCACCGGCGCCGCGGGCTCCGAGCGAAAGAGCTCCTCACGCTCGGCGAGGTCGTTCCAGCGATGCCAAAGGACACGCCGTCCATCGCCCGGTGTGACCTGCTCGTGCAGCAGGTCGCGCACCACGCGGTAGAACTCGCTGCAGTACGTGCCGCTGAACATCATCTCGAGATCGCCGCTGTCCTGCCAACGCTTCTTCGCTCCGAGCTGTGTCTTCACGAGCTCGTAGAACTGGGTGCCGGGGAGAGGGTAGGCGACGCTGACGCCCACGTCGTCGGGCCGAGCGTTTTCGACGAGCTCGCGCGTGGCGAGGATGTCCGCGAAATCCTCGCCCGGGTAGCCGAGCTGGAGAAAGAATCCCACGCGGATGCCTTCGGCGCCCAACAGCCGGCGCGCGGCGACGATCTCCGCCACGCGCGTGCCCTTGTTCATCGCATCGAGGATTTTTTGACTGCCGCTCTCGGCGCCGATCCATACCTCGCGGCATCCCGCGGCGCGTAACGCCGCCGCCATGCGCGCGCTCACGAGGTCGGCCCGCAGCTGGATCGTGAACGGCACGCCGCCGCCTCCGGCATCGAGGGCGCCGGCGAACGCCGTCACCCAGTCCGGGCGAAAACCGAAGATGTCGTCGGCGAACCAGACGTGATCCGGCGCGTACTGCCGCTTCAAGTGGAGCATTTCCTCGGCCGTTTCCACGGCCGGGCGCTGCAGATAGCGATGCCCCCAGATCGGCTTCGCGCACCAGTTGCAGCGGAACGAGCAACCGCGCGAGGCGGCCAAGTTGAGGCTGAAGTAGCCGTGCGCATCGCGCCACACGGCGCGGTACCGCTCCACGTCGACGAGGTCCCACGCGAGCCGGCGGGGCAACTCCGGCGCCGGCAGCGGCACCACCGGCCTCGCCGGAGCGCCGGTAACGTTGGCCGCTACGCCGAGGATTCCCTCGACGAGGCGTTCAGCGGGCAGCGCCGTGTCGGCGTCGAGCCGGCTCACGAGCGCCACGAGCGCCGCGAGGCCTTCGCCGATCAGAACCGCGTCCGCCCCGGCACGCAGGTACTCGCCGGGCGCGTCCGAAGCATCCGAGCCCGCCGCGATCACGCGTGCGCCGGCGCGCTTGGCGCGCGCGATCATGTCGCAGCACGCGCGCCGCATCTTGCCGAGGCACATCTTGCTCAGGAAGTTGTAGTTGTCCTCGTAGCACACCACGAGCTCGGGCCGAGCGGCGTCGAGCGCGGCGCCGTAGTCGTCGACGCTCTCGGCCAGCATCGCGTCGAAGAGGGTCACGCGGTGCTTCGCGTCTCGCAGCAACGCCGCCGCTTGGAGCGTCGCGAGCGGCGGATAAGGCTTGGCGCGCCGGCGCTGCTTGTCGTCGAACCGGAGGAAGTAGGAATGTGCGACGAGAATCGAAAGCACGTTCCCTCGTCACCCCCTCAGAAGTACACGTGCAGCTCCGCGAACACTTCGTCGCGATTGCTGGCGGTGAAGTTCGGGATGCCGTTGTAGCGCCGCAGTCCGACGCGCGACTGCACGAACTGGATCGGCGAGTACTCCCAGACGAGGCTGTACCGTTCTTGCTGGTCTTCGCCTCGATCCCGATTCGGATCGAGGAACTCGTAGCTCACCTTGAGATTGTGGCCCTTGTGCAGCCGCCAGTTGCCCTCGAGCAAGCTTGCGTAGCTGTCGTGGTCGCCCGACGACGGTTTGTCCTTGATGAAGTCGAGCTCCGCGAGCCACGCGATCGGACCGGTCTTCCATCCCCCGAAGACGCCGACCATCGTGCGGTCGCCCAGCGGGTCGTCATTCGAGTTGACACTCGCGCCGACGCGCCAGCGAGGCTTCACGTACACGGACGACAGGCTCAGACGATCGAGCGAGCCCATGCCGCCGCTGGCCGAGCCGTCGGTCATCGCGAGTTGCGTGGACCACTTGGGCAGCTCGAGGCCGAGCTCGACGCCGTCCTCCGGAGTGCGGAAGTTGATGCCCGACGACTGGCGCACGAACGCGTCGTCGTCTTGCAGTCGCAGCCCGAACGGCAGGAACATCTGACCCGCCTTGATCGTGTACTTGCCTTGCTTCGGCGTGAGCAGCACGTAGCCCTCGCGCATCTCGGCGTCGTCGGGCGCGATCTTCTCGTCGATGTAGACCGAGAGCAGATTCGGGATCGCGCGGAACTCCGCGTACACCGACGCGCGCTCGAGCTCGGTGTCCGACTCCGTGGGAGAGCCCGGGATATCCACCGACTGATAGTCCGCGCGCACGTCGGCCCCGCCGGCGAACCACTTGGTGATGTCGCCGGTCCACGGCTTGCGCTCGCTATCCAACGTCACGGCGTTCGCGGAGATCTGAGTGCGCGCGTACAGCGTGCCGAACTCCTTGCGCTTGCCGCCGCCGCTCGGGTTCACATGGCAGTTCATGCACTTCAGGCCGCTCTCCACGGCGAGGTACGGCTCGGCCGAGGCTGCGAACGCGAACAACATTGCGCAGAGCGCCGCGGGCACGGCGCAATAGCGCACGAAACTTCGGTTCACGTAGCTGGGTTTCATCCACTGTGCGTTCGTGAGGCTCGGCGCGCTCATTGCGGCGCCCCGTTGGTGATCCACTGGCGCATCGCGCCGATCGTCGCCGGGTCGAGCGGAGCGCCTCCGAACGGCATGCGTTCCCCGGCGATGTTCGGTCCGCCTTCGAGCTTGTGGATCAAGTAGCTGTTGTTGGGATTTGCAGGAGCCACGCGCTGGAGCCCGGGACTCTCGACGCTCGCCACGCCGACCAACGCCGCGTAGCTCGCGGCCGCGCTCGTGAGGTTCATGCTCGTGGGCAGCTGCGCGCCGCCGCCCGTGTGGCAGTTGGCGACGCCGCAGGAGGGCGTGAACACGCCGTTCTGGATCGATAGCAGCGTGGGCTGAACGCCGACGCTGAACTGCGCGACGAAGTCACCGCCCGCGGCGCCGTTACCGGACGGGAAGGCGCCGCCGAGCTCGCCGTCGAGAACGTTGTTCGCGAGATCGCGGATCGTCACCGCGCCGGCGCCTGCCAACGTGACGCGATAGGTGTCGATCGCCGACGCCACGCCCGCGAGACTCATGGTCGCCGTCGCGGGGTTGGCGAGCGGCACGGTCACGCCGGCCGCGACGACGGCAACGTCGTTGCCGTTGCCGAAGACGCCGTCGCCGCCGCTGCGCACGAGCGTGAACGTGGTTGCGTCCACGGTCGTGGCGTTGAGCTCGCGGTCGAAGGCCGCCGTGATCGACGCCGGCAGCGCCGCCACCGCCGAGCCCGGCAGCGGCGTGAGCGACGTGACACGGATCGGCGCGGTGGACTGCGGCGCGTCCTGCAAGGCGCCGTCGGCGATCCACTGACGGATCACGTCGATGTCCGCCTGCGGCAGCGGCGGCAAGCCGGCCGGCATGCGCTCGCCCGTGCCGGCGGTGCCCTCGAGCTTCTTGATGAGATAGCTGTTGCCGGGATCGCTCGGCTTCACGCGCAACGTGCCGGGCTCCTCGCCGCTCGGCACGCCGACCAGCAGCGCGTAGCTGTTCGCGGCATCGAGACGAAGGCCGTGCGGCGCTCCGGCGCCCGAATGACACTGCTCGCAGTACGGCGTGAAGACGTTCGCTTGGATCGAGCTGAAGCTCGGGCTCAGCGGCCCGACGATGGGCCCCGGGAATCCGTCTCCCGAGCCGCAACCCGCGAGAGCCGCGGCTGCGAGAGCCATGCACCCGTATCGCAATCGACTGCGATAGCGAGACTCCGAAGTTGCAGGCATCCCAGCCCTCGTTTTCCTTGAGGTTCGTTGGTGAGTCCCGCTCGCCGCAGCGAAGGTTCAGACGCCGATGAGCGCGCGAAGGAAGAGACGCGACGGCCGCGCGACGGCGATGGAGTCGATCGCCAACGCGGCGGATGCCGGAGCGCGTGGCACGCGAGAGCGCACGAACCGGCGCGGCCGGTTGGCGAGGATGCGGGGCGCGCGGCGCTAGCTTGCGCCGCGGTGCCGCCCTTGCAGCTCCGTCACCACGTCGCCGAGAGAAAGGTCGCGCATCGCGAGCAGCAGCAACAGGTGATAGACGAGGTCGGCAGCCTCGGCGGTCACGCGCGCGCGATCCTGCGCGACCGCCGCGAGCGCGAGCTCCACGCCTTCCTCGCCGACCTTCTGCGCGACCTTCACGATGCCCTGCGCCGCGAGCTTGGCCGTGTAGCTTCCGTCGGGCGATTGCTCGAGCCGGCGCTTGATCACGTGCTGCAGAATCTCGAGAAAGTCCAATTGGCTCATCGGCGAGCTCCTAAGCGACCGGCCGGACCGCGATCCCGGCGGCGGCCAGGAACGGCTTCAAGTCGCGGATGTCGATCGCGGCCGTGTGGAAGACACTCGCGGCCAGCGCGCCGTCGACGCGCGCGACCTCGAAGACCTGTTTGAAGTGCTCCATCGCACCCGCGCCGCCCGACGCGATCAGCGGCACGCCGCAAACCTCGCGCACGGCCGCGAGCTGCGGCAGGTCGTAGCCCTTGCGCACGCCGTCCTGGTTCATGCAGTTGAGCACGATCTCGCCGGCGCCGCGGTCCTGCACCTCGCGCACCCAGTCGAGCGTGCGCCGCGCGGTTGCAACGGTGCGGTTCGGGTCGCCGGTGTACTGATACACCTGGTAGTCGCCGCCGCGCTCGAGCGTGTCGATGCCGATCACGACGCACTGCGAGCCGAAGCGGCGCACGAGCTCGTCCACCAACGCGGGCCGCTCGAGCGCCGGCGAGTTGATCGAGATCTTGTCGGCGCCGAGATTCAGCACGCTTTCGGCATCGGCCACGCTGCGGATGCCCCCGGCCACGCAGAACGGAATGTCGAGCAGCGACGCGATGCGGTTCACCCAGCTGCGGTCCACGGTTCGGCGGTCCGGGCTCGCGGTGATGTCGTAGAACACGAGCTCGTCCGCGCCCTCCTCGCGGTAGCGTGCGGCCAGCTCGAGGATGTCGCCGACCACGCGGTGGTCGCGAAACTTCACGCCCTTGACGACCACGCCGTCGCGGACGTCGAGGCAGGGAATTATGCGCCGGGTAAGAATGGCTTGATCTCCGCGGCCGCGAGCCGCCCTTCGAGCAACGCCTTGCCGGACACCGCCGCCGCAACGCCGGACGCGGCGAGCGCCGCAAGATCGGCCGCGTCGCGCACGCCGCCCGAGGCTTGCCAAGCGACGTCGGGCCAGCGCCGCACGCAGTCGCCGTAGAGCGCCACGTTCGGACCCGCGAGCGCGCCGTCCTTGTCGATGTCGGTGCAGAGCACGTGCCGCAGTCCGGCGGGCCGATAGCGCTCGACGGCATCGGCGAGCGTGAGCGCCGACGCGCGCGTCCAGCCGTGGGTCGCGAC
>DASUFK010000200.1:0-3945 GCA_036274615.1 Gammaproteobacteria bacterium | reverse complement strand
CGATGTTGCCGCCCTTGTGGTTGTTGAACGGCTGATTCACGCGAAGAAGAATGTCGCGATTCACGGTGTCGAGCGTGGCGCCGCCGGGATTCACGCGGTAGCGCGCGATGTGCGAGACGATCGGGTTACTGCCTTCCGTCGTCGACAGAAATACTTGTCCGTTGCTCGCGAAGCTCGGATGGAAGGCCATGCCGAGCAGTCCTCCTTCGCCATCAGGGTTCACCGTCAGCGCTGCGAACGTCGACGCCGTGCTCACGTTCGCCGTGTTGGCAAAGACGCGCGCGGCGCCCGTCTTCTCGAGCACGAACCAACGCGAGTTGTCCCCCGGCGCCTGCAGCATGGCCACCGGCTGGGTGAACGTGAGATTCGGGAACACGCGCTGGAGCGCGATCGTCGTGCCCGCGTTGCCGCCGCTCTTCGCCGGCGCGACGCAGGTGAGGTTCGACGGCCGCGCGTCGAGCCCGGCCGTCGGGCCGGGCGGCGGATTGTTCTGCGCAGGCGGGTCGTCCGACGAGTGGTGACAAGCTCCGGCGAGCGCGGAGCAGCCGATTAACGTCAGTCGAGCGATCGTACGCATTGCACATCCCTTGCGGAAACCGTCCGTCCCCATGCTGCCAATGCCGGAACGAAAAACAAGTGATGACGCTGTCGGCTTTGACCGACAAATCGAGAGTTTTCCCGTCATCTGTGAAGCACGGCGGCCAACCGCGCCCGCCCGAGCGCTACTGCGGGCCTTCCACCGCCGCGCTCAGCGAGTCGAGCTTGAAGATGTAGCTGCGGCAACCCGGCCGGCGCACGCTCGCGTCGTCCCAGCCCACGTAGCGCGAGCGCGCGAGTGCTGCAAGGATCGGCGCGCGGAACACCTCGTCCGAGAGCTCGATGAGCTCCGGCTGCACCACGGCACCGCTCGCGTCCACGAAGAAGCACGTCACCGCCCTGCCCTGCTTCGCGTCGCGAATCGCTTGCAGCGGATATTGCGGCGTGGACGTCACTGACGGGATCAGCGGCGGCATCACCGCCAGCGGCTCGAGTTCCTCGACGGCCGGCACGGCCGCCTCGTCGAGCTCGCTGCACCACCAGCCGCCCACGAGGATCACCGTGCGCCAGCTGCCGCCGAGCGTGGCGCGCCGCAAGTCGGCGCGATATTGCCGGCCGGTGTGCGGATCGGAGAACGTGAGCTCGCCGTCGTCCGCCGTCCAGCGCGACAGCGGCGTCCAGGCCGAGATCTTCTGCTCGACCTCGCGCGCGAGCTGCGTGGTACCGTCCGCGGCGAAGTGAAACAACATGCGCTCGTCGCCGAACGCCGGGTGACCGTAGATCACGCAGCTCCAGGCGCCGACGGGATCGACCTTGACGGAGCGCCGCGCGGCGTGCGCGCCCGGCGGTGCAGCGAGCAGCGCAGCAAGGGCCATGGCGAGAGCGATGCGCATCGCGGTTACTGGTGCTCCTCCACGATCACGCTCGGCCGCAAGTTGCGCTCGTTGATCATGCCGCGAATTTGCTGCACCTGCCGCGCGTTCGGACTGAACGTCGCGGCCGCCTCGAGATCGGCGCTCGCCTTGGTGTACATGCCCTTCAAGTAATACGCGTAAGAGCGATTGCTGTACGCGCGCCAGTTCTGGGCATTGAGCTCGATCGACTCGCTGCACGTCTCGATGGCGAGATCCGTCTCGCCCTTGGCCGCGTGCGCGGCGCAGAGGTTCGACAACGCCGCGGCGCGCTCGCTGTTCTTGGAGCTGCGCTCGAGACCGAGCCGAGTGAGTCGAATTCCCTCTTCGTATAGGCCGGCGCGAATCGCGTCGGCGCCGGCCGAGAGATACTCATTGCCGCCGCCGAGCACGGTGCGGCTGTCGGCCTGCTGCTGCGGGTCGATCTGGGCCCACGCTGCGCCCGCCACGAACCAGATGGCGGCGGCGCCGAAACGCAACCCGGCCATGTTCGCCTCCTCCGTGGTTAGTATAGTACCGAGGCCTTCCGGAACAATCGCCGCTTATGACACCACTCACGCCCGCAGAAGCGGAAGCGCTGATCCTCGAGCACATGCCGCGCTTCCCGTCGCAGGAGGAGCCGCTCGCCGGCTGCCTCGCGCGCGTGCTCGCGGAAGACGTGCTCGCGGACCGCGACCAGCCGCCGTTCGACCGCGCGACGATGGACGGCATCGCCATCGCCTATCGCGACTGGGAGGCCGGCACTCGAGGGTTCCACATCGTGGGCACTCAAGGGGCCGGCGCGCCGGCGCTCTCGGCCGGGCCGGCCCAGTGCGTCGAGGTGATGACGGGCGCGATGCTGCCCGCGGGTACCGACACGGTAATCCCGGTGGAGCGCGTGGAGCGCAGTAGCGGCACGGCGACCGTGGCCGCGAGCGCGGCGGTGAAACGCCGGCAGTTCGTCCACGACCGCGCGAGCGACCGCCCAGCCGGCAGCGTCGTGCTCACGGCCGGCACCAAGATCGGCGCTCCGGAGATGGCCGTGCTCGCGAGCGTGGGCCGCGCCACGGCCGCGGTGGCCGCGCTCCCGCGCGTCGCCGTGATCTCCACGGGCGACGAGCTCGTCGACGTCGGCGAGCCGCTCGCGCCCTACCAGATCCGCTCCACCAACGACCGCGCGCTCGAGGCCGCCCTCACGCGCAACCGGGCGGCCGTCGTCACGCGCGCGCGCTTGCCGGACGACGAGGCAACGCTCGCCGGCGCGATCGCCCGCCTCCACGACCGCTCCGATGCGCTGATCTTGAGCGGCGGCGTGTCGATGGGACGATTCGACCTCGTGCCGGGAGTCCTAAAAAGCCTCGGAGCGAGACTCGTGTTCCATGGCGTTCGCCAACGGCCCGGACGGCCGATGTGGTTCGGAGTGAGCGCCGCAGCCAAACCGATCTTCGCCCTTCCGGGCAACCCGGTGTCGACGCTGGTCTGCGCGACGCGCTTCATCCTCCCGGCCCTGCGCACGGCGCTCGGCGAACGGCCCCGCGCCCCGGAGCTCGCCGCGCTCTCGACCCCCTCCGAGTGCTCGCCCGAGCTCACTTATTTCATGCCGGTGAAACTTTCCTCATCGGCCGCCGGCGTGCTGCTGGCCGAGCCGCGCGCCACGAATACCTCGGGCGACTTCGTGTCCCTTGCGGGCACCGACGGCTTCGTCGAGCTCCCACCGCGCCGCGACGCCCATCCGGCGGGCACCGTCGCCCGCCTCTACCGCTGGTAGCAACCCAATAGACAAGGCGTCGAACCGACGCTGACGCTCGCCGCACGCGTGACGCCTGTGCCGCGGCAGTAGCGCCAAGCCGAGCCACAGCGCCGAGAGCCGCGGAGCCCGGCCGCGCAGCGGCCGGGTGCTCGCCGAGAGGCGAGCATCCGGAACCGCGGCGGCACTGACGTCTCTACTAGCGACACGAGTGAGCGACCGCGGGCCGGCCCCCGGCGAACGCGCCGTGGCGAGGCCGCAATCTGCTCCTGCAGATTGCGGCACTTCCGCCATCCCTGGCGGTCGGGAACCGGCCGAAGGCCGGCGAAGGCGCGTGCCGCGGCACAGGCGTCACGCGTGCGGCGAGCGTCAGCGTCGGTTCGACACCACTAAAACCAGAACGAGACGAAGATCTGAACGACGTTCGCGTCGAAGCTGTAGAGCGACTCGGTCCCCGGCACCACCACCGACTGGCGCAAATCGCGGAAATCCTCGTACTCGAACAGCATGTGGTCGAAGATCACGTTCACCGTGCCGCGGTCGACGAAGCGCCACCCGCCAGGCAACCAGTCGTAGCTCACGCCGAGCCGCAACGCCTGACTCGAGAACGTGCTGAGCTCCTTGTCGCGGGCGAGGAAGTTTTGGTACTGCGAGTACGGGAATAGATCGCTGTAGAAGTCCGCGTGCGTCTGCGAGTAGCCGCGCAGCTTCGCGTCGATCACCCAGCCCGACTCGAGCGGGTGCGTGTACCCGAGCTCGAACGTGTCCGCT
>DASUFK010000199.1:0-9020 GCA_036274615.1 Gammaproteobacteria bacterium | reverse complement strand
GCGGCACGTCGGGCGTGAAGTTCCTGCGCAACGTGCTCGACATCACCTTCTTCCCCGAGCTCATGGAAGTGCGCGGCGCCATCGGCCGCTGAGCGCCGCCCGCGCGCGTCGCGCGAGGGTCTTCTTTCGCTTTGGCCATGCGATACCGGTGACGGCGGCGGCCGCACCTCGAATGCCTGTGCCGCGGCGATAGCGACCGCCGAGCCACAGCGCCGAGAGCCGCGGAGCCGGGCGCGCAGCGCCCGGGGCGAGCCGCAGGCGAGCATCCGGATCCGCGGCGGCACTGACTTCTCTACTTGCCTAGCGGGTGAACGACCGCGGGCCGGACCCCGGCGAACGCGCCGTGGCGAGGGAACCGGCCCGAAGGGCCGGCGAAGTCGCGTGCCGCGGAGGAGGCACACACGCCCCGCGCCCGCCCACCGCCACCCGAAACCCCAACAACGAAGCACGTCTTCAGCGCTCGAGCGCGAACTTGAGGTGCGGCGGCGCGTACAGCGTGTCCATGGGCTGGTCGAAGACGAAGGCGCGGAGCTCTTCTTCCATCGCAAGCGCGTCGCGGTAGCCCATCGCGACGAGCTCGCGCGTGAAGCCCGACTCGAAGAGCAGGTAGCTCACGAGCTGCATGCCGCCGCGGTCGCCCGCGCCCAGGCCGCGCAACAGTAGCCGCAGCGCGCGCGGCAGCTCGTGCGCGTGCCGCGCCGCCACGTCGCGGATGTCGTCCTTCGGCACGATCACCAGCGTGTGCAGCGGCCTGAGCTCCGTGCCGCCCTGCGTTACCCGGCGCGGGCCCGACTGCTCGAGCAGCCGGTTGATGCGCGACAACCGCTCCAGGTCCGTGTAGAGACCGTCCATGAAGAGCGTGTCGAGCATGTAACCGCCAAGCTGCGCGAGACTCGGCAAGGACGGCTCCACATCCGCCGGCGGCTCGGGATCCGGCCGCTCCGCGCGCACGCCGATCACCAGCATCCGGTCCGCGCCGAGATGGATCGCCGACGACAACGGCGCACGATGCCGCATCGAGCCGTCGCCGTAGTACTCGCCGCCGATCCGCACCGGCGGAAAGATGAACGGCACCGC
Organism: Gammaproteobacteria bacterium; assembly: GCA_036274615.1. GTDB lineage: Bacteria > Pseudomonadota > Gammaproteobacteria > Steroidobacterales > Rariloculaceae > FEN-1219. The sequence goes on along the minus strand of DASUFK010000199.1, from coordinate 7,943 downwards.
CGCGCTCGCGATCAGGTGGTCCATGTTCAGGATCGTGGGCTTGCCCACGCGGCGCACGCGCGACCAGCCCTGGAGCGACTCGCGCGCCTGGAAGAACGTCACCGATCGCGCCGTCGTGTACGCCGACGCCGTCACCGCAAGCGCCTCGAGATGCCCGCGCTCGATCGCCTTCGCAATCCGGGAGAACCGCACGTCGCGCTCGAGCAGCGCGCGCAGCGGCGTGTTGTCGAGCAGCGACTTGGGATTCGCCACGCCGAGCCCGCCGAATACGATCGCCGCGAGCCAGTGCAGGCTCGTCTTGAGCATCGTCCAGTTGTCGGTGCGATAGACCTGATTCGCACGGAAGTTGCACCAGACGCGCTCCATGTCGGCGATGGCACGCTCGAACTTCGCGGCACGGCACGCGAGCACCGCGGCATTGATGGCGCCCGCCGACGTGCCCGAGATGATCGCGAACGGATTGCGCGCGCCCTTCGGCAGGATCGACGCGACCGCCTTCAAGACGCCTACTTGATATGCGCCGCGTGCGCCGGCGCCGGGGAGAACCAGTGCCTTGCGGATCCGCTCAGGCACTCGGCGTGGACGCCGGCTCCGCCGGCACAGTGAGGATCTGCATCGTATTGGTCCTCCCTGCCACACCTTGCTGATCGCCGCGCGTAAACAGCACGAGGTCGCCGCGGCTCACGGCGCCGTCGTGCAGCAGCGTCTCGAACACGCTCTCATGGATCAATCCCGGATCCGTATGTACGACATCGAACGGCACCGCATACACGCCGCGATACATGCTCACGCGGCGGCGCGTCGTCTCGTGCCGCGTGAACGCGAACACGGGGATGTCCGACCGCACACGCGACATCCACAACGTCGTCGATCCCGACTCCGTGAGAGCGATGATCGCGCGCACGTTCAGGTGGTTCGCCACGTACATCACAGCCATCGCGATCGCCTCGTCGACGTGCGCGAACACGTCCTCGAGGCGGTAGTTCGCGGCGCGACGGAACGTCTCGTGCTTCTCGGCACCGACGCAGAGCTCGGCCATCGTGGCCACGGCTCGCACCGGGAACTTGCCGACCGCGGTCTCGGCCGACAGCATCACGGCATCGGTGCCGTCCATGACGGCGTTCGCCACGTCCGACACCTCCGCGCGGGTGGGCGACGGCGAGTGGATCATCGACTCGAGCATCTGCGTAGCCGTGATCACGACCTTGTTGCGCGAACGCGCGAGGCGGATCAGACCCTTTTGCAAGCCGGTCATCGACGCGTAACCGACCTCGACCGCGAGGTCGCCGCGCGCAACCATGATCACGTCGCTCGCGTCGATGATCGAGCGAATGTTCTGTACGGCCTCGGCGCGCTCGATCTTCGCAACGATGTGTGCCTGGCCGCCCGCGGCGCGCAGCAGCGAGCGCGCCTCCTCGATGTCCTCGGCGTTACGCGCGAACGACACGGACACGAAGTCGAGGCCCAAGCGCGCCGCGGTCTCGATGTCGCGGCGATCCTTGTCGGTGAGCGCCGGTGCCGACAGCCCGCCGCCCTGCTTGTTCAGCCCCTTGTGATCGGAAAGCTTGCCGCCTTGCTTCACGCGGGTCTTGATCTTCGTGCCTTCTACGCTCTCCACCTCGAGCACGATGAGGCCGTCGTCGAGCAGCAGCACGTCGCCGGGCTCCACGTCGTTGACGAGATTGCGATACGCCATTCCGACGCCGTAGCGATCGCCGGCGGCGGGGTCCATCGCGCTGTCGAGCGTGAACTCGCCGCCCTCGGCCAGGATCACGCGGCCGCTCGAGAACGACTCGATGCGGATCTTCGGCCCTTGCAAGTCGCCCATGATGCCGATGTGCTTGCCGACCTTCTCGGCGACCCTGCGCACCGTCTCGGCGCGCGCGGTTTGATCCGCGGACGTGCCGTGCGAGAAGTTGATGCGGAACACGTCGGCGCCGGCCACGATGAGCTGCTCGAGCACCGCGGGATCGTCGGTGGACGGTCCGAGCGTCGCCACGATCTTGGTGCGGCGCCGCACTTCTTCTTTCGTGTCGGAGGGCACCAAGGCGGAGTCGGTTTGTCTGTTCAGTTTTGGCAAAGGATTAGTCTGAAATCGTTGACGTTGGTACGAGTGGGCCCGGTCTTCAACAATTGGCCGCACGCATCAAAGTAACTGTAACTGTCGTGCTGCGCCAGTAGCGCCGCGAGCGACAGGCCGCGCGCCTCGCCGTTACGTAATGTTTCCGGAACGATGAAGGCGCCCGCATGGTCGCCGTGGCCGTCGATTCCATCAGTGTCGGCCGCGAGAGCGTAAATCCCCGAGCGGCCGTTCACGGCGACGGCGAGTGAGGCGAGGTATTCCGTGTTGCGGCCGCCGCGGCCCGCCGCGCCTTCGCCGAGCACCACGCGCGTCTCGCCGCCCGAGAGGATCGCCACGCGCTTGCCGCTGCGCGCCTGCTCGAGCGCGAGCTGCGCGTGGGCGCGGCCGAGCGCCTGTGCCTCGTCCGCGAGGTCGTCGCCGAGATACAGCACGTCGTAGCCGTGCGCGCGCAAGTAGTCCGCGCTGGCCTCGAGCGCCGTGGACGCCGCGGCGAGCAACTGCACGGAGTCGCCGCGAAACTCCGCCGCGTCGGGCTTCGGCGTCTCGCAACGCGGATCGCCGAGCACCGGCATGAGCTCCGCGACGTTCGGGTAGCCGTAGCGCTCGAGAATCGCGAGCGCGTCGGCCTGCGTCGTGGGGTCGGGGATCGTGGGGCCGGAGCCGATGTCGGCCACGTCGTCGCCCGGCACGTCGGAGATCACGAACGTCACCACGCTTGCCGGATGGGCCGCTACGGCGAGCCGGCCGCCCTTGAGCCGCGACAGGTGCTTGCGCAGGCAGTTGAGCTCGTGGATGTCGGCGCCCGCACGCATCACATAGCCCACGGCAGCCCGCTTCTGCTCGAACGTGATGGCATTCTGCGGCGCGCTCGCGAGCGCCGAGCCGCCGCCGGAGATCAGGCAGAACAAATACTCGTCGGGCCGCGCCGTTGCAGCGAGCTCGAGCAGCTTGGCGCCGGCCGCGAGGCTCGCCGCGTCGGGGGACGGATGTCCCGCTTCGACGACTTGCACGCCGCCGCTCGTCTCGCCGGGCTTGAGCCCATGGCCGTAGCGCGTGACCACCATACCGCGCAGCGGCGCGTCCCAATTTGCCGAGAACGCGGCCAGCATCGAGGCCGCGGCCTTGCCCGCGCCGAGCACGAGCGCGGGCCGGCGCTCGTACTCGTGCAGCACGCGGGGGAGACAAATGAGAGGGTCGGCGGCGGCGAGCGCGCATCTAAACGCGCCCTCGAGCTCTGCCGGGGCGGAGGATAGCGTCGACGACACGCTCAGTGCCCCGCGCGTTCCTCGAGCGTCGCCACCGCGGGGAGCTTCTTGCCCTCGAGGAACTCGAGAAACGCGCCGCCGCCGGTGGAGATGTACGAGATGCCGCCGCCGACGCCGAACTGCTCGATCGCGGCCAGCGTGTCGCCGCCGCCCGCGATCGAGAACGCGTCGCTGGCCGCCACGGCCGCGGCTACGCGCTTGGTGCCGGCCGCGAACTCCGGATTCTCGAAGACGCCTACCGGGCCGTTCCAAACGATCGTGCCCGCCTTGGCGAGCCGCTTCGCGTACAGCTCGGCCGTCTTCGGCCCGATGTCGAGGATCATGTCCGCTGCGTTCACGTCGCGCACGCTCTTCACCGTGCCGCGCACGCCCGCGTCCAAGCTGGGCGCAACCACCACATCGGTGGGCAGCGGGATCGCGGCCTTGCCGAACTTGCCGTCGAGCAGTTGCTTCGCGAAGTCCACCATGTCGGGCTCGTAGAGCGACTTGCCGACGTTCACGCCCGATGCCGCGAGCACGGTGTTGGCGATCCCGCCGCCGAGAATCAGCTCGTCGACCTTCGTCGACAGCGATTGCAGCAGATCGAGCTTGGTCGACACCTTCGAGCCGCCGATGATCGCGAATAGCGGGCGCTTCGGGCTCTCGAGCGCTAACCCAAGCGCCTCGAGCTCCGCCACGAGCAGCGGGCCCGCGCACGCGACGGGCGCGAACTTCGCCACACCGTGCGTGCTCGCCTGAGCGCGATGCGCCGTGCCGAACGCGTCCATGACGAACACGTCGCAGAGCGCGGCCATGCGCTTCGCGAGCGCCGGATCGTCGGCCTCCTCGCCCACGTTGAACCGCACGTTCTCGCAGAGCACGATCTCGCCCGGCGCCACGTCGACGCCGTCGAGCCACTTGGCCACGAGCGGCACGTCGCGGAACAAGACCTCGGAGAGCTTCGCCGCCACGGGCGCGAGCGAGCTCGCGGCGTCGGGCTTGCCTTCCTTCGGCCGGCCGAGGTGCGACATCACCATCACGCGCGCACCCGCGTCGAGCGCCGCGCGCAGCGTGGGCACCGCGGCGTCGATGCGCGCCGTGCTGGTGACGCGGCCTTCCTTGATCGGGACGTTCAAGTCCTCGCGAATCAGCACGCGCTTGCCCGAAAGCGCCTGATCCGCCATCCGCTTGACGCGCAATGCCACGGTGCTACTCGGCTACAGCGCCGCGAGCACGAGCGTCGTGTCGAGCATCCGGTTCGAGAAACCCCACTCGTTGTCGTACCAGGCACAGACCTTCACGAGCCTGCCTTCCATGACCTTGGTGAGCGACGAGTCGTAGATCGACGACGCCGGGTTGTGGTTGAAGTCGATCGACACGAGCGGCTCGTCGGTATACGCGAGCACGCCCTTGAGCGCGCCCTGGCTCGCAGCCTTCACCGCGGCGTCGATCTCCTTGGCCGTGGTGTCGCGCTTCGCGTCGAACGTCAGGTCGACGACCGAGACGTTGATCGTGGGCACGCGGATCGAGAAGCCGTCGAGCTTGCCGTCGAGCTCGGGCAGCACGAGGCCCACGGCCGCGGCGGCGCCGGTCTTCGTGGGGATCATCGACTGCGTAGCCGAGCGCGCGCGGCGCAGGTCGCTGTGGTAGACGTCGGTGAGCACCTGGTCGTTGGTGTACGCGTGCACCGTGGTCATGAGACCGCGCACGATGCCGATGCTGTCGTTCAGCACCTTCGCGAGCGGCGCCAGGCAGTTGGTGGTGCACGACGCGTTCGAGATCACGCGGTCGCTCGCCTTCAGCGTCTTGTGGTTCACGCCGTAGACCACCGTCGCGTCGACGTCCTTGCCTGCGGGCGCCGAGATGATGACCTTGTTCGCGCCGGCCTTGATGTGCATGCCGGCCTTTTCCTTGGTGGTGAACAAGCCCGTGCACTCGAGCACGATGTCGACGCCGAGGTCCTTCCACGGCAGCTTCGTCGGGTCGCGCTCTGCGCAGACCTTGATCTTGTCGCCGTCGACCACGAGGCTGTCGCCCTCCACGCCCACGTCGAACGGGAACGGACCGTGCGCGGTGTCGTAGCGCGTGAGGTGCGCGTTGGTTTTCGCGTCGCCGAGATCGTTGACGGCCACCACGGAGATCTCGCCGCGGTGCTTGCCTTCGTACAACGCCTTGAGCACGTTGCGGCCGATGCGGCCATAACCATTGATAGCGACTTTGACGGGCATGAACGCCTCCTCTCTTGGCGTACGCGACAATGCGGGCGAAAGGTTACAGCAAGCGGCGGGCGGCTTCGACGACCTTGGCGACCGTGAAGCCGAAGTGCTCGAGCACCTGCTCGCCGGGCGCGGACAGGCCGAAGCGATCGATGCCGACCACGGCGCCGCCGTCCCCGGCGTAGCGCCACCAGCCGCCGGTAGCTCCGGCCTCCACGATCAAGCGGGCGCCGCCGGGCGGCAGCACGTGGTCGCGATAGGCTCGGTCCTGCGCCTCGAACACCTCGGTGCTGGGCAGCGAGACCACGCGGGCGGCGACGCCCGACGCCTCGAGCACCTTGGCGGCGCCGGCCGCGAGCTGGAGCTCGGAGCCGGTGCCGATCAGCGTGATCTCCGGCTCCACGTCCGAGTTGCTCAGGATATAGCCGCCGCGCGCGATCAGCGCGACCTGCTCGGCCGTGCGCTCGATGTTGGGCACGTCCTGCCGGGTGAGGATCAGGCTCGTAGGCCCCGAGCGCCGCTCGAGCGCGGCGCGCCACGCCACGGCCGTCTCGACCACGTCGGCCGGCCGCCAGACGTGCATGTTCGGGATCAGGCGCAAGCTCGCGACGTGCTCGATCGGCTGGTGCGTGGGGCCGTCGGCGCCGAGGCCGATCGAGTCGTGCGTGAGCACGAAGATCACCCGGAGGCCCATCAGGCACGACATCCGCAGCGCGTTGCGCGCGTAGTCGGTGAACACGAGGAACGTGCCGCCGTACGGCACGCAGCCGCCGTGCGCGGCCATCCCGTTCATCATCGCGGACATGCCGAACTCGCGCACGCCGTAGTGCAGATAGTTGCCGGACGGCTTCGCCGCAGTCTGCACTATCGAATACTTGTGCAGAGTGTTGTTCGAGCCCGTGAGGTCGGCCGAGCCGCCGACGAGCTCCGGCAACGCCGGGGCGAACGCTTCGAGCGCCACCTGCGACGCCTTGCGGGTAGCCATCGGCTTGGCGGCGGCGGCGATGTTGCGCACCGCCTCGTCCGCGTGCCGCGCCCACTCCTCCGGCAGATCGCCCCGCATCCGGCGCTCGAACGCCGCAGCGAGCCGGGGGAACGCGGCCCGGTAGCGCGCGAACCGCTGCTGCCACTCCGCCTCGAGCTCGCGGCCGCGCTCGCGCGCGTCCCACGCGGACTTGATCTCGGCGGGCACCTCGAACGGCGGCAGGTCCCAGCCGAGATTTTGCCGCGTGGCCGCGGTCTCGGCCGCACCGAGCGCGGAGCCGTGCGTGGCGGCCGTGCCCTGCACTTTCGGCGCGCCGAAGCCGATGATCGTCTTGCAGCAGATCAGAGACGGGCGCTCGGTCTCGGCGCGCGCCGCGTCGATCGCCGCCGCGATCGCCGCCGAATCGTGGCCGTTCACGTTCGGCACCACGTGCCAGCCGTAGGCCTCGAAGCGCTTCGGCGTGTCGTCGGTGAACCAGCCGTGCACGGCGCCGTCGATGGACACGCCGTTGTCGTCGTAGAAGCCGATGAGCTTGCCGAGCTTCTCGGTGCCGGCGAACGAGCATGCCTCGTGCGAGATGCCTTCCATGAGGCAGCCGTCGCCGCAGAAGAAATACGTGTGATGGTCGACGATCGTGTGGCCGGGCTGGTTGAACTGCGCGGCGAGCGTGCGCTCGGCGAGCGCCATGCCGACGGCGTTCGCGATGCCCTGCCCGAGCGGCCCGGTGGTGGTCTCGATCCCGAGCTCGATGTCGCGCTCGGGATGACCCGCCGTGCGGGAGCCGAGCTGGCGAAAGTTCTTGATCTCGTCGATCGTGAGGCCGTAACCGGTGAGGTGCGCCACGGCGTAGAGCAGCATCGAGCCGTGGCCGTTCGAGAGCACGAAGCGGTCGCGATCGTGCCAGTGCGGCTGCGTGGGCGAGAATCGCAGGTAGTCGTTCCAGAGCACTTCGGCGATGTCGGCCATGCCCATCGGCATGCCGGGGTGGCCGTTCTTGGCGAGCTCGACGGCGTCGAGCGCAAGCATCCGAATCGCGTCGGCGAGTTTTCGGCGCGGCGGCCGATTGGCCGTCGCCTTCTCTCTGCTCAGTGCCATCGGCTAATCGTCTTGACTAGCGCTCGGGCGGTGGACCGGTATCGGTCGCCTCGCGCGGCGCGGGCAGCGGAACGAATAAAGATTGTCGCGCACCCGGAACGGGCCACGCAACCCGCGAGGGCCCTCCGTCTTGCGTTGGCCGATTATGGGTGAGTGCCAGCGGCGGCCGCACCTCGAATGGGTCCCTCGCGGCACGCGACTTCGCCGGCCCTGCGGGCCGGTTCCCTCGCCACGGCGCGTTCGCCGGGGTCCGGCCCGCGGTCGTTCACCCTTTGTGCATGGAGTGAGGGCGTGCCGCCGCGGTTCCGGATGCTCGCCTC
>DASUFK010000198.1:0-9657 GCA_036274615.1 Gammaproteobacteria bacterium | reverse complement strand
CGCCGAGGACGGGCAGTAGCAGCTCGACGGCGGCAAGCGCCAGCAACGCCGCGACGCCCGACGCTAGCAGCGACTCGCCGAGGAATTGCGCGATCAGCCGGCGGCGAGTCACGCCGAGCGCCTTGCGCACGCCGACCTCTTTCGCGCGGCGCCGCGCGGACGCCGTCGCGAGATTCACGAAGTTGATGCACGCGATGGCGAGTATCAATACGGCGACGATGCCGCTCGCCGCCACCACTTGCGCACTGCCCTTCGGCCGAAAGTCCTGATAGCGCAACGGCGCCATATGGATCGCGGTCAACGGCTGCGCGACGAAGTCGTTGAGCGGGCCGACATCCGGAGACATGTGCCTCAGCATGAACTCGTGCGACCGGCTCTGAATCGACGCGATGTCGGCGCCCGGCCGCAGCAGCACGTAGGTGTGCGAGTTGCCGCCGTTCCAGGCATCGACGGACCCACTCCGGGCGCGGTCGAGCAAGCTTGCGGAAGCGAGCATGTCGAAGCGCAGGTGCGTGTTGTCGGGTAAGTCACGGATCACGCCCGTGACGGTGAACGGCTTGAGCGCGTTGGCTTCCTGGAGGCGCTGGCCGAGCGCGAGGCCGCTGCCGAAGTACCGGCGCGCGGCGCTCCGCGTGAGCACGATCGAGCTTGGATCGACGAGAGCCGTGGCGGGAGACCCTTCGATCCACTCGAAGTCGAAGACATCGAACAGTGTGGGGTCGGCGGCCATGATCAAGCCCCCGACGATCCGCCGGTCGCCGATGATCATCTCCGCGCTGCCGATGAACGGCATGAGACGGGCACCAGCCTCGATCTCGGAGAAGTCGCTTGCCAGCGCAGGACCCGCCGGCGGCGGCATGGACGCGTCGAGGATCGTGGTGCCGCTCGGCAACGACACCGTGCGTGCGATCCTATACACGCGGTCCGCGTTCTTGTGATAGCGGTCGTAGCTGAGCTCGTGGCGCACGTAGAGACCGACGAGCAGCGCTGCCGCGAGTCCGAGGGCGAGCCCCGCGACATTGATCGCCGAGTGGAGCTTCTGCGACGCGAGGTGTCGCAGCGCGATGGACAGATGGCTCAGCATCATCGGCGCATCGTCTCTTCTCGATCCCTCCACGGAGGGATCTCGCACTGGATCGATGCAAGAGTTTCCGCCGAAACTCGAATCGACGTGGATGTTGCCTGCGCCACGAGCTACTCGTGCCGCAGCGACAGCACCGGCTTCGCCGCCGCCGCACGCGCCGCCACCGCGCCCACCGTCACGAACGCCACCGCGAGCGCCACCGCCGCGCCGCCGACGAACGCGAGCGGCCCCATCTCGATCCGGTACGCGAACCCCGCGAGCCACCGCTGCATCACGAAGTACGCCAATGGCCAGGCAACCAGGCTCGCGAGCAGCACGAGCCGGCTGAACTCCGACGTGAACAACAGCACCACGTCCCACACCGCGCCGCCCATCGTTTTGCGGATGCCGATTTCCTTGACGCGGCGCTCGGTGGAAAACCACGCGAGGCCGAGGAGCCCGAGGCACGCAATCGCGATTGCGAGGCCCGAGAAGAACGTGAGCAGCTGCGCCTGGCGCTGCTCGGAGCGATAGAGCGCGTCGAAGTCGTCGTCGAGGAAGTGCCGCACCACCGGCCTGCCGGGCACGTGCTCGCGCCAGAGCGCGTCGATCCGCGCGAGCGTCGCCGGGAGATCGTCGCCTGTGACGCGGATCGAGATCGTGCGTATGAAGCCGTAGAGCTGGCTTGCCGGATCGGCGCCGAACACGTAGATCATCGGACGCACCGGCAACGCCACCGACTCGAAGTACGTATCGGGCACCACGCCGATGACGCGCGCGGGCGACCAATTCGCCTGCGCGCCGATCTCGACCGGCTTGTCGACCGCTTCGGGCGCCGCCCACCCGAGCATGCGAGCGGCCGACTCGTTGAGCACGACGTCCGGCGCCGCGCCCGACGCCACCCGCAACATCGCGGGACGCGGCGCGAATTCGCGGGAAAACACGTGGCCGGCCAACGTCTCGATGCGATAGGTCGCAAAGAAATCGTAGTCCACCGCCATGAATTGGATTCGGCTGAAGTCCTCCGAGCCCTGCCGGCGCACCGGCAGGCGGTTGTCGTCCCAGCTAAACGGCGTGTAGTGCGACGCCGTCACGCCGGCCACACCCGGCGCCCGCGCGATCTCGTCCCGGAACGGCTCCCAATCGACGGCGCCGAGGCCGAGATTCGGCGGCGCCGCGAGCACCACGATCTGGTTCTTGTCGAAGCCGAGGTCGCGGCTGCGCGCAAACCGATCCTGCTGATAGACGATCGTCGTGCCGATCAAGAGCGCGATCGCGATCGCGAACTGCGCCACCACGAGCACGTTGCGAAACACCGCGCCCTCGCGCCCCCGCGACACCTCGCCCTTGAGCACCCGGGCCGGCTCGAACGCCGAGAGATAAAACGCCGGATAGCTGCCCGCGACGAGCCCGACGAGGAGCGCAAGGGCGCCGAGCTGCAGCGCGACCCCGCCCGGCCCGAAATACTCGAGCGCGAGGTCCACGCCCGAGAACGCGGAGAACTTCGGCAGCGCGAGCTCCACGAGCACGGTGGCCACGAGCGTGCCGACGACGGCCATTCCGATCGACTCGCCGAGGAATTGCAGCACGAGCTGCCGCCGCGCGGCCCCGAGGGACTTGCGCACGCCAACTTCGCGCGCCCGCTTCGCGGAGCGCGCCGTGGAGAGATTCATGAAGTTGATGCACGCGATCAGCAGAATCAGCGCGGCGATGGCCGTGAAGCTCGCGATCCTCGCGATGCTGCCGGACGGCTCCCATTCCTCGTCGCGCGTCGAGCGTACGTGGATGTCGCGTACGTTCATGATCGTCATGCCGGACCAAGTGCTCGCATCGGCGGCGATGCGCTTGTTCATGAACTCCGGAATCCGTTGCTCTATGGCACGAATGTTCGCGCCGGCCCGCAGCGAAAAGTACGTATGGAAGTCCGTGTTGCCGTTCCACGCCGCGGACACGCTGTCCGGCAGCGCCTTCATCGAGCCGAGCGCATCGAAGCTCAGATGCGTGTTCGGCGGCAGATCGCGGATCACGCCGGTCACCGTCACGGCAATTCGGTTCTCGATGAGCATCGGACGGCCGAGAGCAGCGGCGCCAGGGAAGTACTTCTTCGCGAGCGTCTCGGTGAGCACGATCGAGGCGGGCTCGGCGAGCGCCGTCTTCGAGTCGCCGGCGAGCCAGTCGAAGGCGAAGATCTGGAACAACGAGTTGTCCGCCCAGCGGAACCGGTCTTCGTAGAAAGCAACGTCGTCACGCGATAGCAGCGTGCGGCCGCCGTACACGCGCGCCGAGCTCTCGATCTCCGGGAAGTCGTCGAGCAGAGCGGCCGCGACCGGTCCGTTGTTCGACGCGGGTACCCGGTTCGGCGCGCCGTTGGTGGCGTAGTAGTCGCGCGAGATCCGATAAATTCTGTCGGCGTTCGGCCAGAACGAGTCGTAGCCGAGCTCGTGACGCACGAACAGCGAGATCAGCACGACGCTCGCGAGCCCGATCGCGAGCCCAGCTACGTTGATCAGCGAGTAGACCTTGCTCATGGCGAGCTGCCGCAGAGCGACCGAAAAGTAGCTCCTAAACATTGGCGGCAGCCCTACGCATCTGGCCCACGTGCTCCGTCACCACGCGCCCGTCGAGCATGTTGACGATGCGGCGCGCGTACTCTGCGTGGCTGCGCGAGTGCGTGACCATGATCACCGTGGTGCCCTCCTCGTTGAGCTTCACGAGCATGTTCATCACCTCTTCGCCGTTCGCCGTGTCGAGGTTGCCGGTGGGCTCGTCGGCGAGGATCAGCTTCGGCGACACCACCAGCGCGCGCGCCACGGCTACGCGCTGCTGCTGGCCGCCCGAGAGCTGCGCCGGAAAGTGGTTGCGGCGCGCGGCGATACCGACTCTCTCGAGCACCGCGTCGACCTTACGCTTGCGCTCGGCCGCGGGCAGACGCTGGTAGACGAGCGGCAGCTCCACGTTCGCGAACACGGTGAGCTCGTCGATCAGGTTGAAGCTCTGGAAGATGAAGCCGATGTTGCGCTTGCGAATCTGCGCGAGCTTGCGCTCGGGATACTTCGCGACGTCCTCGTCGAGAAAGAAGTAGCGGCCGCTCGACGGGTTGTCGAGCATGCCGATGATGTTGAGTAGCGTGGACTTGCCGCAGCCCGACGGGCCCATGATCGCGGTGAACTCGCCCGCCGCTATGCCTAAGTCCACGGCGTTGAGCGCCGTCGTCTCGACCTCGGTGGTGCGAAACACCTTCGACAAGCCCTGCATGACCAGCATCGGCATCCTCTCGCTCGAACCCGCGACGAACATTAACCGGTGCGCGGGCCGCCCACCGAACCGGGCGCTTGGGGAGGGCTTACGGCTCGCAACTATCGACGAGCGGGCGGCCTGCGCCCTCGTTACTTAGCAACTCGCGGGCCAATGCGGTAATCCTCGTCTCTTCAATCACTTGGCACGTTGCCCACCCGGAACCGCTGTCCGCCAATGGCACAGCCGGTGTCCGCAGGCGTACACTCGGTCGCCCTTCGAACAAGTGCCCGAGATGACGCGTTCCGGCCGAATTCTCGTCGTCGACGACGACGTGGGCGTGCTCACCGCCGCCCGCCTGCTGCTCAAGCGGCACTTCGCCGTCGTGCAGACCGAGTCGGACCCCGCCAACCTGCCGGACCTCCTCGACGCGGGCTTCGACGTGGTGCTGCTCGACATGAACTTCGCGCGCGGCGCCGACAGCGGCGCCGAAGGTCTCGCGTGGCTCGCCAAGATCCTCGAGGTCGATCCCGGTGTGGTCGTGGTGCTGATGACCGCCTACGGCGACGTGTCCACCGCCGTGAACGCCATCAAGGCGGGCGCCACCGACTTCGTGCTGAAGCCGTGGCAGAACGAGAAGCTCGTCGCCACGGTCACCGCCGCCTTGAGCCTGCGCGACTCGCGCGGCGAGGTGGAGCGGCTGCGCTCGCGCGAGCGCGAGCTCGTCGACGCGGCGAGCGGCACGGCACAGCCCGTGATCGGCAACGCACCCGCGATGCGTCACGTGTTCGAGCTCGTGCGGCGCGCCGCGCCTACCGACGCGAACGTGCTGATCCTGGGCGAGAGCGGCGTGGGCAAGGAATTGGTGGCGCGGCTGCTGCACCAGCAGTCGCGGCGTGCGGCCGAAGTCTTCATGTCGGTAGATCTCGGATCGGTGAGCGCCACGCTCTTCGAAAGCGAGCTGTTCGGCCATCGCCGCGGCGCATTCACCGACGCCCGCGAGGAACGCGCGGGCCGCTTCCAAGCCGCGTCGCGCGGCACGCTGTTCCTGGACGAGATCGGCAACTTGCCGCTGCAGCTCCAGGGCAAGCTCTTGTCCGCGCTCGAGCAGCGCACCGTGACGCCGCTCGGCAGCGACCGCGCGCTGCCGGTGGACGTGCGGCTCGTGAGCGCCACCAACAAGCCGCTCACCGAGCTCGCGCACTCAGGCGAGTTCCGCGAGGACCTGCTCTACCGCATCAACACCGTGGAGATCCGCGTTCCGCCGCTGCGCGAGCGAGTGGAGGACATCGCGGCGCTGTTCGACCACTTCGTAGAGATCTACGCGCGCAAGTACAACCTCGCGCCGAAGCGCCTGTCGCGAGGCGCGCTCAAGCGCCTCGAGGCGTATGCCTGGCCCGGCAACGTGCGCGAGCTCCGGCACGCCGTGGAGCGCGCGCTCATCATGAGCGACGCGCCGGCGCTCGACGCGCACGACTTCCTGCTCGCGCCCGAGCGCCGCGGCGGCGACGGGCTCAAGCTCGACGACTACAACCTCGAGACGGTGGAGAACCGCGTGATCCAGGCAGCGCTCGAGAAGCACGGCGGCAACGTGAGCCGCGCGGCGCGTGAGCTCGGCATCACGCGGGCGTCGCTCTATCGGCGCATGGAAAAGTATGGGCTGTAGCCCCGTTTGCGCCGTTCTCGCCCCGACGGCCTTCCCCCGCCACATGCCGCTTTAGTCTTGTAGGCCGCGAATCTCGGCGTGACGGTGCCTACCAAGCTGCGCGTTGCGGCGTTATCGCCGGCGCTTCGAACGACGCGGCCGGGGCCCCGGCTCCATCGGCTCCATCGGCTCCACCGCCTCCACCGCATTCGCCGACGCAGGCGTCGCGTCGGCCGCCGCCCACGCGCGCGCTCGCTCTGCCGCCGCGCGAATCGCGGCCGCGAGCGCTACGGCCGGCGCGTCCCGGCTCGACCAGGCCGGCGGCGCGCCGAGCTGTGCAAGCAGGCTCGCCGGCGCTCGTGCCGTGGCGAACGAGAGCGCCAAAGACGGCAGCGCATACGTTGCGCGGCCGTAGGCTGCGGCCGGCACGTCGGCGAGCGACACGCTAGCCGGCCGCGGAACGTCGGAGCCGTCGGACCGCTTGGGTCGCCGCCCGCGAGCGCCGGGCGCGCGTGGCAACGGCGCGGCGCCACCCGGTTCCGCGGCATCCTCTCGGTCCGCCGCGCCCACACCGCGGGCGGCCCGCAACGCCTGAAGCACATCCTTCTTGCTGCGCCCCCGCAGCTCGAACAACACAAACGGATCGCGGTCGAACGCCTCGCCGAGCACGAAGTGCACCGCTGCCACGTGCTTGCACGGATTCGCCCAGTCGGGACAGCTGCACGACGACTCGAGCCCCTCGTCCGCCGACGGGAACAGGCTCGCGCCGACGGCCGCGAACGCGGAGTCGATGTCGCGCGGCATCTCGCCGGCGAAGCGTCCCCCGAGACTGCGCGGCAAATTCGCCGCGGAAACATGCAATGCGGCATTCATCGCGGAGAAGTTTCCGCGGCGAATTCGCCGCGGCCTCATTGAAGCTCTGGGATCGGCGCGGGTGGTGGCGCGTGCGCCGCGGCTGCCGGATTGCTTCCGCACGACCAGCATGGAACTCTAATCACAACGTCGCGTTCAACCGGGAAAGCTATGGGATATTCGCGCTTCGCGCTCAGCGTGACGATCCAAATTGCGCTGATCTTGGGCGTTTGCCTCGCGTTCGCCTATCTTGCGGCGAATACCAACTACTACGCCACACTGCTGCTGCTCGCGGTGGTGCTGGCCATCCAAGCGGCATCGCTCGTGCACTACGTGCAGCGCACCAATCGCGAGCTCGCCCGCTTCATGCTGGCGATCCGGCACTCGGACTTCTCGCAAAGCTTCTCCGTGGCGCAACCGGCCACCTCGTTCGCCGAGCTCGCGGCGGCGTTCGAGGAGATCCTGCAGCGCTTCCGCGCGGCGCGCACCGCCAAGGAGGAGCAGGCGAGCTACCTCGACACGTTCGTCCAGCACGTGCCCGTGGCCGTGATCGCGATCGACGAGGCAGGGCGCGTGGACCAGTTCAACCACGCGGCGCGGCGCCTGTTCGGCGCCGGCGCCCCGCGCCTGCTCCAGGAGTTCGCTGGCTTCGGCCCCGATTTCCCGCGGCGGCTGCTCGAGCTCGAGCCCGGGCGTGCCGAGCTCATCAAGGTGATGCGCGACGGCACGCCGCTGCAGCTCAACGTGCTCGCCACCGAACTCAAGATCGCCGGCCGCACGCACAAGATCGTGTCGCTGCTCGACATCCACGGCGAGCTCGAGGCACGCGAGGTGGAGGCCTGGCAGAACCTGATCCGCGTACTCACGCACGAGATCATGAACTCCGCCACGCCGATCTCGTCGCTCGCCGCGACGGCGGGCGAGCTGCTGGCCGAGGCGCGCACGAATCCCGGCGAGACGAGCGCGATCGCGGACGCGCAGGACGCCGTGGAGACGATCGCGAAACGCAGCAGCGGCCTGGTGCACTTCGTGGACAGCTATCGCCGGCTCACGCGGCTGCCGAAGCCGACGCTGCGTCCCTGCGCGGCCGCGGAGCTGCTCGACCGCGTGGCGCAGCTCATGCAACCGGAGCTCGCGCGCCGCGGCATCGCGCTCGACCGAACCGTGACGCCGCGCAATCTCGAGATGAACGTCGATGCCGAGCTGCTGGAGCAGGTGCTGATCAACCTGCTGCGCAACGCAATCGACGCGCTCGCCGACACCGCTCGCCCGCAAATCCGGCTCGCGGCCGAGATCGACGCCGCGGGCCACGCAGTGATCGCGGTGAGCGACAACGGCCAGGGCATGGACGAGCAAGTGCGTCAGAACATCTTCGTGCCTTTCTTCACCACCAAGCGGCACGGCACCGGCATCGGCCTCAGCCTCGTGCGGCAGATCATGCGGTCGCACCGCGGCAGCGTGGGCGTGCAGTCCGCGCCGGGCGAAGGCACGGCCGTGCGGCTCAGCTTCGGAAAATAGGCCAGAAGCGCACGACGGCGGCGATGCCGATCATCGTGAATCCGAGCGCGAGCTTCGCCGCCGTGCCGAGCGCCAGTCCGATCGTGGCGCCCACGCCGGCGCGCCCCGCCGCCGCCAGGTCGCGGCGCACAGTGAGCTCGCCGATCATCGCGCCCACGAACGGTCCGAGCAGCACGCCCGGGATGCCGAAGAAGATGCCGACGACCGCACCGATCGTGGCGCCGAGCACCGAGCGTCTCGACGCGCCGTAGCGGCGCGCGCCGAACGCGCCCGCCGCGAAATCCGCAGCGATCGCGAGCATCATCAAGATCAGAATCGCCGAAAGCGTGCCGAGCCCGATGTACGCGAATCGATCGATCCACGCGGCCACGAGGATGCCGATGAACAAGAGCGGCGCGCCGGGCAGCGCCGGCAGCACGAGGCCGGCGAGGCCGACGAGCATGAGCGCGCCGGCAAGCGTCCAGAGACCGATCGTCACAAGGTCCAAGTCGTGCTCCGCGCGACGGGGTTTTGACCGCGCTCAGGCGTCGCGCCTAATCTAATCGCCATGCATCGGCCGCGCCAGGAGCCGCAGTGAAAGCCCTCGTCACCCACGTAATCGTCTCCGCGGTAGTGTGCGCGTTGCTGCTCCTGCTGGTGGACCATTTCCTCGACGGCCTCGCAATCGCGGGATTCGGCCACGCGCTGTTCGCCGCTGCGCTCCTCGGCGTGGTCAACACCTTCGTGCGGCCGGTGCTGTTGCTGATAACGCTGCCGATCACGATCGTCACGCTCGGTTTGTTCCTGTTCGTGCTGAACGCGCTGATGCTGCTGCTCGTGGCCGCCGTGGCGCCCGGCTTCACGATCGACGGCTTCGGCACGGCGCTCTTGGCCGCGCTGCTGCTGGCCGTGCTCAATCTCGTGGTCAACGCGCTGCTGAATCCGCGGCGCGCGGACGGCTCGCGATGAAGATCGCCGTGTTCGGCACCGGCGGCGTGGGCGGGTACTTCGGCGCGCGCCTCGCGGAGTCGGGCGAGAACGTAGCGTTCATCGCCCGCGGCGCGCACCTCGACGCCATCCGCGACCGCGGCCTGCGCGTGGACAGCGTGCTCGGCGACATGCTGATCGAGCCCGCCCGCGCGAGCAGCTCGCCGGCCGAGATCGGCCCCGTGGACGCGGTGCTGCTCGGCGTGAAGACCTGGCAAGTGGCGTCGGCGGCGGCGAGCCTCAAACCGCTGCTCGGCCCGGGCACCTTCGTCGTGCCGCTGCAAAACGGCGTCGAGGCCACCGCGGTGCTCGCGGCCGAGCTCGGGGCCGAGCACGTGGTGGGCGGACTTTGCGGCGGCTTCTGCTTCGTCGTGGGGCC
>DASUFK010000197.1:0-10446 GCA_036274615.1 Gammaproteobacteria bacterium | reverse complement strand
GGGCCGAACGAGTTCAACACGGTGCACAGCATCGCGATCTCGAAGGACCAGCGGCTGTTCGTGGTCGACCGCGGTCACGAGCGCATGCAGGTGTTCGACACCGACGGCAACTTCATCACGATGTGGCCGCTGCGCTCGCCGCACTGGCCCGCGAGCCAGCGCACGCTCGTGACCAATCACTTCATCGACGACAAGGGCTTCATCTGGGCCGGCGACGCGTTCACGAATCGAATCTTGAAGTTCGATCTCGACGGCAATTTCCTCTATAGCTGGGGCGCGCCGGGGCCGCAGGCGGGGCGGCTCGGCTGCTCGCACGGCATCACCACGGACCAGCTCGGCAATCTCTACATCGCGGACTGCTTCGCGGGCCGCGTGCAGAAGTTCGAGCCGATACCGGGCGCCGACCCCGACAAGATTGCGGGCCAGATCCTGCGGACGTGGGACACGTGGAAGCCGTAACGCCGCCTGAGTCCGCCCCCGTTTTGCGCGAGCCCGCAGGCGGCGAGGCGGCCGTGGCTTCGCCGCCATCGTACCGCCGCGAGTGGCTTGCACGCGCCTTGTTCGAAGCTGCGCTGATCCTCTTCGGCTTGCTCACGGCATTCGGGCTCAACCAGTGGCAGGAAGCGCGGCAGCGCGCCGCTCGCGCCGACGCGATGATCGTGGCGATTCGCGCGGAGCTCGCGGCCAATTTCGAGATGCAGGAACAAGCGGCGGCACACAACACCGAGATCGTCGATCTGCTCAAGAAGCTGCGTGATGCGGGCGAGACGTTCTTGCCCGCCAATCGTTTCAGGGGCGGCTTGTTCAGCCGACCGCGCTTGACGGAGGCCGCATGGACTTCGGCGCAGAACGGAGGAATTCTCCAGGAATTGCCCGTTGAAACGATCCTCGTGCTCGCCAAGGTTTACGAGACTCAACACGACTACCAAGAATCCACGCGCGCGCTGTTCGAAGCCCTGTACGGCGTCGCGCTGAACTCCACGGAATTTCGGAGCGATGGCTTCGAGAGAGTGCCGCAGCTCGCCGCGGTGCTCAACGATTTCGCGTTGAATGGCACCAGGCTCGCGCGCGACTATCGGCAGGTTCTCGACTATTTGAGCCGCAGTTACCCGGCTGCCGAACCCGCACCCTCGACGGACGCACCCGCCGCAACCACCGGCGAGCCAGGCAAAGAGGAGAAACCGCAATGAAGGTACGGAATGTGTTTGCCTCCACGCTCGCGACGGTCCTTCTGGCGGCGGCGGCACACGCGCAAGTCCCCGCGAGCGCGGCCGACGAAGCAGCGATCAGGGCCGTCGTGAAGGCGTTCCTCGACACGCGCGAGGCGAACGACGTGGCGGGCCTTACCGCGCTGCTCACCCCGGACGTCGATCAGCAGCAGACGTCGGGCAACACGCGCCGCGGCCGCGACGCCGTGGTGAAGGGCTCGCTCGAAACGCAGCAGAGCACCGGCGGCAAGCGCACGATCACGCTCGAGTCGATCCGCTTCGTCACCGCCGACGTCGCGATCGCGGACGGCCGCTACGACAGCCTCGGCCGCGCCGACGGCACGGACCGGCACATGCTCACGTCGATGGTGCTGCGGCGGGAAGGCGGCGGCTGGAAGATCGCCGCGATCCGCAACAGCCTCCCCACGCCGCCCGAGCGTTAGCGCAGGGAAAATAGGGACCTGCTGCTTTTTCTGGTCTGGCACTCCTGGTGTCAGACACCTCCAATCTCAGGCGATGTGGGCGCCTTTGACGCCGACGTAGACGGCGTAGAGGGATTGGCTCGCGACCATGAACAGGCGGTTGCGGCGGGCGCCGCCGAAGCAGACGTTCGCGCAGACCTCGGGTAGCCGGATCATGCCGATGCGCTGGCCGTCGGGCGCCACGATCTGCACGCCGGGCCGCGCGCCGCACCAGAGGTTGCCGTCGACGTCGCAGCGGATGCCGTCTGCCGCCGAGCGCGCGCCCGTGCCGGGCACGTCGAGCTGCGCGAAGCGCTTGCCGTTGCGCAGCGCCGCGCCCGCCACGTCCCACACCTTGATCTCCTGCGTGCCGGTGTCGGCCACGTAGAGCTTCGTGTAGTCGGGTGAGAAGCAGCGCCCGTTCGGCGCGCCGACCTCGTCGGTGACGACCGCCAAGCGGCCCGACTGGGGGTCCACGCGATACACCGCTTCCTTGGTCTCCTGCTCCCCTTTGAAGCCTTCGTAGTCGCCGCGGATGCCGTACGTCGGATCGGTGAACCAGATGCCGCCGTCCGGATGAACCACTATGTCGTTCGGCGAGCTCAGACGCTTGCCGTTGTACCGCTCGGCGATCGCGGTAACCGTGCCGTCGGGCTCGTAGCGCACCACGCGCCGGCCGCCGTGCTCGCACGACAGCTGCCGCCCTTGGAAGTCGAACGTGTTGCCGTTGGAGTAGCCCGACGGATTGCGGAACGTGGTGACGCGCGCGTCGTCGTCGACGAACCGCATCTGCCGGTTGTTCGGGATGTCGCTCCAGACGAGGTACTTGCCGACGCCGCTCCACGCCGGGCCCTCGGCCCAGAGCGTGCCCGTGTAGAGCCTCGAGATCGGCGTGTTGAACAGGATGTAGCGCTGGAAGCGAGGGTCGAGCGCGACCACGTCCGGATCGGGATAGACGCTCGGCGTGTTGCCCGACCAGTCGCGCGGCGTGGCCTGCGGAGATACCGCGCCGGCCGCGGCCGGAGGTTGCGCGCGAGCGGCAGCGCCCATCGCAACCGCGGCCGCCCCGATGGCGCCACCCAAAACCTCTCGACGGCTGAATCCCGTTCCCATCTTCGTCCCCCGTGTGCGGTGCTCGAGGCGAGCGAGCCGACTCTGCAATGGCCGCCGCTACGAATCAAGGCGCCGGCCTTGGAGAGATCGCCCGCGGGGTGGACAATCGGCGCGAGACCGTTCGCGGGGTTGACGATCTCGCAAGGGGTACCGTGCCGAAGATGACGCGCCGCTCGCACCTCACCGCGCTCGCCGGAGCGGCGGCAGCCCTCGCGCTGCCGCGCGCGCTGCGCGCGCAAGCCGGGCCCGCGTCCGGGCAGCTGCCGGCGCCCACATCCGGCGAGCAGATCGCCGCGGAACGGCGCGCCCAAGCCCAAGCCGCGGCCGACGCGATCCCACCCGAGGGCGTGGGCACCCGCATCCGCCACGTGTCCTACAGCGACTTGGGCGGCCGTCCCGATTCCGTGCAAGTGATGGTCAACCGCGGCCACCTCTACGTCGGCCACATGTTCAGCGACGGCGTCACGGTGCTCGACGCGCGCGACCCGCGCGCGCTGAAGCCGGTGCACTACTTCGCGACGCCGTTCACGCGCACTCATCACCTGCAGACCGCGGGCGACTATCTGCTGCTCGCGAACGGCGCGAACCTCGCGCGCAGCCAGTCGTACGACAATTCGCGCGACTACTTCGAGAACACGCTCGCCGACAGCCTCACGAAGCGCGAGCCGTTTCGGGCGGGCCTGTCGATCTTCGACGTGGCCAAGAATCCGGCGGAGCCGCGCGAGATCGCGTTCCTCGAGATGCCGGGGATCGGCGTGAACCGGCTCTGGTGGACGGGGGGCCGCTACGCGTACGTGTCCGCGCACTTCGACGGGTTCACCGACCACATCCTCTGCATCGTCGATCTGCAAACGATCACGAAGCCTGCGATCGTGTCGCGCTGGTGGCTGCCCGGGATGCACCGCGCCGGCGGCGAGACGCCCGCGAATCCGCCGGGCAAGCGTTACGCGCTGCACCACATGATCGTGGCGGGCGACCGCGGCTACGGCGCGTGGCGCGACGGCGGCTTCACCGTCCACGACGTCCGCGACAGGGCGAACCCCAAGCTGCTGGCGCACGTCAACTGGTCGCCGCCTTATCCCGGCGGCACGCACACGCCGCTGCCGCTGCCCTCGCGCGGGCTCGCGATCGTGGCGGACGAGTCGAACGCCGACTTCTGCGCCAAGGGCACGTTCCACACGTGGGTGGTGGACGTGAGCGCGGCCGACAACCCCGCGCGCGTCGCCGCGTTCCCCGCGCCGACGGGCCGCGACTTCTGCGCAATGGGCAACGTCGGCCCGCACAACCTGCACGAGAATCGGCCCGGCAGCTTCGTGAGCGAGGACACGATCTTCGCCACCTATCACGACGCGGGCGTGCGCGTGTTCGACGTTCGCGACGCGCGCGCGCCGAAGGAGATCGCCTCGTGGCTCCCGCCGCCGCCGAAGAAGCTCGTGGATCCGCGGCCGAACGTGGCGCGAGGCGCGCTCACCTGCGACGTCTACGTGACGGCCGACGGCCTCATGTATGTGACGGACTGGAATGCCGGGCTGCACGTGCTGCAGTACGAGGGCTAGCGCCGAACGCCAGCGCGTCGCGCAACTCGTCGATGTGCGGCGGCTTCACGAGGTGATGGTCGAATCCGGCGCCGCTCGATAGCCGGTAGTCGTGGTCCTGCCCCCAGCCGGTGAGCGCGACGAGCATCACGTCCGCATACTCCGGGCGCAAGCGGATGCGGCGCGCGACCTCGTAGCCGTCCATTCCGGGCATACCGATGTCGAGCAGCACCGTGTCGGGCGCGAACCGTTCGAGCGCGTCGAGCGCCATCTGGCCGCCGTGCGCCACCTCCACCGTCGCGCCGAGCGTCTCGAGCAGCATGCCGAGCGTGTCCGCGGCGTCGCGGTTGTCGTCCACCACGAGGATGCGCCGCGCCGCGAACGCGGGCATCGGCACGGCACGCTCGCCGGTGTCCGCGATGTGAACCTCCGTCACCGGCAGCGTCACGACGAACTCGCTCCCCTTGCCCATGCCTTCGCTGCGCGCCTCCACGCTGCCGCCGTGCATCTCCACGAGGCTGCGCACGAGCGTCAAGCCGATGCCGAGCCCGCCTTGCGAGCGCCGGTTCGAGCGGTCCACTTGCATGAACATGTCGAAGACCGTCTTCAAGTGCGTGGGCGAGATGCCGATGCCGCTGTCCTTCACCGCCACGACCACGTGCGCGCCGCGGCGCCGTGCCCGGATGAAAACGGTGCCGCCGGAGTCCGTGTACTTCGCCGCGTTGGTCAACAGATTCGCGAACACCTGGGTGAGCCGCACGGCGTCGCCGTGCACCGTGACAGGTTCCGCGGGCAGGTCCACGATCAGCCGGTGACGCGCCGTCTCGAACGTGGGCCGCGTGGTCTCGACGGCCGAGCGCAGCAGTGTGATCAGATCCACTGCTTCGCGCTGCACATCGATCACGCCGCGCGTGATTCGCGAGACCTCGAGCAAGTCGTCCACGAGGCGCACGAGGTGGGTGATCTGCCGCTCCATCACGTCGGTCATCCGCGCGATCGTGGGGTCGTCGCCGCCCGAGAGACGCAGCAGGTGCAGTCCGGTGAGCAGCGGCGCCAGCGGATTGCGGAGCTCGTGGCCGAGCGTCGCGAGGAACTCGTCCTTGCGCTGATCGGCCGCGCGCAACGCGTCGGCCGCGCGCTCGCGCTCCTCGAGGTGACCGCGAATCTGGTACTGACGTCGGCGGGCACGCACGGCCGTGCGCACGGCCGACAGGAGCGTGGTGATGCGCAGCGGCCGCTCGAGCAGTGTCACGTTGCCGAGCGTGCTCATGGCTTCGCGCGCCATCGGCGAATCGGCGCCTTCTCGGGTGAGGAGCAGGAGCGGCAAGTCCGACCACGGCGGCTGCTCGCGCAGCACCGTGGCGAGCCGCCGGGTGTCGCTGGCGAGGAGGCGCTCCTCGGCGATCACGAGCACGGAAGCGCCGAGCGCGAGCTCGCGCGACAGCGCAGCAAAGTCGGCGCAGACGCACGCGTCGATACCGGCGGGCCGCAGCAACGCCTGCGCCGCGGCGCCGTCCTTTTCGGTGAGGACGAGCAGCAGCACGCGCTCGTCGTGCGGCGTGGAAACGCGCTCCGCGGTCAAGGTTTTGGCTCCAGCAGCGGCGCGGCGTCTCCTTCGTAGGTAGGCACGCCCGTGAGCACTCCGCGGAATTGCCGCAACGTCTCGCCCACACGGATTCCGCCGCCGTCGAGCCTGAACTCGCGAATCGTGCGCTCGTGCTGGCTGCCGCGCTTCTTCACCACCGAGATCGCCTGCCGCACCTCGCCCCTCGCCTCGAAGTAGCGCAGCATGATCACGGCGTCGGCGAGATAGCTCGCGTCCACCGGTGCGGACATGTGCGTACCGATCATTCCTTGGTGCGCGCCGATGATGATCGTCGCAACGCCCTGCTGGCTCAGGTAGGAGAGCAGCTCGTGCAGTTGAATCGCGAGGAACCGCTCGCCGGGCATCGCGTTCAAGTAACCGTTCAAGCTGTCGATGATCACGATCTTCGCGCCGGCTTCGACGGCGCGCTTGATCGAGTGAATGAGCTCGCCGGGCGTGAGCTCCGCCGGGTCCACTTGCTGCAGCATCACGACGCCGGTCTCGACGGGCGCCTCGAGAGCCACGCCGAGCGCCGCACAGCGCGACAAGAGTGTCTGCGGGCCCTCGTCGAACAGGTACAAGGCGGAGCGCGCGCCGCGCTCGGCGGCGCTCGCCGCGAACTTCGCCGCGAGCGTCGACTTGCCCGTGCCCGCCGAGCCCACGATCAACGTGCTCGTGCCTTCCTCGAGGCCGCCGCCGATGAGCGCGTCGATCTCGGGGATGCCGCTCGGGAGCCGCCGGCGCTTCACCGAATGCCGGTGCTCGCTCGCAACGAGCCGCGGATAGACCTCGAGCCCGCCCTTCCGGATCACATAGTCGTGATACCCGCCGCGGAACTTCACGCCCCGGTACTTCACCACGCGCACGCGGCGGCGATCGGTGCCGTACTCGGGATGCTGCTGCTCGAGCAACACCACGCCGTGCGCGATGCTTTGCATCTGCAAGTCGTGATCGGCCACGGTGATGTCGTCGAGCAGGATCACCGTGCACGAGCGCGTCGCGAACATCTGCTTGAGCGCGAGGATCTGCCGCCGATAGCGCAGCGCGCTGCCGGCGAGCATCTTGAGCTCCGACAGCGAGTCGAGCACGAGCCGCCTCGGGCGCAGGCGTTCGACGTCCTCGAGGATCCGCTTCGACGTCTCCACGAGCTCGAGCTCCGAGGGATGGAACAGCGTGTTCTGCTCCTCGGGGTTGAGCGCCGCCTCCGACGTGGTGAGCTCGCGGATGTCGATGCCGTCGAGCGACCAACCGTGCGACTCGGCGACGGATCGCAGCTCGTCCTCCGTCTCCGACAGCGTCACGTACAGCACGCGCTCGCCGGCCGCTGCTCCCGCCATGAGGAATTGCAGCGCGAGCGTCGTCTTGCCCGAGCCGGGCACCCCCTCGATCAGAAAGACGCGGTCGTGAGTGAACCCGCCGGACAGGACGTCATCGAGCCCGGCAATCCCGGACGAAGCAGCAGCACGCGGACTCATGGCGGTCGGCTTTCCCATTGGTCAAGAGGCCATACAGCAACATTCGTGCCGCGCGTCGGCGTTGCCGCGGCGGGGCACGAGGCGCGGCGCACCGCCTCGGTCCGAGTCGGTTCAGCCGTGTCGCGGGACGACACCGAGAGACTCGGGCGTCGCACGATTCCAAAATTTGGAAAGGCGCCGGTGGGCTTTTGCCATGAGACGGGCGGGCGAACGCCCCTCGGAAACGCATCGCGGACGGCGCCGGCACCGCCGTGCAAAGCAGGAGACTAGGGGCGGTCGCACTCCATATATATGGGTGGCCGCATGACCTCGGCCGGCCCGCTCAGAGCGCTTTCCACCGCCTCGAAAGCGTGAGCCGCAGCTTGCGCTGCTCGTGCTCGGCGAGCGCGTCGCAGCAGGCGCCCACTTCGGCGTCAACCGCCTGCAGCTCGGCGGCGGCACCGGCCGCCGCGATGCGCTCCTTGAGGTCGTAGAACAGCGCCGAATACTCGCCGCGCAGCTCCTGGATGAACGTGAACGACTTGCGATGGATCGCGCACGGCCCCAGCCGCCGGATCGCGTCCTGGTGCTCGGGTGTGCAGTAGCCCTTGTGGCGCTCGAAGCCGTACTCCGGGTGCGCGCGCGCGAGCTCGTCCATGATCCGGTCGCGGTGTGTCTTGGCGACGATCGACGCCGCCGCGATCGAGAAGTCGATGCCGTCGCCCTTGTTGAAGCAGTTCTGCGGCACGTCGACGCCGGGGATGCTGCGGGCGTCCACGAGCACGTGCTGCGGCCGCACGGGCAGCGCCTCGACGGCGCGGCGCATCGCGAGCAAACCGGCGTGATAGATGTTCACGGTGTCGATCTCGTCGACCTCGGCGCGGCCGATCGCAACCGCGGTGGCGGCCGCGCGGATGCGCCGCTCGGCTTCCTCGCGCTGCTCGAGGTCGAGCTTCTTCGAGTCGTCGATGCCGGCGAGCTCCGTGTGCGGCGGAAAAATCACCGCCGCCGCGATCACGGGGCCCGCGAGCGGCCCCATGCCCACCTCGTCCACGCCTGCGATGTGCTGCACGCCCGCGCGCCAGAGCACGCGCTCGAAGTTCAGCATCGCGTCGAGCCTGATGCGCTCGGCGCTGTCGCGCTCGTAACGCTTCTTCAGCGCCTCGTAGAGCTGGCGAACGCCGTGGCGCGGATCGCGCTTGAGCTTGTTCAGGGCCTGCGGCGTGACGGGCTCGTCCGCGCGCGCGAAGCGCTCGCGGATCTCCTCGATCGATAGCTTGGATATCGCTTTGGCGGCCATCAGGCCCGCAAGTTAGCCAACGCAGTCCTTCACGACAAGGGCTCCGAGATGCGCGGCCGCGTGGCGCGTCATGGACCCCGCACGGACCACGGGCCGCGTGAACGCGGCGTCGTCGGTGACGGTGACGCGATAGTCGAGCCGCTCGCCGTCGGCGCTCGGCGTGTAGCGCTCGAGCACGGTCACGTCCTTGCTCTGGCGCGTGCCGCGCGTGTCGAAGAACGGATAGTCGATGTAGAGCGTGAAGATCGCGAGCGTGCCGCCCTCCCATCGCCCGAACGACGCGCCGAGCGGCGACCGCCGACCCGACGGCGGCCCGTCCCCCGGCCGCAAGTACACGACGCGCTCCACTCCCCACTCCGCGAAGCGCATCAGCACGCGCTCCCCGCCGTCGACGATCTCGACCGGCTGCGTCGTCTCGAGCACCGCCGGCATCCCGCACGGCACTGCCCCAGGGACTGGCCCTCGGCGCTCCCCGCCCGGCAACCCTTCGCCCTCTACCGGCACCTCCGCCGAGACCCGCGCGTCGGCCTCAGGGCCTGTCCCTTGTGCTGGCACAGCGCCGTGTTCCGGCACCGCACCCGTCCCCGCCACCGCCACCCGCAACGGCAAAGGCTCCGCAGCCGCCCCCGCCTCCGCCACCCACACCCCAAACAGCCCAGCCGCCTCCGGCGGCGCCGCGGCGCCGCCCGAAGCCCACACCGCTGCCGCGAGCACCAGGCCGTACGCGGCAGCGCGCATCACCCCATCAACGCGCGGGCTGCGGCGCCGCCGGCTGCGGCCGCATGTAGTAATTGAACCGCTGGCCGTGACTGCCCGCATTCGCCCAGGTGACCAACATCTCCTCGAGCGTGCGCGCGAAACGCAGCGGCCCGAAGTCGACGACCTCGAGGCCCATGCCTTTGACGAGCCCCGCTACCTTCGCCTTGGCCGCGGCGTCGTTGCCCGCGATCGCGATCGTGATCGGGCCGCCCGCGGTCTCGGGATCCACCATCTGCCGCACGTTGAGCGTGTTGAACGCCTTCACGACCTTCGCGTTCGGCGCGGCGGCCTGGATGGCCTCGGCGTTCGACGCCGCGCTCGCGGGCTTGTCGTAGTCGGCCCAGCCGTCGCCGGTGCCGCGGTTCACGCGGTTGGTGGGGTCGATGATGATCTTGCCGGACAGATCGCCCAGGTCCTTCACGACCTGCTCGGCCGCGGTGCCCGGCACGGCGAGCACCACGATGCTCGCGCCCGCGAGCGCTTCCTTTTGGCCCTTCACCATGGCGCCGTGACCCGTGCGCGCAACGAGCGCCTTCACATCGTCGTCGCCGGGGCTCCGCGACCCGTACACGATCGTATGGCCTTGCGCCGCGAACTCGGGCCCGAGCGCGCCGGCCACGTTGCCCGTGCCGATCACCGCGATCGTGTCCGCACCCGCCGGCAGCGCGACGAACGCCGCGAGCGCGGCCCCGTCGATTCTTCTTCTCATAACCCCCCCAACGCCTGTGGAAAATAGGGACATGTTACTTTTTCGGCGCACACGCCGCGACAGCCCGCGGCGACGGTGCCGGCCGAAAAAGTAACCTGTCCCTATTTTCCGTCGGGCCGCGACGTCAGAGACCGGCGATGGCGCGGGCGGCGCCGGTGAGCCGCAGGATGTGCAGGCCCGTGGAAGCGCGGTCGAGCGCGTAGAGGTAGCCGCGGTCGTCCAGGTTCACGTTGTTGGTCTGGATCGCGCGCTTGCACTCGCGCGCCCCGTCGATCTCGATGCAAGACTCGGTGGTGTTGGCCGTGATCTCGGGGATGAAGCG
>DASUFK010000196.1:0-9979 GCA_036274615.1 Gammaproteobacteria bacterium | reverse complement strand
TGGGCCGTGCCGGCCGGAGCCGTGGCGGCTGCGATCCTCGTGGCGCTCATCGTCGTGCGGCCGTTCGACGCGCCGCGCGCGGCCGACGACGTCGACGGCTCCGGCCGCGTGGACATCCTCGACGCGTTCGCGCTCGCGCGGATGCGCGCGGCGCAAGGCGAGTCGGCGGCGACGCAGGAGCGCATCGACGCGCTCGCGGAGCGAATCGTGGCGCTGGCTCCGCCGCGGAGCGATCGATGAGCGCGCGGCGCACGTGCCTCGGCTTGATCGCGGCGCTCGCGCTTCTGGCCACCGGCGCGCTCGTCGCGCAGCAGAACGCAGCGCAGAGCGGCCGCTTCGCGACCGTCGACGTGTTCATCGACAGCGCCGAGCCGCTCGCCGCGTGGCAGTTCGAGCTCGGCGAGCGCCGCGGCGCGATGCAGGTGGTCGGCATCGAGAGCGGCGACAACGCGAGCTACGGCGATCCGCCGTACTACGACCGCGCCGCCGTCGAGCGCGCGGCGGCGGATCGGATCGTCGTCGCGGACTTCAGCCTGAGCCCGCCCGCGGGACTGCCGGTGGGACGAACGCGCGTCGCCACCGTGCACGTGCGGCTCTCGGGCAGCGCCGCGCCGGACTACGACGTGCGCCTCGTCGCCGCGGGCGCGGCCGACGGACGGCCGATCGACGCCAAGATCAGTCTCGACATGCGAAACGGGAGATGAACATGCGAAGCGACCAGCGATCGAGTGTCGGAGCGGCTTCGTCCGAAAGGCGCAGATTGCCGCGCGTCGTGCGCGCGCTGTCGGTGCTGACTCTGGGCTTCGCGGCGGTATGGCTCGGGAGCTGCGCGCATGCTCCGCACGAGGCAAGCAGCGCCGCGGGCGGCGGTTTGGAGGAGATCACGGTGACCGGCGCGCGAGCCGGAGGCCGCGACTACCAGACGCGCTCCCCGAGCCGGCCGTATTCGGCGCAACCGGCGCCCGCGGCAGGGACGGCGGCGGCCTCGGCTACGGCGGGGCTCGACAAGCTGGCGTCCAGTCATCTGTTCGGCGCCGCGCCCGAGCCGGCGGCGCCGGCAGGCCGTGCTCGCGCCGCTGCGGGCGGCTCGCCGTTGGCGCGTGCCGAGCCGGGCGAGGAGCTGTGGATCATCGAGACTGCCCGCGCTGCCGTCGAGCCCGATGCCGACGACAGCTCGCCGGGCTCGGGCACGCTGCTCGCACTGGTCACTCCCGAGCCGCAGCAGGAGCCGAAGGAGATCCCGCTGCCGCTCGAGCACACCGACGTCCACGCCGTCGTCACGGGCTACATCGGCACGGTCGACGTCACCCAGCAGTTCACCAATCCGTACGACGAGAAGATCGAAGCGGTGTACCTGTTCCCGCTGCCCGAGAACGCCGCGGTGAGCGAGTTCGTGATGACGATCGGCGACCGCAAGATCCGTGGGATCCTGCGCGAGAAGGAAGAAGCGCAGCGCATCTACGACGACGCCCGCGCGCAGGGCTATCGCGCGAGCTTGCTCGTGCAGCGCCGGCCGAACGTGTTCGAGCAGAAGGTCGCGAACATCGAGCCCGGCAAGGAGATCGACGTCAGCATCCGCTACTTCCACACGCTCGCCTACGAGGACGGCTCGTACTCTTTCGTGTTCCCGACGGTCGTGGGTCCGCGCTACAACCCGATCGGCACGCCGGACCCGATCGAGGCGCTGCCGCGCGAGAACTTCACCAATCCCGCGCAGGGCACCGCCGTGCGCTACCTGCGGCCGAACGAGCGCTCCGCGCACGACATCAGCATCGCCGTCGACGTCGACGCGGGCGTCGCGATCGAGTCGCTCGACGCGAGCATGCCGATTCGCACGGCGCGCAACGGCGACAACAAAGCCCACGTCGAGCTCGCGGCCGGCGCCACGATCCCGAACCGCGACTTCGTGCTGAGCTTCCGCGTGGCCGGCGACACGGTGAAGTCGAACCTCATGACCTACGTGGACCCGAAGACGAAGGAGGGCTACTTCACGCTGATGCTGTATCCGCCGGCGGACTTGAAGCGCCTCGAGCGCCGGCCGATCGAGATGGTGTTCGTGCTCGACACGTCCGGCTCGATGGCGGGCCGCCCCCTCGAGCAAGCCGTGGCGGCCGTCGAGCAGGCGCTCGCGCATCTCGCGCCGGGCGACACGTTCCAGATCCTGAATTTCTTCGACAGCGTGAGCCAGCTCGGCCCGCAGCCCGTGCCGGCCACGCCCGCGAACATCGAACGCGGCCGCCGCTATCTGCACCGGCTCGCCGGCAACGGCGGCACCGAGATGATCAACGGCATCCGCGCGGCGCTCAAGTTCGAGCACGATCCCGAGCGGCCGCGCTACGTCACGTTCTTGACCGACGGCTACATCGGCAACGAGGCGCAGATCCTGGGCGAGGTGCACGCTTCGATCGGCGCCACGCGGATCTTCAGCTTCGGCGTGGGCAACTCGGTGAACCGCTATCTGCTCGACGGGCTCGCCACCGAGGGCCGCGGCGCCGCCGCGTACCTGGCGCTCGAGGACTCGGCCGCCGAGGTCATGCAATTCTTCTTCGATCGGATCAGCCATCCGGCGCTCACCGACGTGGCGATCGACTGGCACGGCCTGCGCGTGCGCGACGTGTACCCCGCGCGGCTGCCCGATCTCTTCGTCGGCAGGCCGGTGGTGGTGACCGGACGCTACTCCGGCGCAACCGACGGCGTGGTCGTGCGCGGCAAGGCGGCGACGTCCAACGTCGCGTATCCGCTCGCGGCGAACGCGGCCGCCGAAGGACGGGCGATCCGCAATCTCTGGGCGCGGCTCAAGATCGAGGACCTGTCGCGCACCGAGACGTGGACGGCTGCTCCGCGGCCCGAGGTTGTCGCGGCTGTTCGCAGCACCGCGCTCGAGTACGGCTTGATGTCCGCGTACACGTCGTTCGTCGCAGTGGACGCGAGCGAGCGCACGGGCGGGGAGCGGGGCACCACGGTGAATCAATCCGTGCCGGTGCCGGTGGGCGTGCGCTACGACACGACGGTGAGCTCGGAGCGCTGACTGGTCCTCCAAAATTCGTTGTGGGGGTCTTCCATGTTCGATCGACGTGCAGCGGTCGTCTCGATGTTGGCGGCTTGGCTTTGCGGCTGCGGCTCCACGTCGTATCTGACGCCGACCGAGGGCGTTGCGATACCCGAGATCACGGAGCCCGACATCGCCGCGGCGCTCGCGACGAGGCCGGCGACGTCCTTCCCCGCGCGAATGATCGTCACTCGTTTGCAAGGCAATGGCTACGAAGGCGGCTATGGAGTTGGCCGCTACACCGTGGTCACGGCGCGCGATCTCGAAAACGTCGAGGATTTCGCGCGGCTCAAGGAGATGCCCGGCGTGGCCGATGTCGGCGGAATGAGCAGGTTGTTTCTGCGGGGAACCAACGAGAGCACGAAGGACTTGCGAACCGCGGCGGCGCAGCTTCGCGGCGACGTGCTGCTGATCTACACCGTCGATTCGCGCTTCCGCAGCGAGGACAAGCCGGCCACGCCGATTCACGTCCTGACTCTCGGCTTTCTGAAGAAGAACAAGACGCATGTCACGGCGACGGTCGCTGCCGCCTTCCTCGATGTGCGCACGGGCTTCGTGTTCGGCGCGGTCGAGAGCACCGCGACCGAGACACAGCGCAACAACACGTGGAGCTCGCTCAATCGTGCCGAGATTGCGCAACGCGCAGCCGAAACGAAGGCGTTCGCGGGCGCGCTCGACGAGGTCGAGAGGGCCTGGGCGGAGATCTACCTGCGCTATGGGACCGGAGCCGCGCTCGGCGCTCGGCTACTCGAGTAGCGTGGATGCCCGCGAGCGAACGGCCAGGGAGAGGGGCACCAGGGGCGTACACCACGATGCGAGGGTGAGCGCTAATCCTGGCGAAGCACTTCGGCCGGCGTGGCCCGCGCCGTGCGCACCGTTTGGCCCAAGACCGCGAGGCACGCGATGATGAGCGTGATGGCGACCGACAGCACGAACGGCCACGGCGTCAACGGGATCGACTGCGAGAATTGATTGAGATAGACGCGCGCCGCGAGATACCCGGCCGGCCACGCCACTAGGTTGGCGATCACCACGGGTGTCGAGAAGCTCACGAGCAGCAGTGCGATCATCCGCGGCGTACCGGCGCCGAGCGTCTTGCGTACGGCGATCTCGCGCCGCCGCCGGCCGGCGACGAAGATCGCCATGCCGAACAACCCGGCCACGCAAATCCCGAACGCCATCACCGCGAGCACGGCGAGCAGCTGGTTGATGCGCAGGTATTGCGCATAGGCAGCTTCGAAAACCTCGTCGAGGAAGCGCCGGCTCACCGCCACGTTCGGCGCGAGCTCGCGCCAGGCGGTGTCGATACCGCGCAACCCGTTCTCGAGGTCGGCCGCCGCCACCCGGGCAACGGTGATCTCGAGGCCGCCGCGCAAGCGGTACATCTCGCCGCTGTTGCTCGCGGTCTTGAAGAAAGTGAACGACCGGTCCTCGACCACGCCGATAATCCGCAGCGCCGGCGGTGGCCCCACCAATCGAGCAGCTGCCGGGAGGGGCCGATAGACCACCTTGCCAACCGCTTCCTCCGGCGTGCCCAAACCGAACGCGGTGACGAACGTTCGATCGACGACGATGTTGGCGGGAGGCGGCTCGCCGGTCGGGGATGCACGCGGATCATCCTCAGCGTGCTCGTGGTCGAACACGCGCCCTGCAACGAGCGGCACACCGAACACGTCGAAAAAGTCGAAGCCCACGAACCTCAGAGCTACGGCGCGCTGGGCGCTGGTGGGGTCGGCCGAGCTCGCGAACAGCGTGATCGGCGGCGTTTCCCACGGGTCGAACGGCAGCTCCGTGACGCCGCGAACCTGCGGCACGTTGGCGAGTCTCTCCCGTAACGTCGTGGGCGCAACCTTCGTATAGCTCACGGGGTTGGCGATCAGCACGAGCGGGTCCCGAATCGAGGTGAGCGCGGTGCGCCGCATCTCGGTGTTCTGCAGCGAGATCACGGTGAGCGCGATTAGCAGGAAGCTCGCGACACCGAATTGCGCGCCCACGAGCAGCGTCGAGAAGAGCGGCGAGCCGAGCCGCGCGTGGCCGAGCGCCAATGCGCTCATGGGCCGCACGCGCGACAACACCAGCGCGGGATACGCGCCGGACGCGAGCGTGACGGTGCAGAGCAGCGCCGCGAGCGCCGGCCACACGCTCGAGCTCGTGAAGAAAGCCGCGTCGATCTCGGCCCCGAGCAGCCGTTTCACCAAGGGCTGCGCGGCGACGAACACCGCGAAGGCGATACCCAGCGCGGCCAACGCGAAGGCACCCGCCTCGGCGAAGCTCTGCACCGCGATTTGCCCGGGCGACGCGCCGAGCGCCTTGCGCACGCCGATCTAGCGCACGCGGCGAGCCGCGCGCGCGGTTGCGAGGTTCGCGTAGTTCACACAGGCCACGCCCAGCACGAGGCCGCTCAACAGCAGGAGCACGGCCGTGAACGACAAGCCCGTGCCGCGAAAATCGCCGGTGCCCTCGAGCAGCGCGCTCACCGGCTCGAGGCCCAGACTGTAGTTCAGGCCCTTGCGGATCTCGGCCGGCACGTGCCGCTCGACGAACTCTCCGAGCTGCCTGCGCAGCGCGTCGGGCGACAACCCTCCCGACGGCGGCAAGTACAAGTAGACGATCGAGTTGGTGAGGAGCCAGGCGAACTGGGCCGGCGGGGCGCGCCCGGCTTGCAGCGCCTCGAAGACGTCACGTGACGCGATCAGATCCACCGGCATGCGAGCGTTGGCCGAGCGGCCCAGGTGCGAGGGCTCGGGAATCGCGTCGATCACTCCGGTGACCGTGGCGTCGACCGTGTTGCCGATCACGAGCGGCTTGCCGATGGCTTCGCCCGTGCCGAAGAGCCGCGTTGCGTACTCGCGAGTGATCACGGCGCTGCGCGGCGAGGCGAGCGCCGTGCGCGCGTCGCCCGCGACGAACGGCAGGTCGAACATGTCGAGGAACTCGGGATCGACGGCAATGCCGAACAACCGCTCGGCGCGGCCGCCGCTCGCGACCGGTGTTTTGTCGTCGATGGTCACGGAGCGCGCAATCTTCGAGATCGCCGGGTAGTCGTTGCGCAAGAATTCCGCGGCGACCTCGGGGGCGCGCAAGGAGTTATCGATCTCCGCGACCGAAATGGTCGCCGATGCGGAGGTGATAGCGGAAACCGGGGCGTCCTCGCTGTTCTTCAGCGTCAAGGCGAGCACGTAGATGTCGCGTGCCTTCTGGAAGTGCTGCTCGGCCGAGCCCCAGAACGTGACGAACGCGTAAGCGGTGACGAAGCAGACGAGCCCCACCGACAGGGTCAGCAAGTTGACGGCGGAGGTGAATGGTGCGCTCCGTACGTTGCGAAGGGCGACGGCGACATAGTGTTTCAGCACGTGTCACTCCCCGAGCGCCCACGTCCGCTGCCATCCCGGCGCGACTCGGGCCGGCGCTATTTCAAGAGGTCGGCAGGGTCGAGCTCGAGCGCCTTGATGCGCGCGCGGATCTTGGGCCACTCGTCGCGAAGGAACCGGCGCTGCTCCCGTTTGAGCAGCAGCTCGCGCACGCCCTCCTTCACGATGAGGCCGACGCCGCGGCGGGTTTCCGTGTACTCCTCGAGCTCGCGATAGGCGCGCGCGGCCGTCAAAGGATTGACGACGAAGTCGCTCGCAAGCTGGCGCACGGACGGCAGCATCTCGCCTTCGCGGTAGGAGCCGTCGAGGA
Source organism: Gammaproteobacteria bacterium (assembly GCA_036274615.1). Taxonomy (GTDB): domain Bacteria; phylum Pseudomonadota; class Gammaproteobacteria; order Steroidobacterales; family Rariloculaceae; genus FEN-1219. The sequence continues at coordinate 3,249 of DASUFK010000196.1, read as the reverse complement.
TCCGCGCGACGATCTGCTCCATGAGCTGCCGATAGATCGGCCGGTCTTGATGCCAGGTTTGAACAGCTTCCGTCATGTCGTACCGATGCCTTTCGCGACCTTCGCGGCCGCCTGCGCATCTCCCTACCGTTTCCCCGTCGCTTGACAGGAACGATTGTAATACAGTACTACTGTATTGCGTAGGTAATACAGCCCTTCGATGCCCATCATCACGTTAAAGAAGAAGGACGGCGCCGAGCAACCGCCTCCGGCCGCCGAGCAAGTCGTGTTGTCCGCCATGGACACGCGGATCGAGCAGAAGGTCATCACGCCGCAGCGGATCGCGATCGCCGTCGGCATCGTGCTGCTGATCGCGGTGAGCGTGTACGCGTACATGACGTACGGTCTCACGCGCACGCTGTCGGTGGGGTCGGAGCGGCTCACCGTGTCGAAGGTGAGCTACGGCACGTTCCACGAGTACATCCCGGTCACCGGCAACGTGGTCCCGCGCACCACCGTGTATCTCGACACGCTCAACGGCGGCCAGGTCACCGAGGTCCACGTGGAGGAAGGCGCGTTCGTGAAGGCGGGCGATCCGCTCGTCACGTTCAAGAACACCAATTTGCAGATCAACGCGATCTCGGCCGAGGCGAATACCGCGCAGCAGCTCGCGCAGATGAGCCAGACGATGATGAGCTTCGACAACACGCACCTGAACAACCAACGGCAGCTCATCGAGATCGACTACAACATCGATCGCCTACTGCGCCAGGTGAAGAACAGGAAGGCGAACGTGGGGCTCATCCCCGAGGCTACGGCCGAAAGGATCGACGACATGGAGGCCGAGCTCAAACGCTATCAAGCGCAGCGCGCGATGTGGCTCGAAGCGCTGAAGCTCGATGAGGAGATGCGCAACAACCAGATTGCGAGAATGAAGGCGAGCACGGAGGCGCTCAACAAGAACGTCGAGATCGTGCGTGAAAACCTCAAGAGCCTCGTGATGATCGCGCCGATCACCGGCCAGCTCACGCTGCTCGAGGCGAACGTCGGCGAGTCGAAGAACGCCGGCGCGCGCATCGGCCAAGTCGACGAGGTTGGCACCTTCAAGGTCAACGCGTTCATCGACGAGTTCTATCTGACGCGCGTCACGATCGGTCAGATCGCGACCGTCGACATCGACGGCAAGACTTACGAGCTGACGGTCAGCAAGGCGTATCCCGAGGTCAAGGACCGGCAGTTCGAGGTGGACCTGCTGTTCAACGGCGACCCGCCGAAGAACATCCGCCGCGGTCAAACGGTGCGCATGCGGCTCGAGATCGGCCAGCCGGCCGACACGCTCGTGGTTGCGAACGGCGCGTTTTTCGACGACACGGGCGGGCAGTGGGTATTCGTGGTCGACCCGTCGGGCGATTACGCCGAGCGGCGCCCGGTGCGCTTCGGCCGCCGAAATCCGGAGGGCATCGAGGTGCTCGACGGGTTGAAGGACGGCGATCAGGTGATCACGTCGAGCTACGAGAGCCTGCTCAACTTCGACCGAATCCAGTTTTCCGAAAGCGGCTCCTGACAAACGATTCGCCAACAACGCGTGAAGCTCGGCCCAGCGAGCGGGGGATTGCGATGATCAAGATGAACGGCGTCACCAAGCGCTACCGAACCACCGAGCTGGAGACCACCGCGCTCAACGGCATCGACCTCGAGCTCGGCAAGGGCGAGTTCGTGGCCGTGATGGGCCCGTCGGGTTGCGGCAAGTCGACGCTGCTCAACATCGTGGGCCTCATCGACGCCCCGAGCGGCGGGTCGTACTTCTTCGGCGAGACCGAAGTCTCGAAGTTCTCCGAGAACAAGCTCGCCGACATGCGCAAGGGCAACGTCGGCTTCATCTTCCAGAGCTTCAATTTGATCGACGAGCTCAACGTCTACGAGAACGTGGAGCTGCCGCTGCTCTACCAGAACGTGGCGAAGTCGCAGCGCAAGGAGCTCGTGAAGGAGGCGCTCGAGCTCGTAGGGCTCTCGGCGCGCGCGAAGCACAAGCCCGAGCAGCTGTCGGGCGGTCAACAGCAACGCGTCGCCGTGGCGCGTGCGGTGGTCGGCAGCCCCAAGCTGATCCTCGCCGACGAGCCCACGGGTAACCTCGACACGAAGAACGGCGAGGAAGTCATGAACATGCTGAACCAGCTCAACGAGCAGGGCACCACGATCATGATGGTCACCCACTCGCCGAGCCACGCGCAGCGCGCACACCGCATCGTGAACCTGCTCGACGGCAAGGTCGTAGCCGCCAACCAACTCGAGATCTAATCAGGGACAGGTTACTTTTCCGTCGAAGGACGGATCGAAGGGTCTGCGTCGGAGCCGAGGCTGGAGCGTGCGCTCTTTGAGTCCGTAGCTCGGAGGTACGCGTGCTCGGACACTATCTCTCCGTCGCGCTGCTCAACTTCCGGAGGACACCGTTCGCGACGATTGCGAACGTCACGGTCCTCGCGCTCGGCCTCACCGCGTTCTTGGCCGCCCGTTTGTGATCGGCGAAATAGCCTGCGGCAACTTGCTGAAGCGCGCCGAGGTTCTCGGTCTCCTCGGCGCGCTGCCTACGGCGCCGCTCGCCGCCCACGACGAGGTGTTGGCGGTTGTTGACAGCCACCGCTTGATGGGCCGGGCCTGGGTTGGATCGACATGCATCTGTTGGCGGCTGCCAAGTTAGCATCGCTCCCGTTGTGGACAGCCGATAGACGGCTGGCTGCCGCAGCGCGCGCTCTCGATCTCTGGGTTTCGCGCTAGCGCTTGCCCGGTCTGCGCAGCGCGGCGAACTGCGAGAACTCCCACGGCCGGATCGCGAACACGGCTCCGCACGCGTGCCGGTCCGCGAGCGGCAGCGCCGAGTCGCGGCGCGCGAGCTCGTCGAACTCGCGTGCGATTCGCTCGATCGACTGCTGCATCTCCTTGAAGCCGGTGGGCGACAGCATGCCGCCGACGAACTGAAGCTCCGCGCCCGCGCCGGTGAACGGTCCCGACAGAAAGTCGCGCTGCACCTGAGTCTCGAAGAACTTCTGCACGGGCCCGTTCTTGCGCCATCTGAAGTTGCGCGCCGTGAGCAGTTTCACGCGGTTGAACGGCATCAGCTCGATGATCTTCGCGCGGTGCAAGCGGACGAGCAGCCGCTCGGCTTCGTCCATCTCGATCGCGAACGCCGCCACGATCTCCCGCAGCGGCCAGGCGTTGATGAGGAGATACGTCATCAGCAGCAGCTTCGTGTCTGCGAGCAGGGCCTCTTCC
>DASUFK010000195.1:0-16327 GCA_036274615.1 Gammaproteobacteria bacterium | reverse complement strand
GCGGTGCGCTCTTACCGCACCTTTTCACCCTTACCTGCCGTTGCCGGCCGGCGGTTTGTTTTCTGTGGCACTTTCCGTAGGCTCGCGCCTCCCAGGCGTTACCTGGCACTCCGCCCAATCGAGCCCGGACTTTCCTCCAGGACTTGCGCCCCAGCGACTGCCCGGCCGACTCCGCCGCCAAGCTTACCCGAATGCCTCGCGCGAGAGTCTGCGGAACCGTCAAGTCCGCGTGAGCCGGTAGAGATCGTTGCGCGACAGGCCGGTAATGGCCGCGGTGAGCTTGAGCGCCTTGCTCGGCTCGATCTCGGAGCTCAGCAGCTCGTAGATCTCGCGGGCGCGACGCTCGTCCGGCGGCGCTTCGCCCGGCGCGCCGGCGACGACGATCACGAACTCGCCGAGCAACGGGATGTCGCCGTCGAGACGCGCGCGCAGCTCGCCGAGCGGCGCGCTCACGATTTGCTCGTGCACTTTGGTGAGCTCGCGCGCGAGCGCTGCGGGCCGGTCCGGGCCGAGTTGCTCGACGAGCGCGTCCAACGTTTCCGGCAATCGGTGCACCGACTCGAAGAACACGAGCGTTCGCGGCTCGGCTGCGAGCTGGCGCAATCGTTCCACGCGCGCGGCTGCGCGCCGCGGCAAGAATCCTTCGAACGCGAAACGATCGGTGGCGATGCCGGCGGCACAGAGCGCCGCGATCACCGCGCTCGGCCCCGGAATCGGCACCACGTCGATACCGGCAGCGCGCGCGGCGCGCACCAGACGCCAGCCGGGATCGCTGATCAGCGGTGTGCCGGCGTCGCTCACGAGGGCGACGGTGGCGCCCCGCGCGAGCTTGTCGAGCAGCTCCGCGACGCGCTCGCGCTCATTATGCTCGTGATACGCAATAAGCGGCGTTTCTGCCCGGATATGCAATAGCAATCCCCGGGTACGCCGGGTATCCTCGGCTGCGATGACGTCCGCGCCCGCGAGCGCTTCGCGCGCTCGCTCGCTCAAGTCGGCGAGGTTGCCGATCGGAGTGCCGACCACGTAGAGCCTGCCCCGCGCGGCCGGCGTGTCCGTCATAGACGTCGAGTGTTAGGGATGATCGACACCTTTGCAAATTGGTCTACGTTCGAACGGGGGCCTACCTTCGAACGGATGATTACCGGAGAGCGGGCATTCAGCCGCGCGCGGTCCGCTCCCGCGTTCACGCGCACGCTGCGCGTCGTTGTGTGGACCATGCTCATCGCGGTGCTTCTCGCGCTGCTCGGCGCCTGCACCACGATCTCGCCGACCACTCGGCCCACGAACGTCCAGGGTCTCGAGGCTCGAGCCCAGGCCGCGGAGCAGAACGGCAACCCGGCGGCCGCCGCGGATCTCTACGCGCAGCTCGCGGCCGGTGTCACCGGCCCGCTCAGGATCAATTACCTGCTCCAGTCGGCGCGGCTGTTCGCCGACGCCGGCGATACCGCGGCCGCGCGGCGGCGGCTCACCGAGGCTCGCGCCGGCGCGAGCGCCGAGCAGCAGAAGTCGATCACCATCTTGTCCGCGCGTGTCGAGATCGGCGACCGCCGCCCGCAGGCCGCGCTCGACCTGCTCGCGACGCTCCAGCAACCGCTATCGACGCAAGTTCAGAGCGATGCGGCGGCGGTGCGCGGCCAGGCGCTGTTTCAGCTCGGGCGGCATGTCGAGGCCGTGCGCACCCTCGTCGAGCGCGAGATCTGGCTCGGCGATTCCCAATCGGTGCTCGCGAACCAAAGGCTGATCTGGGACGGCTTCAAGCGCTATCCGTTGACGACGCCGCCGCCGCCCACCGGAGACAAGGTCGTCGACGGTTGGCTCGCGCTCGCGCCGCTCGCGTCGAGCAGCGATGCGGACCTGCGGGGCTCGCTTTTGCGCTGGCGCCAGACGTACACCGATCATCCCGCGGCGGGCAGCTTGCTCGCCGAGCTGCTCGCCTCGCAGCGCGGCGCCGGGGTCTTTCCGAAGCAGATCGCGCTCTTGCTGCCGCTCTCATCCCCTGCCCGTAGCGCGGCGCTCGCGATCCGCGACGGCTTCGTCGCCGCGCATTTGCGCAGCGCGGCGTCCGGGGACACCGCGATTCGGGTCTACGACACGGCGCTCCCCGGCGGAGCGCAGCAGGCGTATCTGCGCGCGCAGCTCGACGGCGCCGATTTCATCGTCGGGCCGCTGCTGCGCCAAGAAGTCGACCAGGTGATCACGCACGCGGGCTTCGTGCCCACGCTTGCGCTCAACTACGCGCAGGTCGAGGCGCCTGCTTCACGCGGCTTCTATCAATTTGCGCTCTCGTCCGACGACGAAGCGCGCGTCATCGCGAGCTCCGCGGCGGACGCCGGCGCGAAGACCGCGATCGCGTTCGTGCCGAGCGACACGCGCGGCTATCGGTTGAAGGACACTTTCCGCACCGAGTTCGAGGCGCGCGGTGGCGTGTTCGTGAATTTCGCAGGCTTCGAGGCCGGCGCTCAGGACTTTTCCAAGGCGATCACCGACCTGCTCAACATCGCAAAGAGCACGCAACGGGAGCGCCGGCTTCAGGCCAATCTCGGCGTGCCGATCGAGTTCGAGCCGCGCCGTCGGCAGGACATCGACGCAATCTTCATCGCCGTGCCCGCGGACGACGCGCGCACCGCCCGCCTGCTCGCGCCGCAGCTGCGCGTCAACGGAGCCGGCGACATTCCGATCTATGCAACCTCCGACGTTTTCACACCGGGCAGCGAAGCGCGAGACAACGACTTGAACGGCGTCTTCTTCACCGACGCGCCGGCCGTCGTCGCGCCCGACGCCGCCGCCACGGAGGTGCGCCGCGACCTGCAAACGTATTGGCCGCAGCGTGCAAATGTTCGCCTCTACAGCATGGGCTTCGACGCCTATCGGCTGGCGGGCTCGCTGTACGGCGGCGAGCGGTCGTGGCCGCTCACGGGAATGTCGGGCGACTTGAGCCTCGACGATGCTGGACGAGTCCACCGCAATCTCCCGGTAGCGCAGTTCCGCAACGGCCGGCCCGTGCCTGTCGAAGCCGCGTCGCTCCGCGGGAACGAAGCCGGTAGGCTCATCGGCAATCGCTGACGATGCACCTCGAGCGCGGCCGCCGTTGGGAGGCCGCAGCCGCCGAGTACCTCGAGAGCCAGGGCCTCACGGTGCTCGCGCGCGGCTATCGCTGCCGGCTCGGCGAGCTCGATCTCGTATGCCGCGACGGCCGTATGCTGATCGTCGTCGAGGTCCGCGCGCGCGCCACGAACCCCTACGGCACCGCAGTAACTACGATCGGTCCGCGCAAACGCGCGCGCATCATTCAAGCCACTCGCCACCTCTTGATGCGTCATTCCGAATGGTCGAAGGTCTGCGTGCGCTTCGACGTCGTGACCTTCGACGCGATCGAGACGGCGGCGCCTGCAATCCGCTGGATCAAGAACGCGTTCGATGCCAGTTGAACGCGAAGTGGCGAGAGGGCACAGTGACGACGGCGATGCTTGCGAGGTGGCCGAGAAATGATGGAAGAACGGGTGCGGCGTCACTTTCAGGACAGCATCGCCACCAAGCAGGGCGCGATCGAGCTCGCGCCCACGATCGCGGCCGCGGCCGCGCTGATGACGCGTTGCCTGCTCGAGGACGGCAAGATCTTGAGCTGCGGCAACGGCGGGTCGGCGGCCGACGCGCAACACTTCTCGAGCGAGCTCTTGAACCGCTTCGAGCTCGAGCGTCCCGGCCTGCCGGCGGTGGCGCTGACGACCGACAGCTCGACGCTGACGTCGATCGCCAACGACTACGCCTACAACGAAATATTCTCCAAGCAGGTCCGCGCGCTCGGCCAGCCGCTCGACGTGCTCCTCGCGATCTCGACGTCGGGCAACTCGGAGAACGTGCTGCGCGCGATCGGCGCGGCGCACGAGCGCGGGCTCAAGGTCGTGGCGCTCACCGGACGTGACGGCGGCGCCATCGCGGGCGCGCTCGGTGACGACGACATCGAGATTCGCGTCCCCGCCGAGCGCACCTGCCGCATCCAAGAAGTACACCTCCTCGTGATCCACGCGCTGTGCGACCTCATCGACGCGGAGCTCCTCGAGCCACGCTGATCGTTCGTATCGAAGAGTCGCTTCGTTTGAGACCGGTTTGCGAGGCGGGCGGGAGCGGGTGATGCCCGTGTCGCGGCACGCGCCTTCGCCGGCCTGCGGCCGGTTCCCTCGCCACGGCGCGTTCGCCGGGGTCCGGACCGCGGTCGTTCACTCGCGCACTTCGTAGACGTCGCGTGCCGCCGCGGTTCCGGATGCTCGCGTGCCGCTCGCACCTCGGGCGCTGCGCGCCCGAGGCACCTGCGGCTCTCGGCGCTGTGGCTCGGCGGGCGCTACCGCCGCGACACGGGCATCACCCGCTCCCGCCCGCCCCGCAAACCTCATCGCGTGCTTACGGTCATCAGCTTCGGGCAGCGTCGGACGCACGCGCGATGCGCGCTGAGATGCTGCGATGCGCACTGAAGTGTCGCTCCTGTCTTCGACAACGGATCGAGTGGCACTGCGCGGGCGAGTGGGACGTGTGGGGTCCCCGGCGGCGGTAGCGACCGCCGAGCCACAGCGCCGAGAGCCGCGGAGCCGGGCGCGCAGCGCCCGGGGCGAGCCGCAGGCGAGCATCCGGATCCGCGGCGGCACCGACGTCTGCACGTGCATCACTAATGAACGACCGCGGACCGGACCCCGGCGAACGCGCCGTGGCGAGGGAACCGGCCCGCAGGGCCGGCGAAGTCGCGTGCCGACGGGGACCCCACACGTCCCACTCGCCCGCGCAAACCCCGACGCCGCGACGCCGTCGACTACTTGACGACTTTCAGCTTCGGCCGGCCGCTACCGGGCGGCGCAGGGGAATCGCTCGCCGGAGGCGACGGCGTGTCCGACGGAGGCGGCGCGCCGGGCGAGTCGTCTTCGGCGAAGAGCATGCCTTGGCCGTTTTCGCGCGAGTAGATGCCGAGCACCGCTTCGACGGGGATCGCGAGCCGGCGGGGCATGCCGCCGAAGCGCGTCTCGAACGTGATCGTGTCGTTGCCGAGCGTGAGCTCGCGCGTCGCCGAGTAGCTCACGTTGAGTACGATCTTGCCGTCCTTCACGTGCTCCGCGGGGAGCTCGAGGCCTTCGCGCGCGGCGACGATCAAGTGCGGAGTGAGACCGTTGTCGACCATCCACTCGTGCATCGCACGAAGCAAGTAAGGTCGCTGCGAGGTCTGCGGGGCGGCTACTGACGTATCTCCTGCTCGAACTCGGTGAGACTCGCCTGAAACGACGGCCGCGAGAACACCTCGTCCATGTATCGCTGAATCGGCCGCGCTTGCGCCGGCAGCTTGATGCCGAACAGCGGCAGACGCCAGAGGATCGGGGCGATCGTGCAGTCGACCAGCGAAAACTCGTCGCTCAAGAAGAACTTTTTCGCGGAAAAGATCTCGACGCTCGAGAGGATGCTCTCCTCGAGCGCCTTGACGGCGCGCCCCATCGGCTTGCGCTCGACCCCGGTGCCGATCTCCCCCGCGAGCGAGTACCAGTCGCGCTCGATGCGAAACAGCGCGAGGCGGAACTGGGCACGCGTGACCGGATCCACCGGCATCAGCGGCGGATGCGGAAAACGCTCGTCCAGGTACTCCATGATCACGCGCGAGTCGTAAAGCACGAGGTCGCGGTCGACGAGCGTCGGCACGCTGTTATAGGGATTCAGATCGAGAAGGTCTTCGGGCAGGTTGCCGTCGTCGACGTCGACGATGTCGATGCTGATGCTCTTCTCCGAGAGCACCAGACGCGTGCGATGGCTCCAAGGATCCGCAGGTTTCGAGAACAGCGTCATCACCGATCGACGATTGGCAATGACGGTCATATAAGGAGTCTCCTTGGAGCGGGCGCGTGCATCGGCGGCGGAGGGACTAGTGGACGTCCTTCCAGATTTCCTTCTTGAGCAGGTACGCGATCAGCCAGAACACGAGTAGGAACCCGATCACCCGAATGCCCAGTGCAACGCGCTCGCGCTGGATCGGCTCGCCGATGTAGTCGAGAAAATTCACGATGTCGCGAACGACTTCGTCGTATTCCTCGGGCTGCAGCGCACCGGCACGAGCAAGCTCGAATCCCTCGAATTCGCCGCTGCCCTCCTTGAACTTCGCCGTCTGCACACCTTGCAGCTCCCAGAGCACGTGCGGCATCGCGGTTCCCGGCAGAACGACGTTGTTGGCGCCGGTCGGCTTCTTCGGGTCCGCGTAGAAGCTCCGCAGGAACGTGTAGATATAGTCGGGTCCGCGGCTTCGGGCGATCAACGACAGATCGGGCGGTTGCCGGCCGAACCAGCGCGCCTGGTCCTCGGGACGCGCCCCGATCGCCATCGTGTCGAACGGCCGCTCGCCGGTGAACATGAGATTGTCCACGAGCTGCTGCTCGGTGAGCTGCAGATCCTTAGCGAGCCGGTTGTAGCGCACGTATTTCGCGGAATGACAGCCGAGGCAGTAGTTCACGAAATACTTGGCGCCGCGCTGCAGGGACGCCGTGTCGGCGACGTTGTTTTGCGCGGACTCGAGCTCCGCCTCCTCTTGCGCGAGCGCCGCACCGCCGAGGCCGGCGGACAACAGCAACGCGACGAGCGCGCCGGACACGGCCCTCACGGCGTCACCCTGGCAGGAACCGGCTTGGTCTTCTCCGCACGCGAGTAGAACGGCATCAGGAAGAAGAACGCGAAGTACAGGATCGTGAAGATCCGGCAGAGCACCACGACAGGCGGAGTCGGCTGCTGGAGGCCGAGGTAACCCAACGTGAGGAAGGTCACGGCGAACACCATCAGGGACACCTTGTACATCCACCCGCGATAGCGGATCGACTTGACGCGACAGCGGTCCAGCCACGGCAAGAAGAACGGCAGCAACACGGCGGACCCCATGAACACCACGCCGAGCAGCTTGTCGGGCACCGCGCGCAACATCGCGTAGAACGGCGTGAAGTACCACACGGGCGCGATGTGCGGCGGCGTTTGCAGCGGATTCGCGGGCTCGAAGTTGGCGTGCTCGAGGAAATATCCGCCCATGTCGGGCGCGAAGAACACCACCGCCGAGAACAGGATCAAGAACACGATGACGATCACGAGGTCCTTGCTCGTGTGGTACGGGTGGAACGCCACGCCGTCGATCGGCTTCCCGTCCTTGCCCTTGTGCTCCTTGATCTCGATGCCGTCCGGGTTGTTCGACCCCACCTCGTGCAGCGCCATGATGTGCACGACCACGAGGCCGATGAGCGCCAGCGGCACGGCGATCACGTGGAACGCGAAGAACCGGTTCAGCGTGATGTCGGAGATGTAGAAGTCGCCGCGGATCCACTCCGACAACCCGTTGCCGATGACCGGAATCGCGCCGAACAGCGACACGATCACCTGCGCGCCCCAGTACGACATGTTGCCCCAGGGCAGCAGGTACCCGAAGAACGCCTCGGCCATGAGGCACAGGTAAATGAACATGCCGATGATCCACACGAGCTCGCGCGGCTTCTTGTACGAGCCGTAGAGCAAGCCGCGGAACATGTGCAGGTACACCACGATGAAGAACGCCGAGGCGCCCGTGGAATGGAGATAGCGGATCAGCCAGCCCCACTCGACGTCGCGCATGATGTACTCGACGGAGGCAAACGCGTCGTCCGACGAGGGCTTGTAGTTCATCGTGAGGAAAATGCCCGTGACGAGCTGCATCACGAGCACGACCGTGGCGATGACGCCGAAGCCGTACCAGAAGTTGAAGTTCTTCGACGCGTAATACTCGGTGGCGTGCTCCTTGATGAGCTTCGTCATCGGGAAACGGTCGTCGATCCAAGCTCCGAGCGAGCGCAGACCGCGGCCCAAGCGGTCGAAGACGTCTGCTTCCGTGCTCGCCATTACGAATTCTCCGTGTCGGAGCCGATCTGGATGGTGCTGTCGTTGACGAATCGGTACGGCGGCACGGTGAGATTGGTGGGCGCCGGAACGCCGGTGAAGACGCGTCCCGCGAGATCGAACTTGGAGCCGTGACACGGACAGTAGAACCCGCCCGGCCACGTGGGACCGAGATCCACCGGCGCGACCTCGAAACGAGGGGCCGGCGCGCACCCCAAGTGGGTGCACACGCCCTCCATGACGAGGAACTCGGGCCGGATGCTGCGGTACTCGTTCTGGGCGTAGCTCGGTTGCGTGGAGTCTTGCGACGTGGGGTCCCGGAGCAGATCCGCGTCCTTCTTCAATTCCGCGAGCATGTCCGGAGAGCGGCGCAGGATGTAGATCAGACGGCCGCGCCACTCGACCTTCAACAGCGCGCCGAGCTCGATCTTGCTGACGTCGACCTCGACCGGGGCTCCGAGCGCCTGGGCCCGCGCGCTCGGCTTGAAAGAAAGCGCGAACGGCACCGCCGTGGCGATGGCACCGACACCGCCCGTGACGGCGGTCGCGACCGTGAGGAAATGTCGCCTCGTGAAACCCGTGCTCTCAGCCACAGAGCACTCCTTGACCGACGGGGTCAAGCATCAGGTTGCTCCCTCTTCTATCAAACGTGAGTTATGCCAATTCTGCGGGGATTTGTCGCACGTCGTCCCGGTGTGCGCCGCGCCCGGATAGTTTTACGAGAGTTCCCTTTGGAACCGCCGCATTATACACAGCGACGAAAGAGCTTGACCACCGAACGCCTGGTAAACTCCCCGCATGTCGTCGATCTTCAAGGTTGCCGGCTTCTTCGTGCAATCGGCCGCCGTCGGCCTCGCCATCGCCTTCCTCATCGTGCTCGCGAAACCGGAATTGGTGACCGGGCGCGCGCCGCAGACCGGCGTCGCGAGCTACGCCCAGGCCGTCGCCGCGAGCGCGCCCGCCGTGGCGAACATCTACACGGAGACCTACACGACATCGCCGGTCACCGGCCAGATCCTGCGGCGCCGCGGTGCGCTCGGCTCCGGCGTCGTCATCGACAACCAGGGCTACATCGTCACGAATTGGCATGTGGTCAAAGACGCGGACCAGATCCGCGTCCAGCTCGCCGACGGCCGCATCGCCACGCCGCGGCTCGTGGGCACCGACCCGGAGACGGAGCTCGCGCTCTTGTCCGTCGACTTGCCGAACTTGCCGGAGGTGCGGCTCGGCCGCTCCGACAGCCTCGAGGTGGGCGAAGTGGTGCTCGCGATCGGCAACTCGCTCGGCCTGAGCCAGACGGTGACGATGGGCATCGTGAGCGCCACCGGCCGCGGCCAGCTCGGCGTGGCGACATTCGAGGACTTCATCCAGACCGATGCCGCGATCAACGTCGGCAACTCCGGCGGCGCGCTCGTCAATGCTCGCGGCGAGCTCGTCGGCATCAACACGGCGACCATCAGCGCGGCGCCCCGCGACCAAGCGATGCCCGAGGGCCTCGGCTTCGCGATCCCGGTGAACCTCGTGCGCGGCGTCATGGAGCAGCTCATCGCGCACGGGCGCGTGATTCGCGGCTATCTCGGGGTCATCGATCCGGACTACGTGCCGGCCGCGGAGATGCGCCGCGTAGGCATCGACGGCTCGGCCGTGAGGCTCAACGAGGTTACGGGGCCTGCGGCGACCGCGGGGCTGCGGCCGGGCGACGTGCTCACCCACATCAACGGCCAGCGGATGTACAGCGAGCAGCAGGCCATGAATCTGGTCGCAAGCTCGCAGCCCGGGCAGCGCATCAAGATCCGCGGGGTCCACGCCAACGGCATGCCGTTCTCGACGGACGCCGTGCTCGAGGAGCGCCCGCCGTCGCGAAACCGCGGCTGACCGCGGAGCTCAGCGCGCCAGGCGACGGATGTCCGCGCCGAGCTGGCCGAGCTTCTCCTCGATTCGCTCGTAGCCCCGGTCGATGTGATAGATCCGGTCCACGACGGTCGTGCCGCTCGCGCGCAGACCGGCCAAGACGAGCGACGCGGATGCGCGCAGATCGGTGGCCATTACCGGCGCTCCGGTGAGCTGCTCCACACCGCGCACGATCACCGTGTTGCCCTCGATGGCGACGTTTGCGCCGAGTCGCTGCAGCTCGAGCGCGTGCTGGAAGCGGTTCTCGAAGATCGTCTCGGTGATCGTGGCCGCGCCGTCGGCCACGGCGTTGAGCGCGCAGAACTGCGCCTGCATGTCGGTGGGAAAACCGGGGTACGGCGCCGTCTTGACGTCGACGGCCTTGGGCCGACGCCCCTGCATGTCGACCTCGATCCAGTCCGCCCCGCGCGTGACCAACGCGCCGGCCTCGCTGAGCTTTTGCAGAACCGCGTCCAAATGTTCGGGTTGGGTGCGCGTGATCTTCACCCGCCCGCCGGTGATGGCTGCCGCGACCAGGTAGGTGCCGCTCTCGATCCGATCGGGCATGACGTCGTAGCGAGCGCCCGAGAGAGAATCCACGCCCTGCACGTGGATCGTGTCCGATCCCGCGCCTTCGATCTTGGCGCCCATCGCGGTGAGAAAGCTCGCGAGGTCCGCGATCTCGGGCTCGCGAGCGGCGTTCTCGATGACGGTCTCGCCCTTCGCGTAGGTGGCGGCCATCAAGAGGTTTTCCGTGCCCGTCACGGTGACCGTGTCGAGCACGAGCCGCGCGCCGTGCAGCCGGTCGGCGCGTGCGCGAATGAAGCCGTTGTCGATCGTGATGGAGGCGCCCATCGCGCGCAGCCCGGCGACGTGCAAATTCACGGGCCGGGCGCCGATCGCGCAACCGCCGGGTAACGACACGTCGGCCCTGCCGAAGCGGCCCACGAGAGGACCGAGCACGAGAATCGAGGCGCGCATCGTCTTCACGAGCTCGTACGGAGCCACGAGCTCCTTCACGTCCGAGGCGTCCACCTCGATCCGCACGCCGTCGTGGATCGTGATCTCGACGCCCATGCGCCGCAGCAGCTTCACCGTCGTCGTCACGTCCATCAGGTGTGGAACGTTGCCGAGGTTGACCGGCGAGTCGGCCAGCAGCGTGGCCGCAAGGATGGGAAGGGCCGCGTTCTTCGCCCCCGAGATCTGGATCTCGCCGCGCAGGGGCGCGCCGCCGACGATCGCCAATTTATCCAACGGTGTGCTCGTTCAACGCGGCGATGGGTGCACGAACTAGGGGCCGCGCGAGTCCCACTCTTCCGGCGTGTAGGTCTTGACCGCGAGCGCATGGATCTCCCGGCCTACGCGCTCGCCCAAGGTGCCGTAGACGAGCTGGTGCCGCTGCAAGCTGCGCTTGCCGGCGAACGCAGACGAGACCACGGTGGCCTCGTAGTGTCCTTGGCCGTCCGTGCTCACTTCGGCGCGGGCGCCCGGGAGGTTTTGCTCGATCAGCGCGGTGATTTCGTTGGGGTCCATGTCGTCGCGGTCTCGCGTTAGGGTGAGACCCATCCTCCGCCGAGCTCGTCGCCGTACCTGGCGACTACGCTGGAAAATGAGGTGGAGCCTTCTTCGGCATCTTAGGCGGCACTGGGCGTCGCGTACAATCCGCACATGAACCGCCGCAGTCGCCGCGACACGCCGTGAACCTGCGGAACGCCGTCGGCATTGTGCTTCTGGCGGGCGGTGCGGCCGCGAGCTACTGGTATAGCCGACCGCCGCCGGCCGAGCCCGCCTCGCAAACGAGCGTGGGGGGCGAGCTGCCGGGCTACTACATGAAAAACGTGCGGCTCACGGCTACCGACGAGCAGGGCCGCGTGGCGCTACAGATCGAGGCCGAGTCCCTCGCCGAGCTGCCCGAGGAGCGCTTTACGCTCGAGGGCGTGCGCATCGAATACACGCCGGCGGACGAGACGCCTTGGTCGATCAGCGCGCGCAGCGCCATTACCCCGAAAGACCGTTCGCATGTCGATCTCGAGGGTGACGTCCGCTTTCGCAGCGCGCCCACCGACGGCAGCGATCCCATGCAGATTCTCGCCCCGACGATGCACTTCCAGCCACGCGATTCACGGGCCACCTCGGGCGGTGCCGTGGAAATCCGAGTTGGGGACTGGCGCTGGACAGGAGTAGGCCTGAACACGCTGTTGAACGCCAAGAAGCTGACGCTAGAATCCAAAGTACATGCCGAGTTTAGCCGTTAGATTGCTTGTTCTGGTGCCCGCGCTCGGGCTGAGCACCGCGCTCGCAGCGCAGGGAGCCGCGAGCTGCAACGCGCCGCTTGACATCGAGTCCGAGTCGTTCGCGTTCGACGGCAACAACCAAAACCTCACTCATTTCGTCAAACCGACGATCAAACAGTGCAATCTCCAGATCAAGGCCGACGACGCATTCGCGACAGGCGTCGACATCGACGTGCGCAGCGAGTGGCGCCTCACGGGGCACGTCCGGATCACGATCGGCGGCAATGTCATGGAGGCGCAGTCGGCCGTGTTTACGTTCGAGAAGAAGCAGTTGGCGCGCGCCGAGCTCGCCGGCGTCCCGGCTTCGTTCACCGCTTCGCGAACCGTGGCGGGCAAGGAACCGGTTCACGGCACAGCCGCCAAGATTTCGTTCGATAACGTGGCGCAGACGCTCCGGATGTCGGAGGGCGTCGTCATCACCCAGGATCGCTACCACGTGCAAGGCTGCGACGTGATCTACGACCTCAAGAACGAAGGTTTGCAGAACGGACCCACGGTTTGCGGGGAGGACCAGGGTTACAGGATTCGGATCCTTCCAGCACCGCAAACCAAAGCCTCTCCCACCGCCTCTCCCCCATGAGCAAGCTCGAAGCGCTCGGAGTGGCCAAGCGCTATCGGCTGCGTGAGGTCGTGAAGGACTTGAGCCTCTCGATCGAAAGCGGCCAGGTCGTGGGGCTGCTCGGACCGAACGGCGCGGGCAAGACCACGGCGTTCTACATGATCGTGGGGCTCGTGCGCTGCGATCGCGGCACCATCCGCTTGAACGGCCGCGACGTCACGCGGCTGCCGGTGTATCGGCGCGCGAAGCTCGGCCTGGGCTATCTGCCCCAGGAGGCCTCGGTCTTTCGCAAGCTCTCGGTGGCCGACAACATTCGCGCTATCCTCGAGACGCGGCGGGACCTCGATCGAGCCGCGCGTCAGAGCAAGCTCGAGGAGCTCATGGAGGAGCTGCACATCAGCCACGTGCGCGATTCGTTGGGACTGAGCCTCTCCGGCGGCGAGCGCCGCCGCGTGGAGATCGCACGCGCGCTCGCGACGGAACCGAAATTCGTGCTGCTCGACGAGCCGTTCGCGGGCGTCGACCCGATCTCGGTGCTCGACATCCAACGCATCATTCGGCACCTGACGCAGCGCGACATCGGCGTATTGATCACCGACCACAACGTGCGCGAAACCCTGGGTATCTGCGGCCGCGCTTATATCCTCAATAACGGGAGCCTGATGGCAGCCGGCTCTCCCGATGAGATTCTGTCGAATAAGAGCGTCCGAGAGGTTTATCTCGGAGAAGGCTTTTCCCTCTAAAAAGTCCGTTAGACTGACAGCATGCTGAAACCGTCCCTGCAACTGAAGCTGACGCAACAGCTGACCATGACGCCGCAGCTCCAACAGGCAATCCGCCTGCTGCAGCTGCCGATCATGGAGTTGCAGACCCAGATCCAGGCGGCGCTCGACGAGAACGTGATGCTCGAGGTCGAGGAATCGGAAACGCCGACGGACACCGGTACGGAATCGTCCACCGACACCGGCGAGCAGGACGGCGACGACGCCGAGATCGATTTCACGGAGCCCACCGAGCCCGTAGCCGAGACCGCGGTCGCGGCCGAGGCTGAATGGGGCGACGTACAGAAGACCGGGCCGTCCGAAGCGCCGAAGAGCTCCGAGCCCCCCACCACGTTCGAGTACGCGGACCGCTCCGAGGAGACGCTACGGGACCACTTGCTGTGGCAGCTCGAGCTCGAGAACCTCGACAGCCGCACCACGACGATCGGTCAAGCGATCATCGACGCGATCAACGACGACGGCTACCTCACCGACGACATCGACACGATCCGCGCGACGCTCGCGCCCGACGTGCTCGCCACGCCGGAGGAGATCGAGCGCGTGCTGGTCGAGGTCGTGCAGCGGTTCGATCCGGCGGGCATCGCCGCTCGCTCCGTCAGCGAGTGCGTGCTGCTGCAGCTCGCCCAGCTCGACTCCTCCACGCCGGGCTTGGCGCTCGCCAAAGTGATCGCAACCGAGCACCTCGCGCTGGTCGCCGAGCATCAGTACGGGCCGTTGAAGCGCCAGCTCAAAGTCACCGACGAAGAGCTCGACCAAGCGGTGGCGATCGTGCGCGGCTGTCATCCGCGGCCCGGCGCTTCGATCTTTGCGCCGGCGGCCGAGTACGTCGTGCCGGATGTGTTCGTACGCCGTCACGACGGCGCATGGGTAGTGGAGCTCAACAACGCCGTGTCGCCGACGCTGCGAGTGAATCAAATCTACGCGGGCTCGCTCGGGCGCGGCGAGGAGTATGATGTTCTACGGACCCAGCTCCAAGAGGCGCGCTGGTTGATTCGCAGCTTGGAAATTCGCAACGAGACGCTGCTCAAGGTCGCGTTGACGATCGTGCAGCGCCAAACCGAGTTTCTCGAGCAAGGCGAAGAGCACATGCGGCCGATGGTCTTAAGGGACATCGCCGAAGCCATCGAGATGCACGAGTCCACCGTCTCGCGCGTCACCACCAACAAGTACATGCACACGCCGCGCGGCGTATTCGAGTTCCGCTATTTCTTCTCGAGCCATGTGGCCGGCGATGACGGCGAGCAATCGTCCACGGCCGTGCGCGCGAAGATCCGCAAGCTCGTGAGCGCCGAGGATCCCGAGAAGCCCTTGAGCGACAACCAGATCGCGCAGATGCTGTCAGAGGGCGGCATCACCGTAGCCCGCCGTACCGTCGCGAAGTACCGCGAAGCGATGAAGATTCCGTCGTCGAGTGACCGCAAGCGCAGCAAGATGGTGGGCTGATCGACGAGGAAAAAAACGAACGACTGCAACCAGTGGAAGGAGAATAGACCATGCAGCTGAGCGTTACGGGCCATCACATCGACGTCACCCCGGCCTTACGCAACTACGTCGGCACGAAGCTCGCGAAGCTCCAAAGGCACTTCGACAACATGACCGACATCCACTGCATCCTCACAGTAGAAAAGCTGATTCACAAAGCAGAAGCCACCGTACACCTGGGAGGTGGTACGATCCACGCCGACTCGATCGAGGAAGACATGTATGCCGCGATCGACATGCTTGTCGACAAGCTCGATCGCCAGGTCAAGAAGCACAAAGAAAAGATCACCGACCATCACGCGAGAGACGTCGAGAAGCGGCTCAAATAACCACGCGTTCGCGGGCCTCTCCTTCCCGCCCTCCCGGCGGATGCGGGTGTTACCGTGCGTTTGATCATCGTCAGCGGCCTCTCCGGCTCGGGCAAGAGCGTCGCGCTCCACGTCCTCGAGGACCTCGGGTTCTATTGCATCGACAACATCCCGGTCGCGCTGCTGCACTCGTTCGTCGACGAGATCCTGCCGCGGCGCGACGCCGCGTTCGAGAAGGTGGGGCTCGGCCTCGACGCACGCAACCGGCCGAGCGACATCGCCGACATCCCGGCGCTGATCGCCAAGCTCCGCGGCGACGGCGTGGAGTGCGACATCATCTTCTTGAAGGCTGACGACCAGACGCTGCTGTCGCGCTTCAGCGAGACGCGCCGCAAGCACCCACTCACCGACCGCGACACGAGCCTCGCGGAGGCGATCGCGAAGGAGCGCGAGCTGCTCGGCCCCGTGATCAACTCGGCGGAGCTCGTGATCGACACGACGGGTATGACGGTGTACGAGCTCCGCGAGCAGATCCGCGAGCGCGTTGGCTTGAGAGCGCCGGGCACGTTGTCGATCCTCATCGAATCGTTCGGCTACAAGCACGGCCTGCCGGCGAGCGCGGACTTCGTGTTCGACGTGCGCTGCCTGCCCAATCCCTATTGGGAGCCGACGCTGCGCCCGTTGAACGGCAAGGACTATCCGGTGCGCCGCTTCTTGGACGAGCAGCCGGTGGTGCAGGAAATGGTCGACGCGATCGTGAAGTTTCTCGAGGAGTGGATTCCGCGCTACCAGGATTTCCAGCGCTCCTACCTCACGGTCGCGATCGGCTGCACGGGCGGTATGCACCGTTCCGTCTACGTCGCCGAAGCCGTCGCCCGCCGCCTCTCCGCCACCTACGGCCCGATCCGCACCCAACACCACGAGATCCCGTAGCGGCGCGTCCATCGCACCGCGCGCGAGTGGGCGCGGCGCAAGTTTCGGGCGGGAGCATCGGCGGCGTGTGTGCCTCCTCCGCGGCGGTAGCGACCGCCGAGCCACAGCGCCGAGAGCCGCGGAGCCGGGCGCGCAGCGCCCGGTGCGAGCCGAGAGGCGACGACTCGCGCGGCCAAAGTGAGGCAACGCTGCGGCGGTCGCCTATAT